>JAYTUU010000084.1:0-23537 GCA_043744375.1 Rhodospirillales bacterium | reverse complement strand
CAGCGGATCGGCGCGGTGTTGACGATGGCGCGGCGCGAACGTGCGAGCGCCGCCGCCGTCACCGCCGCGGACAGGTTGCCCTGCATCAGCAGGATGTCCTCGCCGCGCATCCCCGCGAGGAAGTCGCACGCGTCGGCCATCGCCAGGGCGGCGGCGCAATCGCCGGTGCTGATGATGCAGTTCGCGCCGCCGGGCGCGACCAGGAGCGTCGAGAGGTCAGTGGGCGGCCCAGCATCCAGCAGACGCAGCCCAGCAAGTGTCTCGTCGCGGAGGGCCGAACGGATGATGTCCGCCTCCGGCTCGCGCCCGATCGCCGCGCAGAAATGCACCTCCGCCCCGGCCCGTGCGGCCGCCACGGCCTGGTTCAGCCCCTTCCCGCCCGGCGCCCGCGCGATGCCACGCGCCATCAGCGTCTCCCCTGGCAGCGGGAGGCGGGGCACGCGCAACGTCACGTCGATCGAGGCGTTGCCGAGAACGAAAACCCGGCTCATCCGCGCGCGCGCGCCACCGCCTGCATAAAGAACGCGAGGCGTTCGGGATCGACCGGGTTCCACCACACGCCATCCTGTTTCAGCCAGCTCGCGACGATCACCGCATCGGCAACGGCGAGGATGTCGCCGACATTCTCGGGCGTGACGCCGCTGCCAACGGCCACCGGCAGCGAGGTGCCGGCGGCGATTTCGCGTAACTCGTCGAGGCTCGCGGCGTCGCCGGTGCGCTGCCCCGTGGCGATGGCGACATCGGCGTCGAAGAATTCGGCATCGCGCGCCAGCTCGCCGATCGCGCGGTCGGCAACGATGGCGTGGGCGCCATGCTTGACGTGGACGTCGGCGAAAATGCGAATGTTCCGCGCGTGCAGCCAGGCGCGATAGCGGGCGGCAGCCCCGGCGGGGCCTTCGATGAAGCCCTCATTGGCGACATAGGCGTTGGCCCACTGGTTCACCCGCACGAAGACGGCGCCAGCCGCCTTGGCGACTGCGAGGGCCTGGATCGCGCCGTTGGCAAGCACGTTCACCCCCACCGGCAGGCCGCTCGCGAGCCGCACCGCGCGTGTCATCACCGCCATGCAAGCCGCTGTTTCCGGACCGAGATGCTCGGGCTTGGCGAAAGGGATGTCCCCGTGGTTCTCGACAATCAGGCCATCGACGCCGCCGTCGCGATAGCGCGTGGCCTCGGCCAGCGCGAAGCCGATGATGTCCTCCATCGCCTCGCCCTCATAGCCCGGCGCGCCGGGCAGCGGCCGGGAATGGATCACCCCGATCACCGCCTTGCGGCGGCCGAACAGGGACTGGATGGCGTTCGGCTTCGGACGAAAGACAGGTTTGGCGGGCATCGATTTCACCTTGTGCCGGTTGACGCTATCGCGGGACGCCCGGATGCTCAACGCATGTCCGAGACTGCCCTGTATGCGCCTATCAAACGGTTCCTCGAAGACCTCGGTTTCGAGGTGAAGGGGGAAGTGCGTGGCGCCGACGTGGTGGGTTTGCGCGACGGCGCGCCACCGATGCTGGTGATCGCCGAGCTCAAGCTCAGCCTCAGCTTCGAGCTTGTGTTGCAGGCCGTCGACCGGTTGCAGACGGCCGACGAGGTGTGGCTTGCCGTGCCCGCGACCAAACGCGGGCGCGATCGGGACCGGCGCGCGCATCGCCTGTGCCGCTTGCTTGGAGTCGGGCTGCTCGCGGTAACACTGCGGACCGGACATGTCGAAGTTCTCGCCGAAGCCGGCCCGTATGCGCCACGTCGGAACCACCCGCAGCGTCGGCTGATGCTGCGCGAATTCGCCCGCCGCGCCGGCGACCCGATGACCGGCGGCAGCACGCGCCGTCCGATCATGACCGCGTATCGGCAACAGGCGTTGACCATAGCTGCATGTCTGCGTGATGGCACGGCCCGGCCACGCGACCTTCGTGCGGCCGCGCCAGACGCCGCGAAAATTCTTCAGCGCAATGTCTACGGCTGGTTTGAACGTGTCGCCAATGGGGTCTACGCTCTCGGAGCGGCGGGCCGCGAGGCGTTGCTGCGCGACGGAGGCGCAATGATGAGGGAAGACGGCAATGGGCTACCGAGTGCTGACGGGCGAGATCGCGCATGAAACGAACACGTTCAGCATTGTGCCGACGACGCTGGAGAATTTCCGCCGCCGGGTGTTCCTGACCGCCAACGAAATCCCAGCGCAGCGCCGTGGCACGCGGTCGGAATTCGGCGCCACGTTCGAGGCCGCCGACACGTTCGGCTGGACGCTGATCCACCCCCTCGCCGCCTCCGCCAACCCTTCGGGGATGGTGACGTCCGAGGCGTTCGAGACGCTCGCGGGGCTGCTGCTCGCGGGCGCCGCGGGCGGCATCGATGGCGCATTGCTGCATCTGCACGGTGCGATGGTGACCGAGAATTACGAGGACGGCGAAGGCGAACTCCTCCGGCGGTTGCGCGCCATCGTCGGCCCGGACGTGCCGATCGTCGTGACACTCGATCTGCACGGCAACATCACCGCGCAGATGGCGGCGTGTGCGAATGCACTGATCGCCGTGCGCACCTATCCGCATGTCGACTACTACGAGCGGGCTTGGCAAGGCGCCGATCTGTTGCAGAAAGCCATGGAGGGAAAGCTACGACCACGCACCGTGATCGCCAGGCGGCCGATGCTGCGGGGCCTCAACGGCGGGCGCACGCAGATCGGCCCGATGCGCGAACTGATCGAGCGTGGCGAGGCGCTGGAGTTGGAGGGCCGCGCCCTCGTGGTCAGCGTGTGCGCCGGATTTACCGCGGCCGACATCCGCGACATCGGCCCATCCGTCACCGTCACCACGGACAACAACGACGCCGCCGGCCAGGCTATCGCGGAAGAGTTCATTGACTATGCCTGGAAGACTCGCGACTACGTCAGCGTTACCAACCGCTCCATCGCGGATGCCGTGCGGCACGCGAAGTCCGGCGAAGACCAGCATGACCGGCCGCTGGTGATGGCCGATGTGACGGATAATCCGGGCAGCGGGCACTACGGCGACTCGACCGATCTACTGCGCGCGATGATCGCCGCGGATCTGCAGAACACCGCGTTCTACGCGATCTACGACCCGCAGGCAGTGCGCGACGCGCTCACGATCGGTGTCGGCAAGGTTGGCGCGATTACCCTCGGCGGCAAGCATGATCCGGCCGCCGGGGGTGGCCCGCTGACCGTCAGCGGCCATGTTGTTGCGGTGACTGACGGCGTTATCCAGACCTTCGGGCCGATGGGTGGCGGCGTCTGGCGCGACTATGGCCTCTCCGCTCTGCTGCGCGTGGGCGGCATCGAGATCGTGCTGATCAGCAACAACGGCCAGGCAACCGATACGGCACAGATGACCTCGCTCGGCTGCGATCCGACGCGGAAGAACACGGTGGCGGTCAAATCGAACCATCATTTCCGGGCCGCGTTCGAGCCATTGGCCCGCGAGGTGATCACCGTCGATGGCGGCGGTCTCGGCTCGGTGATCCTGCGCAACGCCGCGTTCAAGAATGTCCGTCGGCCGATCTGGCCGCTTGACGCTCTGGCCTGAGCGATGCCGATCCGCGAGGCTGATCCCTGGCGGGTGCAGTATTTCACAGGGTTCTTCTGCCCTGACGACGTTGACATCCCGACCGAGGACGCGGATGCCTGGGCGTGGTATCCGGCGCAGCGCTGGGTCTACGACAAGCTCAAGGTCGCGCACTCCCAGGCCATCGCAGCGGCACCGCACGGGGTCATGCCGCCATCGTTTCCAGTTTTTTCCAAGCCCATCGTCAACCTCAGGGGCATGGGCACCGGCAGCCAGGCCATCCGATCCGCGACGCAGTATCATTCCGCAATCCAACCGGGCCATTTCTGGATGGAGTTGCTGACCGGCGCCCATGTCAGCACCGATGTCGCCGTCGTCGACGGGCATACGATGTGGTGGCGCCATGCGACAGGAATTCCACGCGCCGGCGGAACGTTTGATCGCTGGATCATCCATGCCGAAGATCGCCCCGCGCTGGAACGTGCCTGCGCCGCGTGGATTGCTGCTAGTCTCCCGGGCTACACGGGCATGCTCAACCTGGAGACGATCGGCGGGCGCATCATCGAGGTGCATCTGCGCTTCGCCGATCAGTGGCCGGACCTCTACGGCCCCGGCTGGGTACCCGCGCTGATCGCACTTTATGCAAATGGGAACTGGGAGTTTACGGAGCGAGAACGCCGCACCGGCTACAGTGTCATCCTGTTCGGACCGCCCGGACAACGCGGCCAGCAGCCACCGGCAGCGCTTGTGGAGGCAATCCGAAAACGTCCGGGCATCTCCAGCGTGCAAATCACCTTCCACGCCGATCGCCATGCCCGCCTGCACGCCATGCCGCCGGGCGGCTTCCGCCTCGCTATCGTCAACTGCACCAACCTCACCGCCGGCCGTGTCGCACGGCAGGATCTGGCGGCGGCGATGCTCAGCACACCCACTGCAACCCGTCGATCACGAAATCCTGCCCGGTGATGAAGTTCGGCTCGACCGTTGCAAGAAACGCGACGAGTTGCGCTACGTCACGCGGCGTTCCCAAGCGGCCGAGAGCGATGCCCTTCATCAGTTCCGGCCCGCGCGCCTTGGTCAGCACGTTGCCAAGTTCAGTCTCGATCACCCCTGGACAGATTGCGTTGATGGCGATTTCCGGGCCGAGTTCCTTGGCGAGCGCGCGGGTCATGCCGAGAATGCCGGCTTTGGCCGCCGCGTAGGAGAATTTCGAGACGGCGCTGGTGACGCCGCCGGAGTGCGCATTCAGCGACGACATCGAGACGATCCGCCCGCCGCCGCCGGCCCGCATGACGGGCACGACGGGCTGGATGAAGTTGAAACAGCTCTTGAGATTGACTGCGATCGTACGATCGAACTCGTCCTCGGTGATCTCGGTGATGCCCTTCGGATTGCCACGTCCGGCGTTGTTCACCAGCACGTCGATGCGCCCGAAATCGGCCGCGATCTGTGCCACCACTTCGGCGGCGCGACGATAATCGGCGACATCCGCCTGATAGATGCGCGCGATGCGCCCCATCGCGGCCAGTTCACCCATCGTGCGCTCCATCTCGGGCGCGAGCATGTCGACAATGGCGATGTCGAGACCCTTCTCTGCCAGCGCCAGCGCGCAACCACGGCCGATGCCGCGTGCGCCACCGGTAACGATTGCTACCTTGCTCATGATGGCCTCTCCTCGTCTGCGGGGTGATGACAGGCGACCAGCCGGCCATCCGCCAACCGGCGCTCTGGTGGGTCTTCGGCCGCGCAACGCGCGTCCGCGCGTGGGCAACGGGGGCGAAAGCGGCATCCGCTGGGGAGCGCGCCCGGGCTCGGCGGTTCGCCCTCGAGCCAGAAATCCTCGGTCACCCGCCGCCCGCCGATCACCGGCACAGCGGCGAGCAGGGACTGCGTATACGGATGCTGCGGGGTGGCGAATACTTGCGCGGTCGCGCCAATCTCGACGACCCGGCCGAGATACATCACCGCGATGCGCTGGCTGAACAGTCGGACGACGCTGAGGTCGTGGCTGATGAAAAGATACGTCAGATCGAAGCGCGCGCGCAGTTCGAGCAGCAGGTTCAGCACCACCGCCTGCACCGAAACATCCAGGCCCGATGTGGGCTCATCGAGAATAATCAGGCTTGGGCGCAGCATCAGGATGCGCGCCAATCCCACCCGGCGCTGCTGGCCGCCGCTGATTTCATGTGGGTATAGATCGAGATGCCGCTCGGGCAGTCCGACCGCATGGAGCGTCTCGCTGACCCGCGCGAGCCGGTCGGCACGGCTCATCCGCGTATGCACGATCAGCGGTTCTTCGAGCGCACGGCCGATCTTCCAGCGCGGATCGAGCGAAGCGCCCGGATCCTGATAGCAATATTGCAGATTGCGCCGTACTGCCCGCCCGGCACTCGGAGAGAGCGTGGCAATCTCGTTGCCTTCGAAATGAACACTGCCGGCACTTGGTGTGTGGATGCCCGTGATCGTCTTGCCAAGCGTCGACTTCCCGCAGCCGGACTCGCCGACGACGCCGAGGATTTCGCCCTTGTCCACCGACAGCGAAACGCCATCGAGCGCGCGCAACCAGCCGGTGCGCCGCCCCCAGACGTTGCGCATCGCGAAATGCCGGTGCAGCCCGCTGATCTGCATGATCGGCCCGGCGCTCATGCCATCTCCCATTGCAGCGGATGGTGGCATCTAACGAAATGCCCAGTCGCAGGCTCGGCCACTTCGTTATGGGTCTCGCGGCAAATCGCCGAGGCGCGCGGACAGCGCGGATGGAAGCGGCAGCCTGGCGGCGGCGCAAAGGGGCTTGGCACGTCGCCAGGGATCCCTTTCAGGGCAGCGCCCTGGGTGGGCAGGCTCGCCAACAGCATGCCGGTATAGGGATGTCGCGGACGTTCGAAGAAGTCGCGCACCCCAGCCGTTTCCGCCTCCTGCCCCGCATACATCACCGTCACCCGATCGCAGATTTCCCAGGCCGTGCCGAGATCATGCGTGGTGAACAGCACGGAGGCGCCGCGTTCACTGGCCAGGCGTTTCAGCAGTTTGAGAATTTGTGCCTGGATCGTGACGTCCAACGCCGTGGTCGGCTCGTCCGCGATCACCAGCTTCGGTTCGGGTAGCAGGGCCATGGCGATCATGACGCGTTGGCGTTGGCCGCCCGACAACTCGTGCGGGTACTTGCGCAGCAGGCGCTCGGGGTCGGGCAGTTGCACATCGCGCAACGCCACCAGCACCCGCGCCTGGTCTGCCCGGCGTCGGCTGGCCGGATAGCCGCGATCCCCCGCGGTGCGATCCGGCGACTTCCAGCGCATGAGTTCGCTGATCTGGTCTCCAATCGTGAAGAGCGGGCTGAAGGACCCATAGGGGTCCTGCGGGATGAAAGTGATCGCGCGGCCACGCAACGGTTCCGCTCCGGCACCCAGAAGATCGGCTGCCCCGAAGCCCATCGTGCCGTTATCGATCACCGCGTTGTCCGGCAGAACACCGAGAATAGCACGGGCCAGCGTTGTCTTGCCGCAACCAGATTCGCCGACCAGGCCCATGATTTCGCCCGCCCGCATCGAGAAGCTGACGTGGTCCAGCACCCGCGCGACGCCATTCTCGGTGGCAAAACCAACCGACAGGTCACGAACGTCGAGAAACCCCGCCATCTCAGCCACCGCGGCGGATGCGCGGGTCGAGCACATCGCGCAGCCCGTCGCCGAGCAGGTTGAAGCCCATGACCACCAGCAGAATGGCGATGCCCGGTGCGGTCGCATACCACCAGGCCTGCGGCAGGAACTCGCGGCTCTCGGCGATCATGCGGCCCCATTCGGGCGTGGGTGGCGGCGCGCCGAGGCCGAGGAAGCCAAGCGAGGCCGCTGCCAAAATCGTTCCGCCCATGCCGATCGTGGTACGCACGATGATCGAGGAAGCGATGGAGGGCACAACATGCAGCACCATCACGCGCAGTGGCGAGGCGCCCATGGCGATCGCCGCCTCGATGAAAACCTCGTTGCGCAGACTACGGGTTTCCGCATAGACGAGCCGCGCCCAGAACGGCCAGTAGGTCGCGGAGAGTGCCAGGATGACGTTCTGGATCGCCGGCCCAAGGGTTTGCGCAATGGCGATGGCGAGCACGATCTGCGGCACGGCGAGGAACACGTCGGAGACGCGCATCAGAAGGTCGCTGAACCAGCGGTCATAGTAGCCGGCGAGCAGGCCGATGGGCACGCCGATCAACACCGCAACGGCAGTGGCCGTAACCGAAATGAGAATGGTCAGGCGGGCGCCGAACAGCAGCCGGCTGTAGATGTCGGCGCCCATCCGGTCAGTGCCGAGCCAGAATGTCTCGCCGGGCGGGCGGAGGCGGAAGGTCGGATCGAAGCCGGTCACGTGGCCCGGGAAGTTGGCCAGCGGTGTTGCGAACACGGCCGCCAAAATCAGCAAAGTAACGATACTGATGCCGATGACCAAGGCCCGGTCGCGCAGCAGACGCTTCAGGGTTTTCATCTGCCCGCCACCTTCATCTGCCCCTCGGCCTTCATCTGCCCCTCGGATCGAGCACGGATTGCGCGATATCAACCAGCAGGTTCACGCCGATGAACACCGAACCGGTGAACAGCGTGAAGCCCATGATCGCGTTGTAGTCGGATTGCAGGATCGAGTTGTAGGCGTAGGTGCCCAATCCCGGCCAGGAGAACACCGTCTCCACGACCACGGCGCCGGCCAGCAGGTTGCCGAAGACGAGGCCGATCTGCGTGAGCGTGCCGATCAGCGCACTGCGCAGGATGTATTTCCAGATCACCACCCGCCGCGGCAGGCCCATTGCGGCCATGTAGAAGACGAAATTGCTGCTCATGACGTTCAGAACGCCCGCGCGCGTGAACCGCACGATGGTCGCCATGGCGGGAATGGCGAGCGTGATCATCGGCAGGAACAGATAGCGCAGGGCGGAGAAGAACGTTTCCCAGTCGCCGCGGATGACGGCATCGAGGGTGTAGAAGCCGGTGATCGCGTCCGGCCCCCAGCCGTCGATCCGGCCCTGCACGGGCGTCAGGTTCAACTGCATCGAGAACAGCAATTGCAGCAATATCGCGAGCCAGAAGGCCGCCATCGCCAGCCCGGCGATGGTGATCATGCGGACGACATGATCCAGCATCGAATTGCGCCGCAACGCGGAGACCACGCCGAGCGGCAATCCGACGAACACCGAGAGCAGGAGCGCGAAGATCGCAAGCTCGAAGGTCGCCGGCATGCGCTCCACCAGGTCGCTGGCGACCGGTCGCTGGGTATACAGGCTGGTCCCCAGGCTGCCCTGCACGACATCGCCGACATAGCGCACGAACTGCTCCGGCAGCGGCCGATCGAGGCCGTATTTGCGCCGGAGCGCTTCGACCTGCTCGATCGGCGCGTTCTCGCCGGCCAGCACCCGCGCGGGATCGGCGGGGATGATGTGCGAGACGGTGAACACGATCAGCGTCAACCCCAGCAGTGTCGGCGGCATCCACAGACACCGCCGCAGGATCAGCGCGAGCAGCCGCATCGTGTCAGGTGTTCATTTCGATCCAGCGCAAATCCTGCGTATCCCCGATCGGGCAGAACCGCACGGACTTCACACTCTTGCCGTAGGGGCCGTAGAACTTCGTGTTGTTGACGAACAGCCCCACGGCCTCGTCGACCAGAATGCGCGAGACTTCCTCGTAGAGCGGCCGGCGCTTATCCCGGTCAGTGACGACCAGCGCCTGGTCGGTCAACTCGTCGACCCGCGCGTTCTTGTAGAAGCTCGCATTGCCCGATTTGAAGTTCCGGCTGTTGAACAGGTAGCCGGTCCAGTTGTGCGGATCGGCAAAATAGGCGCTGCGCCACAGCGGAATGAGGTCGTGCGCGCGCTCGGGATCGTCGAGCTTGGGGGCGATCGTCGTATAGGGTTCGGCGACGATCTTGATCTCCAGCCCCGCCTTCGCCGCACCGGCCTGCAGCATCTGGGCCGCCTGCTCCGACTGCGGATAGCCGGCCATCGCGCCGATCTGGAGCGGCCGGATCTTCTCCTTCATCTGGCCGAGATGCCATTTCGCCTTGTCGATATCGTAGCTGTAGCCCTTCAGGTCGGCCGGCGCGCCCCACATCGGGTTCGGAACAATCCCGGGATTGCGCACCACCGTGCCACCGAGAATGTTGTTGTTGAAGCCGTCGTAGTCGAACATGCAGCTGAGCGCGCGGCGCAGATGAACGTCGTTCAGCGGCGCCTTGGCGTGGTTGATGATGAAGTAGAAGGTGCGGATGCTCTCCGCCTCCTTGAACCACACATTGCCGCTGGCCTTCATGCGCTGCACCTGCTCGGCCGGCATGTAGCCGTCCGTGGTGGTGAACTCGCCCTTGATCATGCCAAGCACGCGCGTGGCGGTTTCCATCGAAACGCGGAAATCGGCGTCATCGACGGCGCCGGCCTTGAACGGCATGAAATGCGCCTCGTTGCGTTCGGCCTGGAAGCCGATCGCCGGATCGAACCGCTTGAGCTTGTAGCCGCCCGAGCCGGCCTCGTTGCGGGTCAGCCACTCCGCACCCCAGTCGCCGTCCTTCTCCTTGGATTTGACGAGCTTGCTGTTGACGACCCAGAGTTCCGAGAGCACCGCCTGGAACACGGCGAACGGTTTTGTCAATGTGAACTGCACCCGGAGCGGATCGAGCGCCTTGGTGGAGCCCGGCTTGATCACGTCGGCGAACAGTCCGTAGGCGCCCTTCTTGATGCCGAGGATGCGCTCCATCGACCAGACGACATCATCCGCCGTCAGCGCGCTGCCGTCATGGAACTTCACGCCGGGCCGCAGCGTGAACACGTAGCTCATGCCGTCCGCGGCGATCTCGACCTTCTCGGCCAGCCACATCTCCAGCTTCGGCGGATTGTCCACCCAGCGCACCAGCGAGTCGTACATGTTCAACCGGATCGCGATGCGTCCGATGTCGAACACCTGATGGGGATCGAGGATGTCGTAGGGGTTGTTGTTGGCGGTGATGTAGCGCGTCCGCCCCGCCGCCAGGGCCGCCGGCAACCCGGCCGCCAAACCCACCGCCGCGCCGCCCGCCATCAGCGCCCGCCGTCCAACGCTCCAACCAGATTTTTCATTCATGGTGAGGTCCCCTGCTGCCTGCCCACGGGCAGCCTGACACCACCCTTGCCCATTTGTCCACTGCCCGCTTGTCCATTGGGCCCCGGCATGGAAGTTTGTCGCCGATCGCCCGGAGGCCACGCCATGTCAGAACCCAGAACCGTCGAAATCCGCCTCGCAGGGCTGGAGCAGCCCGCCGAAATCGTCATGGACGCCTGGGGGATCGCGCATATCCGCGCCGAAACCCGCCACGACGTGTTCTTCGCCCAGGGCCTCTCCGCCGCCCGCGAGCGGCTGTGGCAGCTCGACATCTGGCGCAAGCGGGGCCTCGGCCAGCTCGCCGCCGATTTCGGGCCGGGCTTCCTCGCCCAGGACCGCGCCGCCCGCCTGTTCCTCTATCGCGGCGACATGGAGGCGGAATGGGCGGCCTACGGTACCCCCGAGACACGGGCGATCACCGAGGCGTTCGTCGCCGGCATCAACGCCTGGATCGACCGCACCGTGGCGCAGCCGAGCCTGCTGCCGCCGGAATTCGCCCTCACCGGCAGCGCCCCCGCGCGCTGGGATGCCGCCGACGTCGTGCGCATCCGCAGCCATGGCCTGGTCCGCAACGTGCTGTCCGAGGTCGCCCGCGCCCAGGTGCTCGCCCGCTCCGATCAGGCGACCGACCTGCTGCGCCGCTCCATCGAGCCGCCATGGACGCCGATCCTGCCGGAGGGGCTCGACCTCGCGAGCATCCCCGCTGCCGTGCTCGACGTCTTCAAGCTTGCCACCGTCCGCCTCGATTTCAGCCATGCGCGGATGACGACGACCCTGGAGGACGCCTGGAAATGGACCCGCGTGGACGATCTCGGCGACGTCTATCTGCAAGGCTCCAACAACTGGGCCGTCGCCGGCAGCCGCACCGATACGGGGCGGCCGATCCTGGCAAGCGACCCGCACCGCGCCCACGCGCTGCCCTCGCTGCGCACGATCGTGCATCTGACCGGGCCGGGGATTGACGCCATCGGCGCCGGTGAACCCGCCTTGCCCGGCATATCCATCGGCCACAACGCATTCTGCGCCTTCAGCCTGACGATCTTCCCGATGGACCAGGAAGACCTCTATGTCTACGAAACCGACCCGGAGAACCCGGACCGCTACCGTTACGGCGACGGCTGGGAGGACATGCGCCACCTGACCGAGAGCATCGCCGTCCGCGGCCACCCGCCCCAGGACGTGACGCTGAAGTTCACCCGCCACGGCCCGGTCGTTCACGCGGACACCGAGACGCACCGCGCCTACGCCATCCGTTCGCTGTGGTTCGAGGCCGGCTCGTCCGCCTATTTCTCCAGCCTCGCCTACATGCAGGCGGCCTCGCTGGAGGAGTACGAGCGCGCGCTGCATGGCTGGTCCACCCCTTCGGTGAACCATGTCTATGCCGATCGCGACGGCAACATCGCCTGGTTCGCCGCCGGCCGCGCGCCGGTGCGCCCGAACTGGGACGGGCTGCTGCCAGTGCCCGGCGATGGCCGCTACGAGTGGAACGGCTTTGTTCCGTTCACCGATCTGCCGCGCGCCATCAACCCCGAGCGTGGCTTCGTGGCCACCGCTAACGAAATGAACCTGCCGCCCGATTACCCGTATGCGGACAAGAAACTCGGCTTCGAATGGGCCGAACGCTCGCGCACCACGCGCATCCACGAGGTGCTCGACGCCCAGCCGGTCCACACCCTCGCCGACTCCATGGCCTTGCAGACCGACGACGTTTCCATCCCCGGCCGCCGCCTGAAGGCCCTGCTGGCCGCGCTGACCGGAAGTGGCGACACCGAGATCGGTTTGACCCTCCTCGCGCACTGGGACGAACATCTGGCACGCGACAGCGCCGGCGCCGCGTTGCAGGAGATCTGGTGGAGCAAGCACCTCAAGCCCGCGATCTTCGACTTGCTGGTGACCGACCCCGATGTGCGCGCGCTGATGGCACCGGGCGATGTCGAAACGCTGCTCGCCTTGCTCGAAACGCCCGATGAGCGCCTCCCCGATCGCGACGCCATGCTGCTGACAACGCTGGCCGCCGCCGTCGTCGATTGCCGCCTGCGCATGGGCCAGGACACGACAACCTGGACATGGGGCCAGCTGCACCACGGGTTCTTCGAGCACCCGCTGAACGACATCGTGCCGGACATGAAGAATGTCGGCCCGCTGCCAAAGGGCGGCTCCTCGTCAACACCGATGAACGCGGGCTACCGAATGTCCGACTTCCGCGTCACCACCGGCGCCTCGTTCCGCATGGTGTGCGACGTCGGCGACTGGGACGCCAGCCGCTGCATCAACGCCCCCGGCCAATCGGGCGACCCGCGCTCCCCGCACTACGACGACCTCGCACCGCTCTGGGCCGCCGGCGACTACGTGCCGCTGCTCTACTCGCGTGCGGCGGTGGACGCAGCGGCCGAACTCGTGATCCGGCTGGTTCCGGGATGAGGCGGGTCATGTTGCCCGCAAATTGCAACCCCCGGCGCAATCGCATGGGGGAGGGAGATATTCGTCCATGCGCGAAATCGTGGGGCGGCTTGGCCCGTTCCCCTCGGTGGGATAGGGTCCAGTGACACGGGAGGGCGGTATGTCCCAGGGATTTTCGGCGTTGCAGGTAACGGGCTTTCGCCGTCTTCGGGCGGTGGACCTTAAGCTTGCGCCACTTAATGTATTAATCGGCGCAAATGGTGTCGGGAAGAGTTCCATCCTCGATATTTTTGACCTT
This sequence comes from Rhodospirillales bacterium, assembly GCA_043744375.1. Classification (GTDB taxonomy): domain Bacteria; phylum Pseudomonadota; class Alphaproteobacteria; order Acetobacterales; family Acetobacteraceae; genus CAIYPH01. The sequence goes on along the minus strand of JAYTUU010000084.1, from coordinate 10,212 downwards.
CTGGCCGCCTCCGCGAAAGGCCAATTGGAGAACGCGATTGGTCAATTGGGGGGCTTGTCCTCCCTGCTCACGGCTGACGGGAAGACGAATGGTTTCCACGTAGCAATTCAGATGGATCAGCCGACAGGTTCCCCATTGGACTATCATGTCAAGATCGCCAACAAGGGATATGGGTATCAGATCGCCTACGAGCAGCTGAGCCAGAAGCAGAACCGTTTGGCTTCCGATCCATTCAAGTTCATCGAGTGCATCGGCCAGCGGGTCCGGTATCATCATGACCGCACTTTCATGGAACCGGATTGGGAATACAATTGGCTGGAAACCGCGTTGTCCCAAGTCCCGAAGATGTATCGCCAGGCGGAAAGCTTCCGCAGTCTGCTTGCCGGCATTTCCGAAGTGTACCACGTCCTGGATGTATCCGCCAAAGCGCCGGTCCGCTTGCCGCAGAAACTGTCACCCGCCCAGACACCCGGCCCTGACGGCGAGGATCTACTGTCTTGTCTTTTCACAATGCGGGAGACCGCGCGCGATCGGTTCGAAGCCGTGGAGGACGCTTTGAGGGCGGCATTCCCGACCTTCGAACGTCTTGAATTCCCCCCGCAATCCGGCGGTTTACTCACGTTGGGCTGGCGGGATCAGAATTTCACGCGCGCGATTTTCGCCAATGAGCTGTCGGAAGGAACCTTGCGGTTCATCTGGCTGGCGACACTTTTGCAAAGCCCAGGCCTGGCCAAAGTCACCCTCATCGATGAGCCGGAAGTCAGTCTCCATCCGGAGTTGCTGCGTCTTCTCGCGGACCTCATGCGCGAGGCGTCAGCCCGCACGCAACTCGTCGTCGCCACCCACTCCGACCGCTTCGTCCGTTTCTTGCGTCCGGAGGAACTCATCGTCTGTGATTATGACGAGGGCGGTGGAATGACCGTGCAACGCGCAGACGCGCTCGATCTCGACGGCTGGATGGAGGACTACACGCTCGACCAGCTTTGGAGCATGGGGCAATTGGGGGGAAGGTCGTGAGCGTGCGGATTGCGATCCTTGTCGAAGGCGCCACCGAGAAGGCGTTTCAAGACACTCTCAGGACCTTCCTCAAATCCAGGCTTTCCGGAAGAATGCCGAAGCTAGCGTTCAGGACAGACGGCCCAGGCGGACGAATACCGAAGGAGGGCACGCTGAAGCGGATTGTTGAACTGCTGCTGAATAAGAACGACGCGGTGATCGCCCTCACCGACGTCTATACGGGCAGCAATTCAAAAGATTTCACAGACGCCGCCGACGCCAAGCGCAAGATGACCGAGTGGGTCGGATCGGGCGAGACCCGGTTCCACCCGCACGCCGCCCAGCACGATTTCGAGGCATGGCTGCTTCCCTACTGGTCTCGCATCAAATCCGTGGCTGGAAGCACGCGGGGGCCACCCTCGCCCCACCCCGAGAGCGTCAACCATGGCCATTCCCCCGCGAAAGTCTTGCAGGACATTTTCATGACGGGGTCAAACAAGCGCGCCTATTCAAAGGTTCGCGACGGCACAGCGATTCTGCGCGGGCAGGACCTCACCGTCGCCGCCTCGGCGTGCCCAGAGCTCAAAGCGTTCCTCAACACCATCCTCGGCCTGAGCGGTGCGCCCAAGCTTGAATAGTCGCCGTGCTCGTCCAGGGTGACGTGACGGCGCCCGCCGAGCTGTTATAATAGCCTGACGAGGGGAAACCGTCCGCATGCCCACCATCCGCGACTTCACCATCACCCGCTTCGCTTTTCGGCGGGACCGTGTCATCGGCGACAGCCAGGTGGGGTTCGACGTGTGCAACGTCGCGGTGCTCGAACTGCATGACGATGCCGGCAACACCGGCACCGGGTGGCTGCTCAACCTGTTTCATCCGCTGCCCGATCGGGCGGAGATCGAGCGCTGCTTCCGCACCGAAGCCTTCGCCGGCCTCCAGGGCCAGCACCCCGTCGCCCTCATCCACCGCATCTCCCGCCCCCGCGGCGGCAACCGGCGCCCGGTCTCCCACGGCCTCGGCGAGGCGATCGACCAGGCCCTGTGGGACCTCGCGGCCCAGCAGGCCGGACTGCCGCTCTACCGCTATCTCGGCGGCACCGACCCGCGCGTCCGCGCCTATGCGAGCGGCCTGGATTTTCATTTGTCGGACGCCCACTACGTCCAGTTCTTCGCCAAAGCCAAAGCCTTGGGCTTCAACGCCTTCAAGATCAAGATCGGCCACCCCGATCTGGCGTGGGACCTCAAGCGCCTCAAACTCCTCAAGGAAGCCGTCGGCCCCAACCCGACCATCATGGTCGACGCCAACGAGGCCTGGACGCCCAAGGAAGCCATCCGCGCTTTGCACGCCTATCATGACGCCGGCCACGATATTCTCTGGATCGAAGACCCTTGCCTGCGCGACGATTTCGAGGGCCTCCGCCAAGTCTCCGAGGCGCTGCCCTTCACCCACATCAACACCGGCGAATATCTCGACCTCTCCGGCAAGCGCCGCCTCATCGAGGCCCGCGCGGTCGACTACATGAACGTCCACGGCAAGATGTCCGACGTCATGCGCGCCTGCTGGCTCGCCGGCGAATACGGCGTCAAGGTCACGCTCGGCAACACCTTCCTCGAAGTCGGCGTTCACATCGCCGCCGCCCTGCCCGAGGCCGAATGGATCGAATATTCCTTCCAGAACTACAACCACCTCGCCGAACACCCGATACAATTCGCCAACGGCTACGCGATCGCACCCGATCGCCCTGGACATGGATTGGGTCTTTCGCAAACGGCCCGCCACCACCACGCCGTCGACACCGTCGCCGAAGGCCTCCGCCCGGCGGGGCCGCCGCCGGCGCCGATCCTGCTCGACTAGACGACAACAGCAACAAACGGGGAGACAACACAATGAACGAACTATCACGGCGCACCCTGCTCGGCAGCGTCGCGGCCTCAAGCCTGGCGGTTGGCCTGCCCGGCCGCGCCGGCGCCGCCGGTTCAGGCCGCGTCGTCTACTGGCATCACTTCACCAGCCAGGAGGAGTTCACCGGCCTCAAGCGGGTGATGGAGATGTTCAAGGCGAAGTTCCCCGCCATCACCTTGCAGCAGGAGAACATCCCCAACCCCGAGTACATGGCGAAGTTCACCGCCGCCGTGGTCGCCAACACGCGGCCCGACGTCAGCATGGTCGTTGCCGAACGCCTGCCGGACATGCTCGCCATGAACGGCCTCGTGGACCTCAGCAGCCGCGTCAATGCCTGGTCCAATAAGGCCAACTATCCCGACGACCGCTGGAAGGGCGCCACCATCAACGGCAAGATCTACGGCGTTCCCGCCTTCACCTTCGTGGATTGGACCTATTACCGGAAAGACTGGTTCGAGCAGGCGGGCATCGCCGGCCCGCCGAAAACGCTTGAGGAATTCCTCGCCGCCGCCAAGAAGCTCACCGACCCCTCGAAGAACCGCTACGGCTTCGGCATGCGCGCCGGCCCCGGTGGTGCGGCCTACATCATCGACCTCATCGAGGCCTTCGGCTCGCCCTTCGTCATCGACGGCAAGAACGCCATGGACAAAGGCAAGACCGTCGCCGCCATCAAGTGGTTCTCCGAACTCGCCACCGTCCACAAGGTGGTGCCGCCGAGTGCCACCAATGACGGCTTCCGCCAGATCATGGAAGGCTTCAAAACCGGCCAGACGGCGATGACCTGGCATCACACCGGATCGCTCACCGAAATGGTGCGCTTCTTCAAGCCAGGTGAATTCGGCACGGCCGCCAAACCCGCCGGCCCCGTCAAGCGCGTCGCGCGCCTGACCTACCTCTTCAACGGCATCATGAAGGCCGACAATATCGATGCCGCCTGGGACTGGATCAGCTTCTGGGGCGAGAACGACCCGTCGATCGCCTTCCTCGAAGAGACCGGCTACTTCCCCTCCTCCACCATCATCGCCAAGGATCAGCGGATCACCGGCAACGCGCTCTACGGGCCGGCCGCGGAGACCACAAGCTTCGGCAGCCTGCCGCCCGCCTTCGTCGGCTTCGCCGGCTGGTCGCAGAACGTCGTGCTGCCGGAGTTCCAGAAGATCCTGGTCGGCCAGAGCACCCCGGAAAGGGCGGTCGACACGATGCTGAAAGGCCTCGACGCCGCCATAAACTAAGGCAAATCCGATGCGCATCACCGACATACGCTGCTATCTCGTCAACGACCCCTATGTCGGTGATACGTTCCGCTGGCGTGCCGGCCTTCCCGGCTCCGGCGACGGCACGCCTGCGGGGAAGATCCCGCGCAGCGCCATCCTGCGCATCGACACCGATGCCGGCATCACCGGGGCGGTGAAAACCGGCCGTGGCGATGCCGTCATGAGCCTGGTCGAACGCCGCCTCAAAACCCTCATCGGCCGCGACCCGTTGCTCACCGAAGACCTCTGGACTCGCGTCTGGGAGCTCGACCGGCTGGAGGAAATGCAGCTCCACTCGCTCGGCCTCATCGACCTCGCCGCGTGGGACCTCAAATCCCGCGCCGCGAACATGCCGCTCTACAAAATGCTCGGCGGCAACAGCAACAAGATCCCGGTCTACGCGAGCACCGTAACCTGGGACACGATGGACGAATACGAACGCCACATAAAGGAATGCATGGACGAGGGCTTCACAGCCTTCAAACTGCACGCTTGGGGCGACGCCAAGGAAGACGCCAAACTCAGCCGCAACCTGCGCAAATGGACCGGCCCGGACGCCGTGCTGATGTTCGACGGCTCGGCGGGCTGGGACTACACGACGAGCCTCTGGTTCGGCCGCGTTCTCGAGGAGGCCGGCTTCGCCTGGTACGAGGAGCCGATGCGCGAGTTCGAACTCGGCAGCTATCGCAAACTCTGTGACGCACTCGACATCCCCGTCCTCGCCGCCGAAACCTCCGACGGCGTGCACTGGAACGCGGCAAGCTGGGTCCAGGCCGGCGCGCTCGACATGCTGCGCACCAACCCACACATGAAAGGCGGCATGACCGGCGCGATCAAGATCGCCCATCTCGCGGAAAGCCACGGCATGAAAGCGCAGGTGCACGGCATGGGCGTGCCGCAAGCCCATCTCTGCGGCGCCATTCCCAACAACGACTATTACGAGGAACTCGTTATTTCAAGCCAACAGATCAGCGGCCTGAAAAACGGCTCCCACGGCATGAAGATCGAGGCCGGTATCCTCACCGTGCCCGAAGAACCCGGCCTCTACGCGCCGGACTGGGCGTGGATCGAGAAAACCGCCCTCGCGGTCGTCTGACCGATGGCGCGTGGCCTCATCAACCGCCTCGCGGCGCTGTCCGACACCCGCGCCTTCCCCTGGCTGCTGCTCCTGCCCAGCCTCGCCCTCGTCTTCGCCGTCATCATCTACCCCACCGTTTCCGGCATCGACCTCAGCTTCCGCCAGATGCGCCTGAACCGCTTGGACCTCGGCACCGGCTATGTCGGCCTGCGCCACTACTACGCGCTGCTCGACGACCCCGTGTTCTGGATTTCCCTGCAAAACACGGCCATCTGGGTGATCGGCACGGTCATCCTCGAACTCGCATTCGGCATGCTGATCGCGGTCGCGCTCGACTACGAACTCCCCGGTTTCCGGTTCATGTCCGTCATCATCCTGCTGCCCTGGTTCCTCCCCCTCGTCGTCGCCGGCAATCTCTGGGCGCTCATGCTGGACAGCCGCCTCGGCATCATCAACGCCGCCCTCGACGGCATGGGCATCATCACCGGCTTCAAGGCCTGGTTCGCCGACCCGAACTGGGCACTCCCCGCCGCCATCGCCGTGGAAACCTGGCACGGCTTCCCCTTCTTCGGCCTGCTGCTGCTGGCCGGCCTCAAGGGTATCCCGCAGGAACTCTACGAGGCCGCCGCCGTCGATGGCGCCGGTTTCTGGCGCCGCTTCATCCACATCCAGTTGCCCGGCCTCAGCATGATCATCGTCGCCACCGTCGTGCTGCGCGCCATCAGCCTGATGAACTCCCCCGAACTCCTGCTGATCCTGACTGGCGGCGGGCCAGGTCACTCGACGCAGGTGCTCTCCCTCTACGCCTTCCAGAAGGCCTATCGCGAATTCAATTTCGGCTATGCCGGCGCGCTCAGCGTGGTGATGTTCGTTCTCCTCGCCGTCTGTTCCTGGCTCTATGTGCGCTACTCCAACGCGCTGAAAGCCGACTGACATGCGCCGCAACCCGATCGAGCGCGCAATCATCTACGTGATCGCCTGCGCCTTCACCTTCGCCGCCGCCTTCCCCGTCGTCTGGGCGTTGATCATTTCGCTGAAATTCGAACGCGACATCATCACCCGCCACATCAGCTTCCTGCCGAACCCCGCCACGCTGACCAACTACATCGCCATCTGGACCCAGTCGAACCTTCCGGACCTCATGTGGAACAGCGCGGTCGCCACATTCTTCACTGTCGTCATCTGTGTCTTCGCCGGCACCCTCGCCGCCTACGCGGTTTCGCGCACCCAGTTCCGCGGCCGTCAGCAGGTCATGCTGTTCTTCCTCATCCTGCGCATGTTCCCTGTCGTGCTGATGATCATTCCGCTCTTCATCATCATGCGCCAGGCCGGCCTGCTCGACACCCGCATCGGCCTGGCCCTCGCCTACACCGCCTTCCTGCTGCCGATCTTCATCTGGATGATGAAAGGCTTCTTCGACGCCATCCCGCTCGAACTCGAAGAAGCGGCCCGCATCGACGGCTGCACGCGCCTCGGCGCGATGTTCCGTGTCGTCCTGCCGCTCGTCAAAGGCGGGCTCTGGGCCTGCGCCGTGTTCATCGGCATCGCCGCCTGGAACGAATATCTGTTCGCCCTCATGCTCACCACCAGCTCCGGCTCGCGCACCTGGCCGGTCGGATTGCAACTGATGGTCGGCGAATTTCAACTCCCCTGGGGTGCGCTCACCGCCGGCGGCATCCTCTCGATCCTTCCAGTGCTGGCCTTGTTCGCCATCGTCCAACGCGCCATGATCCGCGGCTTGGCACAGGGGGCCGTCAAAGGATGAGACATCTGCTCACGATCGTCGCCGGCGCGGCGAAACTCACACTGGCCCCCGATTTCGGCGGCGCGGTCGTTGCATGGACACGCAACAACGAGCCGATCTTCCGCGCCCCCCTGCCCGGCGCGCTCGACGCCGACACGCCGCGCGATCTCGCCAGCTACCCGCTGTTCCCCTACTCCAACCGCGTCGCCCATCGCCGCTTCACCTTCGCCGGCCACAGCTACGATCTGCCCGATCTCATGCGCGGCTGGGCCATCCACGGCGCCGGCTGGCAACTGCCCTGGAGCGCGCAAGAAGCCGGCGGCGCCGTCACCCTCGGCCTCGATTTTCCCGGCGGCCCGCTCTGGCCCTTCGCCTTCCAGGCCGAACAGATTTTCACCCTCTCCGAGAACGCGCTCGACTGCGACTGCATCATCGAGAACCGCCACAGCGCCCCCGCCCCCGCCGGCTTCGGCCAACACCCGTTCTTCCCCCGCAGCCCCGCCATGCGCATGCAGTTCTCCGCCGGCCAGGTCTGGCACAACGGCGCCGACATGATCCCCACCCATGTCACCGCCGTGCCACCGGAATGGAACCACCGCACGGCATTGCCGGTCGGGCAATACATGGATAATTGCTTCTCCGACTGGAACGGCCACGCCCGCCTCGAATACCCCGATCGCGGCTACGCCATCGACATCACCGCCGATCCGGTCTTCGCGAACCTCGTCGTCTACGTCCCCGCCGGCCAGGACTTCATGGCCATCGAGCCGGTCAGCAACATCAATGACGGCCTGAACCACATGCACGACGGCAGCGCACACGGCGTGTTCATTCTGCAGCCGGGTGAAGTCAGGCGCGGCCATATGCGGTTCGCAGTCGCGCCGCTCTAGACGATACCGATCGACGCCACCTCCGCGCTCGCGCCGCGCCGCGCAACCCGCCGAGGATTGCGCCAGCCCGGCGGCGCGCACATGCTGCGCCCACCCCTGGGAGCCTCCACATGAACCCCGCCGCCCTGCCCTTCGACACCGCCGCCATGCTCGCCGGCCTGCGCCCCTGGATCGAATGCGAAAGCCCGACCTATGACGCCCCGGCCGTCAACCGCATGATGGACATCGCCGGGCGCGACCTCGCCATCGCCGGCGCCCGCGTCGAACGCATCGCCGGCCGCCAGGGCTTCGGCGACTGCGTCCGCGCCACCTTCCCGCACGCCGCCACCACCCCCGGCATCCTGGTGATGGGCCACATGGACACCGTGCACCCGATCGGCACGCTCGCCGCCCTGCCCTTCCGCAGCGACGGCACCCGCTGCTACGGCCCGGGGATTCTCGACATGAAAGGCGGCAACTACATCGCAACAGAAGCTATCCGCCAGCTCCAACGTGCGCATATCGCAACTAAACTGCCGATCACCGTCCTCCTCACCTCCGACGAGGAAGTCGGCTCTCCGAGCACCCACGACCTCATCGAGGCCGAGGCCGCGCGCCACAAATACGTACTCATCCCCGAACCCGCCCGCCCCGACGGCGGCGTCGTCACCGGCCGCTACGCGATCGCGCGGTTCCGCCTGGAAAGCACCGGCAAACCCTCCCACGCCGGCGCCCGCCTCGCCGACGGCCGCAGCGCCATCCGCGAAATGGCCCGCCAGATCATCGCGATCGAAGACATGACCACCGAGGACTGCACCTTCTCCGTCGGCGTCATGAACGGCGGCCAATGGGTCAATTGCGTCACCACAACCTGCACCGGCGAGGCGCTCAGCATGGCCAAGCGCCAGGCGGACCTCGACCGCGGCGTCGCCGCCATGCTCGGCCTGCGCGCCACCGGCAACGACGTCCAGTTCAAGGTGGAACGCACCGTCACCCGCCCGGTGTGGGAGGCCGACGAGCGCACCATGGCGCTGTGGCGCCACGCCCAGGCAATCGCCCTCGGCCTCGGCTACGACATCCCCGCCCAAAGCTCCGGCGGCGGCTCGGACGGCAACTTCACCGGCGCCATGGGCATCCCGACGCTCGACGGCCTCGGCGTCGCCGGCGACGGCTTCCATACGCTCACCGAACATATCCTGATCGAAAGCCTGGCAAGGCGCGGAAAACTGATCGCCGGATTGTTGGCGACGCTCGAATAGCACCCCCCCGTTCATAGTTTCTTCATGCCGCCGCGCCAATCTCCCCCCAGGAGGTCTTCGCTCATGAGCGGCAGCATCGACTATTCGATCCTCTTCCCAAACACCACCAACACCGACCAGCCCTCGCTGCTCGACACGCTCTACGGCAACGGTGCTGCGACGAGATCTGTCACCCCGCCGCTGATCGCCCTGCGCATCGCCGAGGCCAGCGAGGCCAAGCAGGTGGCCGCCACCGCCAAACAACCGGCCATCGCGCGCGACATCGCCGCCTTCAAAGCCGCCGTCGCCAAGGCGAAATCCCCGCTCGATCTGATGAAGAACCCGGTTGCCCTCAAAGTCCTGCTCACCGCCAACGGCCTGGCAGACCGCGTGGACTCCCCTGCGCTGGCGCAGAAAGTCCTGCTGTCGGACACCACGAACAGCAAATCCCTGGTCAACCGTATCACCGACACGCGCTGGAAACCCGTCGCCAAAACCTACGATTTCGCCCACATGGGCCTCACCACCCTGCGTAACCCCAAGGTGCTCGACACCGTCGCCCACGCCTACGCCGAAATCGCCTGGCGCAAATCGCTGGACGCCGCCACCCCCGGCCTGTCCAGCGCGCTCGACTTCCGCAGCCGCGCCGCCTCGGTCAAGAACATCCTCGAAATCCTCGGTGACCCCGTGCTGCGCGACGTCATCACCACCGCCCTCGACATCCCCAAACAGATCGCCTTCCAGGAACTACCGGCCCAGGAAAAAGCCATCGCCTCCCGCCTCGATATCACCAAACTCAAAGACAAACACTTCGTCGACGCCTTCTCGCAACGCTATCTGCTGAACAAAGCCAACGACCCCTCCGCCGCCTCAACCCAGCCAACGCTCGATCAGCTTATCAGCAAGTCTACCGGGCTGCTCGTTTAGGCCCACAGGCAATCAAGGCTCCGCCGGCGTCGTGCGCAGCGCGCAGTCGCGCGACGGGCCTCAGGCCCATATGCGCTAACATAAGGAAGGCCAGGGCGCTGCCCTGGACCCGCCAAAGGCCGAGGGCCTTTGGAAACCCGAGACTCTTCTTGGCTGCGTCAGCAGCCTTTGAACGATAGCCGAATTTGACTAAAGGCTGCTCGCG
>JAYTUU010000083.1:0-23768 GCA_043744375.1 Rhodospirillales bacterium | reverse complement strand
AGCGCAGGCCGAGGCCGATGTGAGAACGACAATCGACACCGCCCGGCTCAAGGGGGAAAACCCCTTCGATGTCATCCTCGCCACACTCGCCTGACAGCCCTCCGACCGTCAAAACGACGGGCGCGGAGGGGGAGTGGGTAATTACCTGCTCGGCGCCGCAGGGGAGGCGCTGGGCTATGATCGCCTCCTCAAATCAAACACATCAAAACACCGGCAGCACTCTTTGTTCAACCAGGGATGCCTGCTCTACGATCTCATCCCAAACATGCCGAAACACAGAGTGCTGCCACTTCTCGAACGCTTCGGTCTCATGATCAAGGAAATACCAATGCTCAAAGCGGCGTTTAGCATCGTGTGAAAATGAGGGGAGTCATGAGGCCGCCGGCCCTTTGCCGCCGGAGGCGCGCTTGTGGCTTTCCAGCCACGCCCCAGTCGCGCCGCCGATGGGAGCGTGGGAGTGCAATGCTGCGAGGTCGGCTTCGTCGTCGACGTCCATTTCGATGCGTGGATTGCGCAGATGGATGATGGTGGCGTTGGTGTGTTCGGCTTCGGCGACGTGTTTGGTGTAGCTGTCGGGGCCGAAATGGGAGGGGAAGAGGGTGGGAGGCGTGCGCAGGATGGCGTTGGTGCCGGAGCCGTCGCGCGAGGGGACGAGGACGGTGCCGGGTTTGTCGGGGGCGGCGGCGAAGATGGCGTCGATGTCGGCGGCGGTGACCAAGGGCAGGTCGAGTGGCAGGCGCAGGAGGGTGGTGATGCCGAGGCTTTCGCAGTGGCGGGAGGCGGCGTCGACGGAGGCGGTTTCGGAGGTTTGGGTGGTTTCGTGCAGCACGGTCCAGCCGAGGGTGGTGGCGAGGGCGGCGGCGGTGGGGTCGGCGGTGACGACGAAGACGCGGTCGGGGGCGGTGGCGGCGCGGGCGGCGGCGAAGAGGTCGGTCATCATGGCGGTCATCAGCGCCTGGCGGGCGGCGGGGGAGAGGAGGGGGGCGAGGCGTTGCTTGGCGTTTTCGATGCGTTTGACCGGCAGCAGGAGGGCTTTCACGTCTTCGCTCCCTGGGGGACTCCCTTGGTGGTCGAGTATTCGAAATGCAGGGCGGTGCCGGGGAAGATGATCGGGTGGATGGCGTGGGCGGCCATGGCGGCCTCGGAGAAGCCTTGCAGGATGAGTTTGAGCTTGCCGGGGTAGGTGGCGACGTCGCCGATGGCGAAGATGCCGGGGGTGGAGGTTTCGCAGGTGGCGGGGGTGACGGCGAGGTGGTGGCGTTCGAGGGCCAGGCCCCAGCCGGCGATGGGGCCGAGGTCCATGGACAGGCCGAAGAACGGCAGCAGGAGGTCGGCCGGGAGGCGGCGGGTTTTGCCGTCGAGGTCGGCGACTTCGACGGCGCGGAGGTGGCCGGCGTCGCCGTGCAGGGCGTGCAGTTGGTAGGGGATGACCATCTCGATCTCGCCACGGGCGGCGGCGGCGTCGAGCTGGGCGGCGGTTTCGGGGGCGGCGCGGAATTTGGGGCGGCGATGGACGACCTGGATGGAGGCCGCGATGCCACGCAGGGCGAGCGCCCAGTCGACCGCGGAGTCGCCGCCGCCGGCGATGACGACGCGCTTGCCGCGCAGGTCTTCGCGCCGGCGGACATAGTATTGCACGGCGCCGGAGGCTTCGTAGGCGGGCAGGCCGTCGAGCGGGGGGCGGTTGGGGCCGAAGGCGCCGGCGCCGGCGGCGAGGATGACGGCCTTGGCGCGCACCGTGTCGCCATGGTCGGTGGTGAGGACGAAGGCGCCTTGTTCGCCGGCCAGGCTCTCGACGCGGCGGCCGAGCAGGCGGGGGGTGTCGAAGGGGGATATCTGGCGTTCGAGCAGGCCGATCAGGTCGCTGGCCTCGATCGCCGGGTGGGCGGGGATGTCGTAGATCGGCTTTTCCGGATAAAGCGCCGTGCATTGCCCGCCGATTTCGGACAGGGCGTCGATCAGCACGCTGCGCAGCTTGAGCATGCCGAGTTCGAAGACGGCAAACAGGCCGACGGGGCCGGCGCCGACGATGGCGATATCGGTTTCGATGTGCGTGGTCATCGGGGGAAACTAGAACAGGTATGGCGCGGAGGGAACGTGTGGCCGTGGCGGCCGGGTTGGAGCACGATGGGGCATGACCGACTCGGCGATCCCGTTGCCTGATCTTGCCGCGACCGAGGCGCTGGCCGCGTCCATTGCGGCGCGGGCGCGGCCGGGCGACGCGATCCTGCTGGAGGGGCCGCTTGGCGCCGGCAAGACGGCCTTCGCGCGGGCGTTCCTGCGGGCGGCGGCGGGGGACCCCGCGTTGGAGGTGCCGAGCCCGACGTTTACGCTGGTGCAGAGCTATGAAACCGGGTTGGGGGTGGTGCATCATTTCGATTTATGGCGGTTGTCGGGGCCGGGGGCATTGGCGGAACTGGGGTGGGACGATGCGTGTGCCGATATCGTGCTGGTCGAATGGCCGGATCGTCTGGGCGCCCTGCGGCCGGTGGATGCGTTGACGGTGGCGCTCGTGCCGGGTAGCGGGAGCCGGCGCCAGGCAATCCTGACCGGCTGGGACACCCATCGATGAGAGCCATGCTGCTGGCCGCCGGGCTGGGGACGCGGATGCGCCCGCTCACCAACGAGACCGCCAAGCCGCTGCTGCCGCTGGGCGGGCGGCCGCTGATCGACCATGCGCTGGATCGGCTGCGCGAGGCGGGGGCCGATGAGGTGGTGGTCAACGCGCATTGGCAGGCCGACCGGATGGCGGCGCATCTGGCCACGCGGGTGAACGGGCCGCGCATCGTGGTGCTGCGGGAGGACGTGTTGCTGGATACCGGGGGCAGCGTGCGCGCGGCGCTGGATCGGTTGGGGCCCGAGCCTTTCTTCATCGTCAATGGCGACGCATTCTGGCTGGATGGCCCGACGCCCGCTTTGGGGCGGCTGAAGGCGATGTTCGACCCGTCCGCCATGGACGCGATGCTGCTGCTGGTGCGCAGCTTCCAGGTGCAGGCGGCGGTGGGGCTGGGCGATTTCGCGCTTGATCCGTGGGGCGTGCCGCGGCGGCCGAACGAGCGCGAGATTGTTCCCTATGTGTATGCCGGCATCCAGCTTGTTTCGCCCGCGCTGTTCGCCGATGTGCCGGAGGGGGCGTTCAGCGTCAATGCCTTGTGGGATCGCGCGATGGTGGCGGGGCGGTTGCGCGCATTGGTGCATGACGGGCTGTGGTACCATCTCTCGACACCGCCCGATCTGGCCGAGGCGGAATATAACCTGCATGCGCAGGCCCTCGGCGAGGGACGATGAGACTGGTCTCGTTGCCGCCGGGGGCGCCGTTCCTGGACGTGTTGGCGCGGCGCTGGATCGCGGAATGCGGCGCCGACGAACTGGCGCGCGGGCTGATCCTGCTGCCGACGCGCCGCGCTGCGCGGTCGCTCGCCGAGGCGTTCCTGCGGGTCTCCGACGGGCAGGCGCTGCTGCTGCCGCGGATCACCGCGTTCGGCGCGGTGGATGAGGCGCCGTTCGCGCTGGCGGGGGCGCTCGATCTGCCGCCGGCCGTCGCGCCGGCGCAGCGGTTGGCGGCGCTGTCGGCGTTGATCCTGAAATTGCCGGCCGAGCAGGGTGGGGTGCGGACGGCGGATCGGGCGTGGATGCTGGCCGCCGAACTCGCCGCACTGATGGACGAGGCGGAGCGGATGGAGCTCGATCTGCCCGCCGCGCTGGAGCGGGCGGCGGATGCCGAGCATGCCGAGCATTGGCGGGTGACGCTGGCGTTTCTCGCCATCGTCACGCGGGCCTGGCCGGCCTGGCTGGTGGCGAACGGGCTGTCGAACCCGGCGGCGCGGCAGGTGAAGCTGCTGCGGGCGCAGGCGTTGGCGTGGGAGGCGGCGGCGCCAGACATGCCCGTCTGGATCGCGGGGACGACGGCGGTGATCCCGGCGGTGACGCGGCTGTTGCGCGCGGTGGCCGGGCTGGAGCGCGGGCTGGTGGTGCTGCCGGGCCTCGATCATGCGCTCGATGACGACGCGTGGGACGCGATCGCCGAGGGGCATCCGCAGGCCGGGTTGAAGGCGCTGCTGGCGGGGCTGGGCGTCCGGCGCGCGGAGGTTGAGCCATGGGCGCCGACGCCGGCGCGGGCGGCGCTGCTGTCGCGCGCGTTGCTGCCGGCGGCGGCGCTGGGGGATTGGCGGGAAGCTGGGGTGTTTGACACGGGGGGATTGCTGCGGCTTGAGGCCGCCGATGCGCAGGAGGAGGCGGCGGCCATCGCGCTGGTGTTGCGTGATGCGCTGGAACGGCCGGGCGCGCGGGCGGCGCTGGTGACGCCCGATCGTGCCTTGGCGGGGCGGGTCGCGGCGGAATTGCTGCGCTGGGGGGTGGTCGCCGATGACAGCGCCGGGGAGCCGTTGGCCGCGACGCCGCCGGCCCTGTTCCTGCGCCTGCTTGCCGATGCGGTGGCGCAGGACCTGGCGCCGGTACGGCTGCTCGCATTGTTGAAGCATCCGCTCGCGGCGGCCGGGTTGCCGCCCGCCATGTGCCGGTCGGCGGCGCGGGCGCTGGAGTTGTTCGGGCTGCGCGGACCGCGGCCGCCGCCGGGGTTCGTCGGTTTGCGGCGCGCGCTGGAGGGGGCGGATGCCGAAATCGCCGATCTGCTGGCGCGGCTGGAGGCCTGCGTCGCGCCGCTGCTGCGGGTGATGAGCGGGCGGGTGGTGGCGCCGGCGGATGCGCTCGCGGCGTTGATCGTGGCCGGGGAGGCGCTGGCGGCGACAGATGAGGCGACGGGGCCGGCGCGGCTGTGGGCGATGGAGGAGGGCGAGGCGCTGGCGGTGGCCCTCGGCGATGCGGTGGCGGCCTTCGCGCTGCTGCCGGAACAGCCGCCGTCGGTGTTGCCGGGGCTGCTCGATGCCGTGCTGGAGGGGGTGGCGGTGCGCAGCCGGCGGGCGTTGCGCGGGCGCGCGGCGGTGGCTGAGCATCCGCGCGTGTTCATCTGGGGGCTGCTGGAAGCGCGGTTGCAGGCGGTCGATGTCGTGGTGCTCGGCGGGCTGGTGGAGGGCGTGTGGCCACCGGCGACCGATCCGGGGCCGTGGATGAGCCGGCCGATGCGGGCGAAGGCGGGGTTGCCCAGTCCGGAGGAGCGGGTCGGCCAGGCCGCGCATGATTTCGTCATGGCCGCGTGTGCGGCGGAGATCGCCGTGCTGTCCTGCCCGCGCCGGCGCGATGGCGCGCCTGCGGTGCCGGCGCGCTGGCTGGCGCGGCTCGATGCGTTTCTGCGCGGTCAGGGACGGGCGCTCGATAGGCATCCGGCGGCGGATTGGGCACGGCAACTCGATCTGCCCGATGGGCCGCCGCGTCCGGTGCTGCCACCGACGCCGCGCCCCGATCCGAAGCTGCGTCCGCGCGGGCTGCGGGTGACGGAGGTGCAGACCTGGCTGGAGGACCCCTACGCGATCTACGCCAAATATGTGCTCGGGCTGACGGCGCTCGATCCGCTGGAGCAGGAGACCGACGCCGCCGAGTATGGCTCGCTGGTGCATGCGGGGATGCAGCATTTTCTGACCGAGAACGGGGCGGCGTGGCCGGCGGATGCGGCGGCACGGTTGCATCAGGCGATGGATCGGGCGTTGCAGGAGGCCGGTTTGCGGCCGGCGCTGGCGGAGTGGTGGGCGCCGCGGCTGCACCGGATTGCCGATTGGGTGGCGCAGACCGAGGTCAGGCGGCGCTCCGAGGACGGGCCGCCGGTGCGCATCGAGACCGAGGTATCGGGACGGTGGACGCTGGCGCCGGGCGGGCGGGAGTTTGTCCTTCGCGGCCGGGCCGACCGGATCGAAGTGCGGCGTGACGGGATGCTGGTGATCCTCGACTACAAGACCGGCATCGTGCCGGGCCAGAAGCAGGTCGATGCCGGGCAGGCGCCGCAATTGCCGCTGGAAGCCGCGATGGCGGCGGCAGGGGCGTTCGGGGCGCCGGCGCAAGGGGCGGCGGCGGAGTTGATCTACTGGCGGCTGACCGGCGGCTTCGAGGCCGGCGAGGCGCGCAGCCTGTTCAAGGGCGATCCGGCGGCGGTGGCGGCGGCGGCGGCGACGGCGGCGGATAGCCTGCTGGCGCTGATCCTCGCGTTTGACGATCCGGCGCGGGCCTATCTGTCGCAGCCGCATCCCGGGCGGACGCCGCGCTTCTCCGACTACGCGCAGTTGGCCCGCGTTGCCGAGTGGTCGGCGGGGGCGGAGGAGGCATGACGCAGGTGGCGCGCGCGCGGGCCGAGGCGGCGCAGTTGCTGGCGTCGGACCCCGGCGTGTCCGCGTTCGTGGGTGCCTCGGCGGGGTCGGGCAAGACCAAGCTGCTGACCGATCGGCTGCTGCGGCTGATGCTGGCCGGCGCCGATCCTGGGCGCATCCAGTGCCTGACCTTCACCAAGGCGGCGGCGGCGGAGATGGCGCTGCGGTTGCAGCGCGTGCTTGGCGACTGGGTGACGCTGGATGACGCGGCGCTCGATGCGCGGCTCGATGCGCTGCATGTCGCGCCAGGGGCGACGACGCGGCGCAAGGCGCGGGCGCTGTTCGCGGAGGTTCTGGACCTGCCGGGCGGCATGCGGATCGGCACCATCCATGCGTTCTGCCAGTCGCTGCTGCGGCGGTTTCCGTTGGAGGCGGCGCTGTCGCCGCATTTTTCCCTGGTCGACGACGTCGATGCGGCGATCCGGCTGCGCGAGGCGCTGGAGGCGATGCTGACGGAGGCGCATACGGCGGTTCGACGGGCGGCGCTGGAGGAACTCGCGGGGTTGGTGGATCTCGCCCGGTTCGGCGCCATCGTGAAGGCGCTGATGGGAGATGCACGGCTGGCGGATGCGCTGGCCGGCGGAATGGACGCGCTGGCCGCCGCGCAGTTGCGGGCATTGGGTGCCGACGGGGATGACGCGGCGGTGCTGGCGGACGCCATTCGCTGGCCGGGCGAGCTGCGGTTTGCGGCGGTGCTGCGGGACGTCGCGCGGGCCGGTTCGCCGTCGGTGGTCGCGCGTGCCGAGCGGCTGCTGGAGTGGCTTTCGGTGCCGGTGGAGGACCGGGTGGAGCATTGGGAGTCCTGGGCCGAGGAGTTCCTGACCGGGGCCGGGCTGCCGCGGGCGGCGAGTGTTTTCGTCAACAAGAAGCTGGCCGATGCAAGGCCGGAGCTGGCCGAGGCGTTCGCCGCCGAGCAGGCGCGGGTGCTCGGCGTGATCGAGCAGCGCCGGGCGTTGCGGGTGGCGGCGGCGTCGGCGGCGCTGGTGCGGCTGGCGGCGCCGGTGGTCGCGGCCTATGCGGCGCAGAAGGAGGCGTCGGCGCAGCTCGACTATGACGATCTGATCGGGCGGACCAGCCGGCTGCTGGTCGATCCTGGTGCCGCCTGGGTGCTCTACAAGCTCGATGGCGGGCTGGACCATCTGCTGCTCGACGAGGTGCAGGACACCGCCCCGGCGCAGTGGGACATCGCCGGGGCGCTGACGGCGGAGTTTTTCGTGGGCGAGGGCGCGAAGGCGGGGGTGCGTACGGTGTTCGCCGTCGGCGATCGCAAGCAGTCGATCTACTCGTTCCAGGGCGCCGACCCCGCGCAGTTCGACCGCTGGCGCGGCATCATGGGCACGCGGGTGCGGGCGGCGGGCGGCGACTGGCGGGAGGTGGCGCTCGACGTGTCGTTCCGCTCGACGGCGCCGGTGCTGGCGCTGGTGGATGCGGTGTTCGCGGCGCCTGACGCGGCGGCGGGGGTGGTTGATGGCGGGGCGCTCACCCATCTCGCCGATCGCGCGCTGCATGCCGGGCGGGTGGAATTGTGGCCGACCGTACCGGTCGCCACGCTGGCGGACCCCGAACCGTGGACGGTGCCGGAGCGCAATCTCGGCGCGGCCGGGGCGCCGGAGCGGCTGGCCGAGGGGTTGGCCGGGTGGATCGCCGCCGCCTGCGGGCGGGAGGCGCTGGCGAGCAAGGGGCGGATGCTGGCGCCCGGCGACATTCTGATCCTCGTGCGCCGGCGCAATGCGTTCGCGCGGGCGCTGGTGCGGGCGTTGAAGGCGCGCGGCGTGCCGGTCGCCGGGCTCGACCGGATGGTGCTGACCGAGCAGCCGGCGGTGGCCGATCTGCTGGCGTTGTGCGACGCGCTGCTGCTGCCGGAGGATGATCTGTCGCTCGCCTGCGTGCTGACCAGCCCGCTTGGTGGCCTCAGCGACGACAGCCTGATGGCGCTGGCGGCGGGGCGGCGCGGCACGCTGTGGGAGGCGTTGCGGCGGCGCGGCGAGGAGCGGGCGGAGTGGTCGGCGGCGCGCGGGTTTCTCGCCACATTGCTGGCGCGGGTGGATTATGCCGCGCCGCATGCGCTGTTGAGCGAGGCGCTGGGCGCGCTGGGCGGGCGGGCGCGGCTGTTCGCGCGGCTGGGGCCGGAGGCGGCGGAACCGGTGGACGAGCTGCTCAACGCGGCGCTGCGCCATGCGGCGAGCCATCCGCCGTCGTTGCAGGGCTTCGTGCAGTGGTTGCGCCAGTCGGGCGCCGAGGTGAAGCGCGAGGCGGAGGGGGCGGGGTCGGTGGTGCGGATCATGACCGTGCATGGCGCCAAGGGGTTGCAGGCGCCGGTGGTCATCCTGCCCGACACGACGTCCGTCTCTATGGAGCCGGAGGCGCTGGTGTGGGCGGAGGATCCGGCGGGCGGGCCGGCCGTTCCGCTATGGGCGCCGCGCAAGGAGCTGCGCTGTGCCGCGGTCGATGCGCTCAGGGCGGCGGCGCAGGGCGCGCGCGTGGCCGAGTATAACCGGCTGCTCTATGTCGCGCTGACGCGGGCCGAGGATCGGTTGATCGTGTGTGGCTGGGATAGTCCGAAGGCGCGGCCGGACGGCTCCTGGTACGATCTGGTGCGGCGGGGTTTTGAACGGCTGGGCGCGACGGCGGCGGCGTTCGAGGGTGCCTGGCCGGGCGAATTATTGGTCCACGAGACGCCGCAACTCGCCGTGCCCGAAGCCGGGCGCAGGTCGGAAATCGCGGCGGCGGCGGTGCTGCCGGGGTGGGCGGGTGCGGCGCCGGCATGGCGGGCCGGGGCGATACCGGACGAGCCCGATCTGCCGTCGCCGTTGGCGCCGAGCCGGCCGGAGAATGCTGGCCTCGGCACGCTTCCAGCGGCGGCCTCGCCGTTGGCCGAGCGGGAGGCGGGGGGGCAGCGTTTTCTGCGCGGGCAGTTCATCCATGCGCTGCTCCAGCATTTGCCGGCGCTGCCGCGCGATGGGTGGGCGGCGGCGGCGACGCGGTTTCTCGCCCGCCCCGGACATGGGCTGGCGGTGGATGACGTGGCACGGACCGTCGCCGAGGTGCTGGCGGTGCTCGACGATGCGGCGTTGGCGCCGCTGTTCGGCCCGCACGGACGCGCCGAGGTGCCGCTGACCGGCGTGGTCGCGGGGCAGGTGATCGGCGGTGTGGTGGATCGGCTCGCGGTGCTGCCGGATCGCGTGTTGATCGCCGACTACAAGACCAATCGCGCCGCGCCGGCGACGCCCGAGCGGGTGCCGCTGCTGTATCTGCGGCAGATGGCGGCCTATCGCGCGGTGCTGCGCGGGGTGTTTCCGGGGCGGGAGGTGCTGTGCGCGCTGGTGTGGACGAGCGGCGCGCGCGTGATGCCCCTTCCCGAAGCGTTGCTGGACCGGCATGCTCCGGGCGCAGAGGCCGCCGGCTTGATCGCCGGGGGCTCCGACATCAGCTAATGGTCCAGAGTTCACATACGAAAGGCACAGGATATGAGCGCGAACACGAAGCCGGTCACCGATGACAGTTTTGCGGCCGATGTGCTGAATGCCACCGGCCCGGTGCTGGTGGATTTCTGGGCCGAATGGTGCGGCCCGTGCCGCGCGATCGCGCCGGCGCTGGAGGAGATTGGCGCTGAATATGCCGGCAAGCTGGTGGTGGCGAAGGTGAATATCGACGAGAATCCGATGACGCCGAACCAGTATGGCGTGCGCGGCATTCCGACGATGATCCTGTTCAAGGATGGCAAGCCGGTGGCGACCAAGGTCGGCGCGGCGCCGAAGAGCGTGCTGAAGGAATGGGTCGCCGCTTCGATCTGAGGCGTTAGCGGCCGAGTGCCGCGAGGACGATCGCCGGGGTGAGCAGCTGTGGCAGGGTTACCGGCGCGCGGCCGCCGGTGGGGTAGAAGACGTAGAGCGGCACGCCGTCGCTGTTGTTGGCGCGTAGATAGGCGGTGATGTCCTTGTCCGGCCGGGTCCAGTCGCCTTTCAGATAGGCGACCCCCTGGTCGGCGAAGGCGCGGCGGACGGCGTCGGGTTTGAGCGCGACCTGTTCGTTGACGAGGCAGACGACGCACCACGCCGCGGTGACGTTGACGAAGACCGGCCGGCCCTCGGCGCGCAGGCTGGCGAGGCGGGCGGGGGTGAGTGCCTCGATGCCCGTTTCGGATTGCGTGGCGGGAGGCGCCATGTCCGTGGTCCCGGCGAGTGCCATCAGCGTGCCGGCGAGGGCGGCGAAGGCGAGGGCGCGGGAAAACCAGCCGCCGATGCCCTGCTGCACGAGGCCGAGTGCCCAGAGAGAGAAACCGGTCAGCACGAGAGCCACCGCGACGGCGAGCACGCCGGGCGCGCCGGCTTGCAGGCTGAGCACCCAGACGAGCCAGGCGGCGGCCGCATACATGGGGAAGGCCAGGGCCTGCTTGAGCAGGTCCATCCAGCGGCCCGGCCTTGGCAGGATGCCGGCGAGGGCGGGGATCGAGGCGAACAGCACATAGGGTAAAGCGAGGCCGACGCCGAGGGCGGCGAAGACGGCGAAGGTGGTGAACGCGGAGCCGGCGAGGCCGGCGGTGATGGCGGCCCCCATGAACGGCGCCGTGCAGGGGGTGGCGACGAGGACGGCGAGCATGCCGGAGAACAGGCTGCCGGTGTGGCCCTCGCGGGTGCATAGCGACTGGCCGGCGCCGATCGTGCCGCCCATCGCGTAGAGTCCGGAAAAATTCAGGCCGATGGCGAACAGGGCCACCGCCATCGCGGCGACGAAGAGCGGGGACTGGAACTGGAAGCCCCAGCCGGCGGCGTTGCCCGCGTGGCGCAGGGCGAGCAGCGCGAAGGCCATCAGCGTGAAGGTCGCGAGTACCCCGGCGGCGTAGCTCAGGGCGTGCGCGCGCGCCTGGCCGCGATCCCGGTTGCCGAGGCCGGCAAGGGCGACCGCCTTCATGGCGAGGATCGGGAAGACGCAGGGCATGCAGTTGAGGATGAGGCCGCCGAGCAGGGCGAGGAGGAGGATGTGCCAGAGTGAGGCGGCGCTGATGGCCGCGCCGGGGAAGGCGTTGATCGTCAGCGCAGTGTCCGCGCCGGTGCGATCGCGCAGGACGAGGACGCCGGCGAGGGGGGCGTCCGCCTTGAAGGCGCTGGCCGGGGTGAGGGCGAGGCTGAGGCGGCCATCGCTGGTGGTCAGGCGTTGCGGCTTGCTGGCGGCGATGGCGTCGGGGGTGAAGGGCATGAACCAGGCGTCGGTGACGGTGGGGAGGCCGTCGCCGGTGAGGCTCAGCGTGAAATCGGGCGCGATGCGGGCGGGCCAGGGGGCCGGGCGGGGCATGCGGGCGTCGGCGGCGGCGAAGAGGGCGGCCTCGGGGGCCGGACGGGGCGGGCCGGTGGCGAGGGCCAGGGTGAACGCGCCGTCCTCGGGGATGCAGATTTTCTCGCAGATCAGCCAGTTGGCCTTGACGTGCACGGGGCCGGGGCCGCCGGAGAGGGTGACGGGCAGGACCACTTCGCCGGTGTAGCCGTAGGTCATCACGCCCGATTCGGGCTGGCGTGTCGGGGTTGGCCAGGCGATCTCGCTGGCGGTGACGCCGGGGGGGAGGGTGAATTCGAGCTCGGGGGGCAGGCCGGCGTCCCCGGGGTTGCGCCAGTAGATGTGCCAGCCCGGCGCCATGCGCAGGCGCAGGGCGACGCGGTAGGGCGTGCCGGGGGTGACGGCGTCGGTTTCGGAAATCAACGTGACGGTGCCGCGCGGGGTGGTGACGGGCGCGGATTCTCCGGCCCATGCCTTGCCAAGCGGGGCAATGCCAAGCGGGGCCAGGAGCAGCAGGAGCGGGAGGCTAAGGCGCATCGCTCCTATATAGGGTAAGCAGCGGCGTCGCGCATCGGGCGGAACGGTGATACTGCGCGGCATGGATGATGAAATGACCGATCTTCCCGTCGTGGCCTCTCTGCCGGCGCTGCATGCGGCGCTGGCGGCGGGGCGCAACGCGGTGCTGATCGCGCCGCCCGGGGCGGGCAAGACGACGCTGGTGCCGCCGTCGTTGCTGGCGGCGCCGTGGTTGGGCGAGGGGCGGATCGTCATGCTCGAACCGCGGCGGCTGGCGGCGCGGGCGGCGGCGACGCGGATGGCGGCGTTGCATGGCGAGGCGGTTGGCGGGGTGTTCGGCTATCGCACGCGGCTGGACTCGGCGGCGTCGGCGGCGACGCGGGTGGAAGTGGTCACCGAGGGGCTGCTGGTGCGCCGGCTGCTCGGCGATCCCGGGTTGGACGGGGTGGCGCTGGTGATTTTCGACGAGGTGCATGAGCGCGCGCTGGAGGCCGATCTGGCGCTGGCGCTGTGTCTCGATCTGCAACGCCAGTTGCGGCCGGAGTTGCGGCTGCTGGCGATGTCCGCCACCGCCGATGGGGCGCGGCTGGGTCCGTTGATGGAGGCCGAGATCATCGCGAGCGACGGGCGGGTGCATCCGGTGGCGGTCAGCCATGCCGGGCGTGACATCGCCGGGCCGCGCGATCTGGCGGAGGCGGTGGCGCGGGCAATTCGGGCGGCGCTGGCGGCGCATCCGGGGGATGTGCTGGCGTTCCTGCCGGGGATGGCGGATATCCGCCGGGCTGAGGCGTCGCTGGCGGGGTGCGGGGCACTGGTGCTGCCGCTGCATGGCGAGTTGCCGCCGGCCGAACAGGACCGCGCATTGAGGCCGGCGGAGGGGCGGCGGGTGGTGCTGGCGACCTCGATCGCGGAGACGTCGCTGACGGTGCCGGGGGTGCGGATTGTCGTGGATGGTGGATGGCGGCGGTCGCCGGTGCTTGATCCCGCGACCGGGTTGACGCGGCTGGCGACGCTGCGGATCAGCCGCGCGGCGGCCGAGCAGCGGGCCGGGCGGGCGGGGCGCGAGGGGCCGGGGGTTGCCGTCCGGATCTGGACGACGGCGCTGCATCGGGGGTTGCCGGCGTTCGATCGGCCGGAAATCCTGGCCGCTGAACTGTCCTCTCTTGCGCTGGATTGTGCCGCCTGGGGCACGGCCCCGGGGGAGTTGCCGTTCGCCGATGCGCCGCCCGCGGGGGCGCTGGCGGCGGCGATGGCGCTGCTGGACGATCTCGGCGCGCTGAACGGCGGAAAAATCACCGCGCTGGGTCGCCGGATGGCGGGGCTGGGGGCGCATCCGCGGCTGGCGGCGATGATGCTGGCGGCGGAGAGCGACGACGAGGCGGCGGTGGCGTGCGATATCGCGGCGATCCTGGAGGAGCGCGATCCGCTGCGCGCGGCAGACGCGCCGGCGGATATCGGGTTGCGCTTGCAGGCGCTGAATGGCGGCGGCGGCGAGGTCGATCGGGGGGCGGTGTCGCGCATTCGGCGGGCGGCGGCGCAGTATCGGCGGCGGTTGCGGATTGGCGAGGCGCGTGGGGACGTGGATGCGGGGCGGTTGCTGGCGGCGGGGTTTCCCGACCGGATTGCGCAGCGGCGCGGCGAGCCTGGCAGTTTTCGGCTGTCCGGTGGTGGCGGGGCGCGATTGCCGTTGGGCGATCCGTTGTCGAAGGCGAAATTGCTGGCGGTTGCCAGCCTGGAGTTGAAGGCGGGGGCGCGGATTCGCCTCGCGGCGGCGCTCGATCCGGCGCGGCTGCCGGCGGTGCTGGCCGGGCGGATCAGCGAGGCGGTGGAAACCGGGCTCGATCCGGTGACCGGCTCGGTGCTGGCGCGGCGGCGGCGGCGGCTGGGCGCGCTGGTGCTGGAGGACCGCACGGAAGCGGCCGATCCGGGCGAGACGGCGGCGGCGCTGGCGCGGGTGCTCGATGTCGCGCGCCTGCCGTGGACCGACGCGGCGCGGCAGATGCAGGCGCGGGTGGCGTTGATGGCCACATTGGAAGCCGATTGGCCGGATTTTTCGGACACCGCTCTGGGGACCGACCGGGATTGGCTGGTGGCGCCGCTGTATGGGATGTCGCGCCTGGTGGAGGCGGAGCGGCTCGATGTCGCGGCGATTCTACGCGGGCGGCTGGAGCGGGCGCAGGCGGCGCGGCTGGATCGGGAGTTGCCCGGCGCGATAGATATCCCCGGCGGGCGGGCGGTGGTCGATTATACCCAGCCGGTGCCGGTGGCGGAGGCGCGGGCGCAGTATTTCTTTGGGCTGGCCCGCACGCCGGTGCTGGCGGGCGGGCGGGTGGCGTTGCGGCTGGCGCTGCTGTCGCCGGCCGGGCGGCCGGTGGCGATCACCGCCGATCTCGCGGGCTTCTGGAGTGGTGCCTGGGCCGACGTGCGCAAGGACATGCGCGGGCGCTATCCGAAGCACCACTGGCCGGACGATCCGGCGACGGCGCCGCCGTTCAAGCCCAGGTGAACATGTTTTCATGCGGCATCCGTTGAAGCGTGCGCCGCGTAATCTTGTTGCGCGTGCCTGGACACGCCACGTTATGACCGTAATCAGCCACGAACCCGGAGACCTTCCATGTCTGCTGTATTGAGCCGCCGCCTTGCACTGCTGTCCGCCGGCGCCCTGCTGTCCGCCGGCGCCGTGCTGTTTGCCGGGGCGGCGCCCGCGCTGGCCCGCACGGGGCCCGAAAGCTTCGCGCCGCTGGTGAAGCGGGTGATGCCGAGCGTGGTGAATATCGCGGTCACCGAGACGGTGGCGGGCAATGACGCCTACGCCAATCTGCCGCCGGCGCTGCAGAAGCAGTTTCGCGATCGCGTCAAGCAGCGGCCGCAACAGGTGACCGGCGCGGGGTCGGGCTACATCATTGATCCGGCCGGCTATATTGTCACCAACTACCATGTCGTCGGCACGGCGGAGAAGATCATCGTGGTGCTGTCGGATGGTCAGGAATTGCCGGCCAAGCTGGTGGGGGTGGACGAGTTGACCGACGTGGCGCTGATCAAGGTATCCGCCCAGGCGCCGCTGCTGGCGGCGAGCTGGGGCAGCAGTGCGGCGATGGAGGTGGGCGACTGGGTGTTGGCGGCCGGCAATCCGTTCGGCCTTGGCGGCTCGGTGACGGCGGGCATCGTCTCGGCGCGCGGGCGCGATCTTGGCGCCGGGCCGTTCGATGATTTCATCCAGATCGACGCGCCGATCAATCCGGGCAATTCCGGTGGGCCGCTGTTCAACATGGAGGGCGAGGTGATCGGGATGAATTCGGCGATCTTCTCACCCACCGGCAGTTCGGTGGGCATCGGCTTCGCCATTCCGAGCGATCTGGTGAGCCGGGTCGTCGCCGAATTGCGGGCCAACGGGCGGATTTCGCGCGGCTGGCTCGGTGTGTCCGTGCAGGACGTGCCGGCGGGGCCGAAAAGCGTGGCCGGTGTCGGCATCGCCGGGCTCGATCGGGCCGGGCCGGCGGCGAAGGCGGGGCTGCGGGCGGGCGACGTGGTGACGGCGCTGAACGGTACGGCGGTGGACAGCGCGCGCGCGCTCATCAAGGGTGTCGCCCTGACGGCGCCGGGCAACGCCGTGCGGGTGACCGTGCGGCGGCAGGGCAAGGATGTCGATATCAGCGTCACCGTCGGCCTGCGGCCGAAGATCGAGGAGAGTTGAGCATGCGCATCCTGGTGGTCGAGGACGACAAGGACGTCGCCGGCTTCGTCGTCAAGGGATTGAAGGAAGCCGGCCACGTGGTGGAACACGCCGGCACCGGGCGGGACGGGCTGTTCATGGCGGTGAGCGAAACGTTCGATGCGATCATCCTGGACCGGATGCTGCCGGGCGGAGTGGACGGGCTGAAGCTGCTGGAGACGCTGCGCGGGCAGGGCAACAACACGCCGGTGCTGTTTCTCTCGGCGCTGGCGCAGGTCGATGACCGGGTCAAGGGGCTGAAGGCGGGCGGCGATGACTACATGACCAAGCCGTTCGCGTTCGCCGAACTGCTGGCGCGCGTCGAGGCGTTGTCGCGGCGGGGGCGGGCCGAGACGGGGCCGACGACGAAGCTGGTCGTGGCCGATCTGGAAATGGACCTGCTGTCACGCGGGGTGAGGCGAGGCGGCCTGAAGGTCGACTTGCAGCCGCGGGAGTTCCGGCTGCTCGAATATCTGATGCGCCATGCCGGCCAGGTGGTGACCCGCACCATGCTGCTGGAGGGGGTGTGGGACTACCATTTCGATCCGCAAACCAACGTGATCGACGTGCACGTCTCGCGGCTGCGGCAGAAGGTCGACAAGCCGTATCCGACGCCGCTGATCCATACGGTGCGCAACGCGGGGTATATGCTGGCGCCGGACACGCCGTGATTTCGGCGGAGCCTTGCTTCCCTAAACCAATATTGCGAAGCCCTTCGCGATGACGACCGTGGAGGGATCTTCGCCGCGGGTGTTGCCGGCGCCGTTGGTGTCGCCGGAGCCTGGGTATTTCGAGCGGTTGTTCCGTTCGGCTGGGCTGCGCTTTGGGGTGATCTACGCGGGCTTGTTCAGCATCAGTGCGCTGGCGTTGGCGGCGTTTCTGTGGTGGTCGACGGCGGGGTTGCTGGAGCGGCAGACGGACTCCGCGATCGAGGCGGATGCGCAGGGCTTGGCCGAGCACTACAGCGATGGTGGTCTTGTGTCGCTGGTGGAGACCGTTCGGCAGCGTATCGACGGCAATGTGGATGACGATGCGATCTACTTGTTGGTCGATTCCGCGATGCGGCGGGTGGCTGGCAATCTGGACGCCTGGCCGGCCAGTTTTACCATGGACACGACCGCGGGGGAGGTTGAATTGCAGCGTGCCGGCCGGGCGGGTTTGGCGAAGATGCATCGCTACGATCTGGCGAACGGCTTTTATTTGCTGGTTGGGCGCGATGTGGAGAGCAAGTCGCAGCTGCGGCAGATGCTGGCGGATGCAATGTTGTGGGCGGCCGGGGTGGCGTTGGCGCTGGGCAGTCTCGGCGCCTGGGCGGTGCGGATATTGTTTCGCGCGACGATTGCCGATGTGACCGCGACGGCGGCGGCGATCAGTGCGGGGGACCTCACGCGGCGGGTGCGGGTGACCGGGCATGGCGACGAGTTCGATCTGCTTGCCGTGTCGATCAACGACATGCTTGAGCGGATCGGCCGGCTGATGGATGGGGTGCGCCAGGTGTCCAACGCGATCGCGCATGATCTGCGCACGCCGATCACGCGGGCGCGGATGCGGCTGGAGGATGCGGCGGCGCATGCGACGGGGCCGGAGGATTTGCGGGCCGCGATCGAGCGGGCGCAGGCCGATCTGGATGCGGTGGTTGCGGTGTTCCAGGCGTTGTTGCGGATTTCGGAGATCGAGGCGGGGTCTCGGCGTTCGGCGTTTGCGGCGTTCGATCTGGCGCCGGTGCTGCAGGACATGGTGGAGTTGTATGAGGCGGTGGCGGAGGCGCAGGGGCAGCGGATCGAGACCGATATTCCCGCGGCGCTGCCGGCGTTCGGTGACCGGGACATGGTGCAGCAGGCGGTGGCGAACCTGCTCGACAATGCGTTGAAGTTCTCGCCGGAGGGTGGGGTGGTGCGGTTGCAGGCGGCGGCGGTGGCGTCGGGGGTACGGATTGTCGTGGCCGATGAAGGCGGTGGCATGGCGCCGGCGGATCGGGCGCGGGCGACGGAGCGGTTTTTCCGTGCCGAGCGGGCGCGCAGCACGCCGGGTTCGGGGCTGGGATTGTCGCTGGTGGAGGCGGTGGCGCATCTGCATGGCGGGGTGTTGACGCTGGAGGACAACGCGCCCGGGCTGCGTGCGGTGGTGCATTTGGGGGCGGTCGAGGGCTGAAGGCGGCGGTGTTGCATGTCGGCACGGGGCGCGGGTATTGTTGCGTGGTTGGAACTGGGTGCGCGTATCGAACGGCGGATGATTGGTCTTGTGGGCTTTCTGCTGGGTGCGGTGCTGTGGCGCGCGCCCGCAATGCTGTTCATCGATCTGAACTGGGATGAGGCGCTTTATCGGCTGATCGGGGCGAGCGTGCTGGGTGGCGAGATGCCGTATGTGGGCATCTGGGATCGCAAGCCGGTCGGGCTGTTCCTGATCCATGCGGCGGCGCAGGCGATGCCGGTTAATCCGGTGCTGGCGACGCGGCTGGCGGCGAGCCTGGCGGTGGGGGCGGGGGCGTATTGCCTGGCCGGGATTGCGCGCATGCTGTTCGCGCCCATGCTGCGCGGATCTGGCCGGTTGATCGGTGGGATCGCCGGGGTGCTGTATATCCTGTTCTCGGTACGCAATGGCGGCAACGGGGTGAATTCCGAGCTGTTTTTCGGGCCGCTGAACATTGCCGGGCTGTGGCTGCTGTTGCAGGCGGTCGGGCGCGAGGGACGTGCCGGCACCGTGCTCGGGGGTGTTGCCGGGGCGTTGCTGGGGGCGGCGTTGCAGGTGAAATACAATGCGCTGTTCGAGTGGCCGGCATTTGTGGTGGCGGCGGCGCTGGTCTGGCCGTCCTGGCGGCGACCGATCTGGCGTGATCCGGTGACGCTGGCGGCGGTCGCCGGGTTGGTCATGCCGAGCGTGGCGGTGCTGCTGTGGTTTGCCGGGGCGGGGCGATGGGAGGATTGGGTCGGGGCGAATATCGCGGCGAATGGCGGGCTGTTGACGGGCGACGCGCCGTTGGGCCTCGCGGGGGTGCCGTTCCTGTTGCGGCAGGTGGCGCCGTTGGTGGTGGGTGCGGCGTTGGCGGTGCCGGCGGCGATGCTGCCCGGTTCGGCGGTATCACGGCGCGGGTTGCTGGTGGTGCTGCTCTGGCTTGCCGGCGCGGTTCTGGCGTTGTTGGCGCTGCGGCGGTTTGCCGATCACATGATGTTGCAGGTGCTGGCGCCGATGGCACTGGCGAGTGCTTTCGGGGTCGTGCGGCTGGGTGCCGCGCTCACGCGCCTCGGGTGGTTGCCGGTTGGACGGTGGCGGATTGGGCTGGCGATCGGCGCGGCGCTGCTGATCGGCGTGTCGGTCGGCCCGGGCCTTGCGCAACCTTTCGTCGTCGCGATGGAGGTTCTGATGCGACGGCATGGGGGTGCGGCGCATTGGGGTGATCCCAGTGCCACCGTGGGCGCCGGGCTGCGCGAGCGGTTGCGGCCGGGGGAGCGGATATTCGTGTTTGGCGGGCCGATTCTCGGGGTCTACCAGGCGGCGGGGCAGCGGCCGCCGACGCGGTTCGCCTTCGTGCCGCATCTCTGGGCGGGCTATGCGCCGGTCGATGGCGCGCGCGAGATTGCGGCGATCCTGGCACAGCGGCCGGCATTCATCGTGGTGGCGCAGGCGTGGCAGCCGGGGCAGACGCTGGCGATCAAGGAGGGTGCCGCCATATTCGCGCGGGTGCATGAGGCGCTGGCGGAGTCGTATGTCCAGGACGGGATGGTCGGGCGTTTCGTCAGTTGGGGTGGTGGGGCGATCGGGCCGCGTGAGGGGATTGTGGTCTATCGCCGGGCCGACCGGCCGATGTGATGCGCTATTCGGCGGCGCCGCGCAGGGCGGTTCCGGCGGCGAGCAGGCAGAGCGGCAGGGCGCCGGCGAGACCGGCGGCGAGCAGGAGCAGATGCGGGCGGGCGGTCATGCCGGCCGCAGCCGCGTCGGCCGCGGCGACGCCGAAGATCAGCACGGGGGCGGCGAGGGGCAGGATCAGCAGCGGGAGCAGCACGCCGCCGCGGCGGGCGCCGAGCACGATGGCGGCGGCGGTGGTGCCGAGCAGGGAGAGGATCAGCGTGCCCGGCAGCAGGGCGGCGAGCAAAATGGGAATGGCCTCCTCGGGCATGCGCAGCATCACCGCGAGGGGGGCGGCGGCGAGCAGCAGCGGCAGGCCGGTGACCAGCCAGTGCCCGGTGGCCTTGCCGGCGGCCAAAGTGGCCGGATGCAGGCCGGAGAGCAGCAGCAGGTCGAGCGAGCCGTCTTCCAGTTCCGCGCCGAACAGGCGGTCGAGGGGGAGGAGGGCCGCGAGCAGGGCGCAAACCCAGATCACGCCGGGGGCGATGCGGCCGAGGGTTTCCGGCGCCGGGCCGATGGCGAGGGGGAACAGGCTGACGGCGAGGAGGAAGAACAGCAGGGCGGCCAGGGTGTCGCTGCCATGGCGCAGGGAGAGGCGCAGTTCGCGGGCGAGGAGGTTTTTCATGCGCCCCGCCTCATGCCAGCGACAATTCGCCGGCGTCGGGCAGCGGCAGTGGCAGATGGGTGGCGGCGATGACGCAGCCCTGGCCGATGCGGTGGGCTTCCAGGCGCTCGCCGAAGGTGGCGACCGAGGCGGCGTCGAGACCCAGGGTCGGTTCGTCGAGTAGCCAGATCGGTGCCCAGGTGAGTTCGAGGCGGGTGAGGGCGAGGCGGCGGCGCTGGCCGGCGGAGAGCATGCGCGCGGGAAGGTCGGACAGGCGGCGGAGATCGTAGACTTCGAGGGCCGTTTGCACGGCGGACCAGGAACCCCAGTAGGCCAGGTTTTCCGCCACCGTCAGGCCGGGCTTGATGGCGTCGAGATGGCCGACATAGGCGACGCGGCCGGCATGTTCGGCGAAATCGGCGAGGCTGTCCGTGCCGTCGAACAGCAGGCGGCCGGCGGCCGGGCGCAGCAGGCCCGCGAGCAGCCGCAGCAGGGTGGATTTGCCCGATCCGTTCGCCCCGGTCAGCAGCAAGGCGCCGCCGGGGGGGAGTGTGAAGCTGATCCCCTCGAACACCAGACGCTCGCCACGAAACGCGGCCAGCTTTTCGGCTTGCAGCACGCACCCTCCCAACAATCACTCAGCCGCCGCACTCTGGCGCCGCCACTCTGCCGCCGCCACTCTGGCGCCACAGGTTTGCGGGCGCGCGTCAACTATGGTTTAAGCCCGGCCACTGTAACAGACACGCGTCATCACAGAGGCACCTTGTCATGAAGTCACTCGGGTCATGAAGTCAGTCGGGCAGGACAGCCTGAAGACGCGCCGCACGCTGACCGTGCAGGGCAAAACCTACACGTATTTCTCGCTGCCCGAGGCGGCGAAGACGATCGGCGATATTGCGCGGCTGCCGGTCAGCCTCAAGGTGCTGCTGGAGAACGTGCTGCGCTTCGAGGATGGCGCGGCCTATACGGTCGAGGACGCGAAGTCTGTCGCGGGCTGGCTGGTCAAGGCGTCCTCGACGCAGGAAGTGCCGTTCAAGCCGGCGCGCATTCTGATGCAGGATTTTACCGGGGTGCCGGCGGTGGTCGATCTGGCCGCCATGCGCGATGGGATTCTGCGGCTTGGCGGGGATCCGCAGAAGGTGAATCCGCTGGTGCCGGTCGATCTGGTGATCGACCACTCCGTGATGGTGGATTTCTCCGCGACGGCCGATAGCGAGCAGAAGAACGTCGACGTCGAGTTCGAGCGCAATGGCGAGCGCTATACGTTCCTGCGCTGGGGGCAGACGGCGTTCGATAATTTCCGCGTGGTGCCGCCGGGGACGGGCATCTGCCACCAGGTGAACCTCGAATACCTCGCGCAAGCCGTGTGGACGGCCGATCTCGATGGCACCACCTACGCCTATCCGGACACGCTCTATGGCACGGACAGCCACACCACCATGGTGAACGGCATGGGCGTGCTCGGCTGGGGCGTCGGCGGGATCGAGGCGGAGGCGGCGATGCTCGGGCAGCCGATCGCCATGCTGATCCCCGATGTCATTGGTTTTCGTCTCACCGGCCGCCTGCCGGAGGGCGCGACGGCGACGGATCTGGTGCTCACCGTGACGCAGATGCTTCGCAAGAAGGGCGTTGTCGGGAAGTTTGTCGAATTCTACGGGCCGGGATTGCAGGAGATGTCGCTCGCGGATCGCGCGACGATTGCCAACATGGCGCCGGAATATGGAGCTACCTGCGGGTTCTTCCCGGTCGATCAGGTGACGCTCGACTATCTGCATCTGTCCGGGCGCGATACCGCGCGCATCGCGCTGGTGAAGGCGTATTGCCAGGCGCAGGGGATGTGGACCGATGCGTCGACGCCCGATCCGGTGTTCACGGACACGCTGGAACTCGACATGTCCACCGTCGAGCCGTCGCTCGCCGGGCCGAAGCGGCCGCAGGATCGGGTGCTGCTGAAGGACGCCTCGACGGCGTTTGCGTCCGAGTTGACCAAGAGCCTGGGCGTGGCGGCGAACGACATCGGCACCAAGGTGAAGGTCGAGGGCACGAACTACGAGCTGACGCACGGGGATGTGGTGATCGCGGCGATCACCTCGTGCACCAATACGTCGAACCCCTATGTGATGGTGGCCGCCGGCCTCGTTGCGCGCAAGGCACGCGCGCTCGGGCTGACGCCGAAGCCGTGGGTGAAGACCTCGCTGGCGCCGGGTTCGCAGGTGGTGACCGAGTATCTCGATCGCGCCGGGCTGACCGCCGATCTGGACGCGCTCGGGTTCAACACGGTCGGCTATGGCTGCACGACGTGCATTGGCAATTCCGGCCCGCTGGAGGACGCGATTGTTGATGCCATCGAGGACAACAAGCTTGTTGCCGTCTCGGTGTTGTCGGGCAACCGCAATTTCGAGGGGCGCGTGCACGCCAACGTGCGCGCCAATTATCTCGCCTCGCCGCCGCTGGTGGTGGCCTACGCGCTGCTCGGCAAGATCACCGAGAACATCACGACGGCGCCGATCGGCACCTCCAAGGACGGCACGCCGGTCTATCTGCGCGATATCTGGCCGACCAACAAGGAAATCACCGATCTCGTGGCGTCCTGCCTGACGCGGGAGCAGTTCCTCAAGCGCTACGGCGAGGTGTTCAAGGGGCCGAAGCAGTGGCAGGCGATTGGGGTTGAGACGGGGTCGGCCACCTATGGCTGGTCGGATGGGTCGACCTACGTGAAGAATCCGCCCTATTTCGAGGGCATCACGATGGAACCGAAGCCGACCGGGGATATTCGCGGCGCGCGTATTCTGGCGGTGCTCGGGGATTCCATCACGACCGATCATATCTCGCCCGCCGGCAACATCCGCAAGACTTCGCCCGCCGGGGAGTATCTCGGCGAGCGGCAGATTTTGGCGAAGGATTTCAACAGCTACGGCGCGCGGCGCGGTAACCACGAGATCATGATGCGCGGCACCTTTGCCAATATCCGCATCAAGAATGAAATGCTCGCCGGCGTCGAAGGCGGCATGACGCGGGTGGCCGGGGCTACCAAGCAACTGGCGATCTATGATGCGGCGATGGAGTACGCGAAGTCGGAAACCCCGCTCGTCGTCATCGGCGGCAAGGAATACGGCACCGGATCGTCGCGCGACTGGGCGGCGAAGGGCACGATGCTGCTGGGCGTGAAGGCGGTGATCGTGGAGAGCTTCGAGCGCATCCATCGCTCCAACCTCGTTGGCATGGGCGTGCTGCCGCTGACGTTCAAGGACGGGATGGACCGCAAGTCGCTCGCGCTGACGGGCGACGAGACGCTGGACATCACCGGGCTGGACGGGCTGCGGCCGGGGATGGATCTGTCGCTGGTCATCCATCGCGCCAATGGGGTGATCGATACGGTGTCGGTGCTGTGCCGCGTCGATACGCTGGATGAGGTGAGCTATTATCGCCATGGCGGCATTCTGCATTACGTGCTGCGGGAGATGGCGAAGGCGGCGTAAGGTTAAGGGCCCCCGGCCATATGCGCTAACATAAGGAAGGCGAGGGCTCTGCCCTCGACCCGCCAAAGGCCGAGGGCCTTTGGAAACCC
>JAYTUU010000082.1:0-6384 GCA_043744375.1 Rhodospirillales bacterium | reverse complement strand
ACCTACATCATCACCAGCCTCCGCGCTGTGATCGCCGTCGTGGCCGCGCGGAACCACGCCCGCATCCCCCTCCTCGTCCCCCTCTGGTCCCGCGTCGGGCGCATGGCCGAGCGCTTCGAGCGCCTCTTCGCCCGCTGGCAAGCCGGCACCCTCCCCAAACCCCGCCCCTCCCGCGCCGGCCAACCGCGCACCCAGCCCGGCACCGCCCAGCCCCGCGAAAAATGCCGGTTGCGGTGAATAAACCGGTGCGGCCGCCGGTCAAGACTATGCAACCGATGCAAGGGACCGCCACGATGACCAACCATTCCGACACCCATTCCCGCCGCCACGCCCTCTCCTGCATGGCCTGGGCCGGCGGGGGCCTGCTCTGGACGCTCGCCGGCGGGGTTCCGCGCGCCGGACTCATCGGCAGCGCGCAGGCCCAGGCGCCGGGCTTCACCTTCGCGCAGATCAGCGACAGCCATATCGGCTTCGCCCGCGAGCCCAACACCGATACGCCGGCGACCCTGAACGCGGGCCTCGGCCTGGTGCGGGCGGCCGCCCGCAAGCCGGCCTTCATCCTGCACACCGGGGATGTGACGCATCTCTCCAAGCCGGCTGAGTTCGATACCGCGCGCGCCCTGCTCGACGGCGCGGGCTTCGACGTTCATGCCGTGCCGGGCGAACATGACGTGCTCGATGAGAAGGGCACCAGGCCATTCATCGCGCAGTTCCAGAAGGGCCAGGCGCAGGGTGGCGATGGTGGTGCCTATTACAGCTTCGATGCTGGCGGGGCGCACTTCATCGGGCTCAACAACGTCGTCGATCTCAAGGCGGGGGGGATGGGCAATCTCGGCGCGACGCAGCTCGACTGGCTGGCCCGTGACCTCGCCGGGCGCAGCGCCTCGACGCCGATCGTCGTCTTCGCCCATATCCCGCTTTGGCTGGTGCATGCCGCCTGGGGCTGGGGCACCGAGGATGCCGCGCAGGCGCTCGCGCTGCTGGCGCGGTTCGGATCGGTGACGGTGCTGAACGGGCACATCCACCAGGTCATGCAGAAGGTGGAGGGTAACGTGGCTTTCCATAGCGCCCGATCGACCGCCTTCCCGCAGCCCGCGCCGGGGACGGCCCCGAGCCCGGGCCCGATGAAGGTGGATGCCGGGCGGCTGCGCGGTCTGCTCGGGGTGGCCAGCGTGTCGCTGGTGCCGGGGCAGGGGGCGCTCGCCATCATCGACACCCCGCTCGGGGCTTGAGCGGGATGCGCCGCCGCGCCGCCCTGGCCGCCGTCCTGGCCGCCACGCTGCCCGGAGGGCATGTCCGTGCCGGCGGGGCCGGGGTGACGATCGATAATTTCGTCTTCACCCCCGGCGACCTGATCGTGCCGGCCGGCACGCGGGTGGAGTGGACCAACCACGACGACATTCCGCACAGCGTGGTGAGTGCCGCAACGCCGCCGCTGTTCAAGTCCCCCGTGCTGGACACCGACGAGGCATTCGCCCGCGTGTTCGACACGCCGGGCCGCCACGGCTATTTCTGCGGCCTGCACCCGCACATGAAGGGGATTATCGTCGTCACGTGACGCAGGCCGACCCCACCTTCGCCCGAATCGCGCTCCCGCATCTCGACGCCGCGTTCACCCTGGCGCTGTGGCTGCTGCGCGACCGGGCTAAGGCGGAGGATGCCGTGCAGGAGGCGTTGCTGCGGGCGCTGACCTATTTCGCCTCCTATCGCGGCACCAATCCGCGGGCCTGGCTGCTGCGGATCGTGCGCAACGCGGCCTATGACCGGCTGCGCGCGGAGCGGACGGGGGCGGCGGAACCGATCGAGGCGGCGGAGGGGCTGGCGGATCCGGCGGATGACCCGGAAGCCGCATTGCTGGCCCGTGAGAGAACGGGCGGGCTGGCGGCGGCGATGGCGCTGCTGCCGGCGGAATTGCGGGAGTGTCTGGTTTTGCGGGAACTCGAGGATATGTCCTACCGCGATATCGCGCGGATTACCGAGGTGCCGATGGGCACGGTGATGTCGCGCCTGTTCCGGGCCCGGCGCGCGCTGATGGCGGCGGCGGCCGTTGCGCGGGTGCGGGAGCCGCAGCCATGACCGGCACCACCCCGTATCTGACGGCCTGCGAGGAGATGCACCTGCTGATCCAGGCGGACAGCGACGGTGAGCTCGACGCCGCCGGGGCCGCGGTGCTGGCCGCTCATGTCGCGGATTGCCCGGGGTGTGCGGCGTTGGCGCGGGAGCTGGGCGCGCTGTCCGGCAATCTGCGATCCGCCTTGCGCGTGGTGCCGGCCCCGGCGTCGCTCAGGGCGACGCTCGCCCCGCCCGCCGCGCCGCGCCCGCCCCGGCCCGCCTGGTGGCGTTGGGAGTGGCGGCTGGCCGGCGGTTTCGCCACCGGCGCAGCCTTGACCGCCGCGGCGCTGCTGCTCTGGCCCCCTGGCGGCGCACCGGATGACGGAGTGGCGCTGGAGCTGATGTCGGGCCATGTCCGCGCCCTGCAGCCGGGGCATTTGATCGACGTTGCCTCAACCGATCGGCACACCGTAAAGCCCTGGTTTGAGGGCCGGATCGACTTCGTCCCCCCGGTGCCGGACCTGTCGGCCGAGGGCTACCGGCTCGAGGGCGGGCGGCTGGATGCGGTGGGAGGCCGCACGGCCGCGGTCCTGGTCTATCGCCGCGATCGCCACGCCATCAACGTGTTCATCTGGCCATCCGAGGCCATGCGGGATGCGACGCTGCGGCGTAACGGGATCGAGCTTCGGCAATGGCACCGCGATGGCCTGGCGCTGGCAGCAGTGTCCGACCTGGAAGCGCTGGAGCTCGACCGCTTCGTGCGGCGATTCTCTGCGGATTGAGCGGGCTTGCGGGCGGGCACGTCCGGCGGCAACCTGGGGGGATGAGTGATCCAGCCCCCGATAACGTATTGGAGATCGACGGGTTGCGGACCGAGTTCCGCATCGGCGGCGTGTGGCGCGCGGCGGTGGACGGGGTGAGCCTGGTGTTGGCGCGCGGCGAAACGCTGGCGCTGGTGGGGGAGAGCGGCTGCGGCAAGTCGATCACGGCGCTGTCGGTGATGGGGCTGGTGCCGGCGCCGGCGGGGCGGATCGGCGGCGGGCATATCCGGCTGGAGGGCGAGGACCTCGTGGGGCTGCCGGAGGAGCGGTTGGAGAAGCTGCGGGGGGACCGCATGGCGATGATTTTTCAGGAGCCGATGACCTCGCTCAATCCGGTGATGACGATCGGCGATCAGACGGCTGAGATGCGCAAGCTGCATCCGCAACGGCGACACCGGTTCGTGTTCGGCACCCGTGAAACGGGCAATCATGCCGAACTCGGTGCGCGCCCCGGTCGCATACACGACGGCTCTGGCTCGGCCCGAAAGGACCGCAGTGCCTGCCAGCAGGATATTCCTGCTGGCGAGAAGATCGTCTTCCATCGACGGCTCGGCAGTCCGCATTTGCGGCAGCGACTCGCCGGTCATCGCCGCCGTGCTGACCCGCATGGCCGATGCCTCGATCACCCGTGCATCGGCCGGAATGTTGTCGCCTTGCTCCAGCAGGATGATGTCCCAGGCACGAGTTGGTCGGTGGACAGTTCCACGACGTTCCCATCCCGGACGGCGCTGACCCGCTGCGGCAACAGCTTCTGAAGCTCGTCCAGGGTCCGTTCGGCACGATGCTCCTGCCAGAACGTAAAGCCGCCACTGATGAGGATGACCGCGACAACCGCGTAGCCGATCCGGTCCGAGTGCTGGCCGGGATCGAGCCATTCGGCAATGAACGCCAGTCCCGCAGCAGCCCAAAGAACCAGTGCGAAGAACTCCACGAACGTGCCGAACAGCCGCCTCCACCACGGCGTCCGGATGCCATGCTCCACGCGGTTGCTGCCGACGGTGCGCAGCCGCAGGAGCGCCTCGGCCGTCGACAGTCCGGACGACCGGCTGCCCAGGCTGCGCAGCGCGTCATCGACCGTCAGCCGATGCATGACCTCCGGCCGCCGCAAACTCACCCCGGAGCGGGGCGGGCGCGCTGGTTGTAGAGCATGGCGACACGACGGGCCTGCTCTTCGGGTGTCTGGGTGGCAGGGTCTTCGGCCGGCCCGGCCGTGACGGCAAGGCCGCGCTGCACGGCCGGGCGGGCGGACATCATTTCGAACCAGCGCTTGAAGTGCTTGAATTCCTCGATGTCCTGGCCCTGCGCGGCCCACATCACGGTCCACGGATAGGCGATCATATCGGCGATCGTATACTGATCGCCGGCGAGGAATTCGTGGTCGTAGAGGCGGTTGTTGAGCACGCCATAGATGCGGTTCACCTCGTCGGTAAACCGGCGGACGGCATAGGACTGGTCACCCTTGGTCTCGCCAAGCCGGAAGAAATGCCCGCGCTCGCCGGTCTTCGGCCCCTGGTTGGCCATCTGCCAGATGACCCATTCAATCACCTCGGTCTTGGCCCGCAACTCCTGCGGGGAAAACCGGCCTTCCTTCTCGGCGATGTACATCATGATGGCGCCGGATTCGAAAACAGGCAGCGGTTTGCCGCCGTCCTTCGGCGCGTGATCGACCAGCACGGGCATGCGGTGGTTCGGGTTCATGGCGAGAAATTCGGGCGTGAACTGATCGCCCCGGCCGATATTGCAGGGCACGATCTTGTAGGGAACCCCAAGCTCCTCGAACAGGATGGTGACTTTCTTGCCGTTCGGCGTTGGCCAGTAGTGCAGGTCGTACATAGGGTGGGTCCTTGCAGGTAGCGGCTATTTCTTCTCGACGTTCCAGAACACGAATACGCTGGCACTCGTCATGCCCGTGATCGTGTTGTGCCAAGCCTTGGGCGCAAGGAACTGCCCGGCAATGACGTAGGGCATCACCTGATAGAAGCGTTCCTGCAGCGCATCCATCGCCTTCACGGTAATGTCCCGGGACTTGCGCAGCTCTGGCATGGTGATCCACTCGACACGATCGAGCTTGGCAATCTTGCCACCCCAGAACCCATCGGGCGGCGCGCTGCGCAGCGTGGCCTGTGCCGCGGCGGGCGGGGCCAGCAGCGCCGTGGCGAGAAGGAGTTTCGCGAGGATATTGTTCATCGAACTCTCCCGGATTTTGCGGGAGCGTGCGACGGCCGGGCGCAAGGTGCAAGGGGCAGGCTTGCGACAGGGACAGGCTTGCGACAGGGGCAGGCTTGCGCCGGCAATCGGCTGTGCCAGACTGCGCCGCATGATCCCGCTCTCAGTTCTCGACCTTTCCCCCGTGCCCGAAGGCAGCGATGCCGGACAGGCCCTGCGCAACTCGCTCGATCTCGCCCGCCATGCCGAGCGCCTCGGCTATCGGCGGTTCTGGATGGCGGAGCATCACAACATGCCCGGCATTGCCAGTGCCGCGACGGCGGTGGCGCTCGCGCATGTGGCGGCCGGCACGCAGCGCATTCGCATCGGCGCCGGCGGCATCATGCTGCCGAACCATGCGCCGCTGTTGATCGCCGAGCAGTTCGGCACCTTGGCGGCACTGCATCCCGGCCGAGTCGATCTCGGCCTGGGTCGGGCGCCGGGGTCAGACCAGGTCACGGCACGAGCGATGCGGCGGAACCTGCATGCGGAGATCGATGATTTTCCGCAGGATGTGATGGAGTTGATGGGCTATTTCCAGCCCGTCGAACCCGGCCAGGCCGTGCAGGCGGTGCCCGGCGGAGGGCTCGAGGTGCCCGTGTGGATCCTCGGCTCCAGCACCTATGGCGCGCAGCTGGCCGCGATGCTCGGGCTGCCCTACGCATTCGCGTCGCATTTCGCACCGGCGCAGATGATGGAGGCGATTGCGATCTATCGCGCCCGGTTCCGCCCCTCGCCGCAACTGGCCGCACCCTATGTGATGCTCGGCCTGAGCGTGGTCGCCGCCGAGACCGATGCCGCGGCGCGGGTGCTGTTTTCCTCGCTCCAGCAGTCCTTCCTCAATCTGCGCAGCGGCCGCCCAGGCAAGCTGCCGGCACCGGTGGAGGACATGGATGCGCGGATCGACGCGCGCGGTCGCATGATGCTGGACAACTCGCTATCCTGCGCCGTCGTCGGCGCGCCCGAGACCGTTCGGCAAGGCATCGCGGCTTTCGTGGCGCGAACCGGCGCCGACGAACTGATGGTCACCGCGCAAATCTACGACCACGCCGCCCGCCGCCGCTCCTTCGAAATCCTCGCCAGCGTTCACACCGGAATGGCGCAAGCCGCATAGCCAGCGAGTAGAAGTTTTCGTTTCTTTTTTCGAAAAAAAGCGCTTTCTTTTTTAAAAAAAGAAGCAAAAACTTTCGCTCTTATTGTATTTTCTGGTAACTGCCCAGGTATCCCTTTCGGCACTACGCGAGACGCAGTTCGGGTATCCACCTTGCGGGATTCCCGATCAGTGCCTGAAGGAGGTCCCAGCCCT
>JAYTUU010000081.1:0-24266 GCA_043744375.1 Rhodospirillales bacterium | reverse complement strand
AGCAGTCCGGGGTTCCAAGGGCCACTGGCCCTTGGCCGCCGGAGGCGCGCTTGCCTTCCCTGGACTGCCGTGGGGGAGCCGATCGGACTCTGCTTAGTCGGGCAAGTTGAAAGCGGCCGGATCGGCGAAGCGGCGTAGCACGTTGGCGGTGAGACGGCTGAGCGGCGTGTCGGCGTTGTTCACCATCAGGCTGCCGGCATAGGTCATCGAGCCCACCGAGAAGACGGCGCCGCCGGCGGCAGTCTCGAAGAAGGTCATGTCGGCACAGGACCAGTCCTCCTGCGGGAGGGGATGGCGGTGCACCAGCATGTCTTCGTTGACCCAGCTGTAGTCGGGATGGATGACGATCCCCTTGGCGACGACGAGCGCGTGCGCAGGGGTGCCATATTTGGCGTTCACGCTGTCGAGTTCGAAGCCTGCCGCGCCGCCGCCCATGTAGCCGGCGGTGCCGAATGCCGTGCCGGGGAGGGCTTCCAGCCCCTCTGTCATGAACGACACCCGGGGGTTCTGGATGCCGTCGATGAAATGATAGGGGAAGCCGAGATGGCGGCCTTGGGTGGAGAAGCTGATGCCGACGAGCTTGTGGCTGGAGCGGCCGATGCGACGCCATAGGCCGCCATAGCCGCCGCCGAAGGCGTGGTAGCTTTCGCCGGGCATCGACTCCCAGACGCGGATGCCGCCCTCGGCGCGCCGGACTTCCAGCGTCTCCGGCTGGTCGGCCGCCGGTTCTGCGCGCCAGTAGAAGCCGTTGCCGCCGAGATACATCAGCCGGCCGCCTTGGCCGAGATGGTCCTCGAAGGCCTGCATCATGCGTTCGGAATGATATTCTGGGTGCTGGGCGGCGATGACGACGCGATAGGGCGCGAGGGCCGCGACGCCTTCCGCGTGCAGGTCATGATCGGTGATGACGTCATGGGCGACGCCGATGCTGCGCAACCAGAGGTCAATGTAATTGTCGGCGACCCAGCGCGACGTGCCGGAACCGCCCTCGACGGGGTCCATCAGTACGAACTGGCGTGGCCTGGTGTCGAGCATCGGGCGGGCCTGGGTCATCAGTGCGACGCCTGAGCCGTCGCTGTGGTGGTTGTAGCAGGACAGGCCGAATTGCGGGTTCATGTCCGGCGTTTCGCGCAACGATCCCCAGGTAGCGGCGCGTTCCGCGATCTCGGCGCCGCGGCCGGGGCGGACATGGCAGCCATAGACCTGGTAGCTGAAGGTCGGCACCAGCAGCACGGCGTCGGATTGCGGCGTGGCCGGGCGGACGATGAACGGCAGGAAGTCCTCGCCGGCATCGTTACGGATATGGGCGGCGTAGAAGCCGCTTGGCCAGTCCATGGGGATTTCCAGGCGGAAGCTTTCGGTCCAGCCGAGCGGGCCTTGGTCGTCATCGTGGAAATGGATGGCGCCGTACTGGCCGGGCGCCGACTTCCAGTCATGAACTGCGCCGGTCCAGTTCGATCCGGTCATCGCCCGCGTCGGCAGGTTGACGAGGCGGGCATGGGCGGCGTGCGGGCCGGTGTCGGTGGCGACCTGGCTTTGCATCCCGATCGAGAAATCCCAGGCGGCCAGCGGCGCCAGGGATGGGGCGGGGCGCGTGATGGCGGGGCGTTCGAGTTTGCCGTTGTAGTGCGCGTTTGCCGGTGCCGCCCCATCCGGCGGCATGGCGGCGAGAAAGATTTCGGCCGCGCTCGTAATCGGCATTTGGACGCCCGATGCACTGGCAACGCCACCGTCGTTGAGCGGCGCATGTGGCGTCTGGCTGACGCGCAGGCCGCCGTTGCGGTCGAGTTCGACGATCACGTCGTACCAACGCCGTTCGTGCAGCGGTCGGGCCACCTCGGCATGGACAGTCCCGCCGGGGCCGCTGGCCTCCGCCATCGCGCCGCCGCCCGGCCCGATGCCCAGTGCCAGATGCCAGCCGCCGACCCGCATCGCGATCAACCCCTGTCGCCCCAGGCGTGGCGTGGTCGGCCAGATCGTCGCGCTTAGCCGCACGCCCGCGCCGAGATCAATTGGCAAGGCGGCGACGTGGCCGAAGCTGCCGAGAAACGCGGGCTGCTCCAGCCCCGGCCGCGTGCCGTCGAGTGGGCTGGGCATGATGACCTCGGCATAGCCAGGCCCCGCCGGGTTTGGGTCCGCGCAGAGATGGCGCACGAAACGCACGGTGAAGTCTCGTCGTGCGGCACTCGAGACCATGAAGCCGATGGTGCCGCCCTGTTTCACGCTCCATCGGTCGGTATAGCCGGTCAATGCATGCATGGTGGCCCCCTCGCGTTCGGTGTGGGGATCGTAGCCGCGCGGCGCTGGCGCACAAGGCACCTTCTGGTCACCGCGGATAATCCGGCAGATACTCGCGCACGGCGGTGATGGAGGCGGGTGTGGAGAAGATCGGGGTCGGGTTGATCG
This sequence comes from Rhodospirillales bacterium, assembly GCA_043744375.1. Lineage (GTDB taxonomy): Bacteria > Pseudomonadota > Alphaproteobacteria > Acetobacterales > Acetobacteraceae > CAIYPH01. The sequence goes on along the minus strand of JAYTUU010000081.1, from coordinate 21,860 downwards.
GCTGTGGTGGTATCGCCCGCTCGGCGCATCTGCCGGCGATGGCATGTCTTGCCGATCGTGTGGTGTTGCGAGCCGCCGCCGATGTCGACGCCGCGGCGGCGCAAGCGGCGGCGGCGCCCTGGGGGGCATCGCATTCCACCGATTATCGCGACGTGCTCGCCCGCCCGGATATCGTCGCGGTGGTGATCGCGACGCCGGAATACCTGCACGCGGAACAGGTGGAGGCAGCGGCGGCAGCGGGCAAGCATGTGTTGTGCGAGAAGCCCATCGCACCCTCGCTGGCGGAGGCGGATCGGATGATCGGGGCCTGTGCGGCCGCTGGCGTTGAACTGCTGATCGGTCATAGCCGGCGTTTCACCCGCCGCTACATGGAAATCCGCGCAGCACTGGATCGCGGTGACATCGGCCCTGTGCGGCTGCTGCGCGAGAACGAACGTCGGTCGCGGGCGGTTCCGCAAGTCTGGTGGACGCCGCGGCATTGGACCGGGAACCCGCAGGTCAGCGGCGGTGCGCCGATGATGAACGCGATCCATGAGACCGATCTGCTGCGCTGGTTCACCGGCCAGGAGGCCGCGTCCGTTCAGGCGGAGGTCAATGTCACGATCGACGGCAATGTCGGGGTGATTGACTTCATCAGCCTCACCGTACGTTTCCGTGACGGCGCGATCGGCTCGGCGGAAGTGCTGAACTGTGCGCCGCCCGGTTACCCTGCGTTCCATCAGCTCGAACTCTACGGTTTGTCGGGCGCGATCCGTGCCCGCGACCACGAATTGACCGGCCTGACCCGCTTTGGTGACGCCGGCGCCGACTTTCCCGGGCACTACGACATGCTGCTGCACAACCTGCCCGCCTATGCCCGCGAACTGGCCGAGCTCGTCGATGCCATCGCCTCTCATCGCCCTGTCCGCATGCCGCCGACGGAGGCGCGCGCCGCACTGGAGATTGCCCTCGCGGCGGTGCGCTCCGCCCATGCCGGGCACGAGATCCTGCTCGGAGACGCGGCATGAACCGTCGCATCGCCGCCGGCGTGATCGGAAACGGGCCGCACGCCCAGGCCCTCATCGATCACCAGGCGCCGCTCGGCCGTGTGGACTTTGCCGCCTTCGCCGCCGGTCCTGGCGAGGACGGCGCCGGGGCAGGGGAGTGGCGCAGCCTCGTGGCGGATCCCGCGTTGCCCGCGATTCTTGCCTTCTCCGCCGTCGAAGGGCGCGTGGAAGCGGTCGCCGCCGCGCTCGCCGCCGGTAAGATCGTGCTCTGCCCACCCGACATCGCGCGCAACGACATGGAACTGGTCGCCCTCCGCACGGCACAGGCGGCCGGTGGCGGCATTCTGCTCGGTGGCGGCGAACTGATCCACACGGAAGCGGGCCGGCACGGTCTCACCGCCCTGCGCGATCCGGGATTCGGCGATCTCCGCTCCCTCTACATTGCCATTCGCCAGCCGCGCGGTGGGCGGGGTGATGTCATCGCCGATCTTGCGCCCGAAGCGATCGCCTTCGTGCTCGCCGCCATCGCCGACGATTTCATCCAGGTGCGCGTCAATGCCGGGCGGCTGTTCGGGCCGGATCGCGACAGCGCCGTCATCCTGCTGCGCAGTGCCAGCGATGTCGTCGTCACGATCGAGCTTTCGCGATGCCTGCCGCCGAGCCTGCCGGCACCGGGGCTCGGGGAGGTTGAAATCGATGCGGTGGGAGCGCGGCAGGCGCTCCGCATCACCCCTCTGGCCGGTGCCGTGCGTATCCATCGCGACTCCGGGACGACGCTCGTGCCCTGGCTCAACGCACCGGTGCTGAACATGCTTGGCGCGGTCGAGGCAGCCTTCGATGACCGCGCCGCGGCCCCTGACGGCCTCGTTTGCGCCGCCCGTGCGTTGCGGCTGATGGCCGCGATCCGCGCCGCCGCCTGATCAATGATCAGGCGGCGGGGAGGTCGCAGGCTAAGCAGAGTCCGATCGGACTCTGCTTAGGCCTTGCCGGCAGGGTATATCCGGATTAACCCTCCGCCCCGCAGCGGCCGGATGGGCCGCCAGGTGCGGAGGATGGATCATGGGCTACCGGGTTGCAGTCGTGGGTGCCACCGGCGCCGTCGGGCGGGAGATGCTGAAGACCTTGGCGGAACGCGAGTTTCCGGTCAGCGAAGTCGCGGCATTGGCGTCGGGGCGTTCAACGGGGGCGGAGATTTCCTTCGGAGAAAAAACCGTCCTCACCGTCAAGAACCTTGATACGTTCGATTTTTCTGGCTGGGACATCGCCCTCTTCTCGCCCGGCGCGTCGGTGTCGGCCATCCATGCCCCGCGCGCGGCGGCGGCTGGCTGCCTCGTCATCGACAACACCAGCCAGTTCCGTATGGAGCGCGACGTTCCCCTCGTCGTTCCCGAGGTCAATCCGCAGGCGCTCCTCAAGATCAGGCGCGGCATCATCGCCAACCCGAATTGCTCGACCATTCAGATGGTTGTCGCCCTCAAGCCCCTCCATGATCGTTTTAAAATCAAGAGGGTCGTCGTCGCCACCTACCAATCCGTCTCCGGCGCGGGGAAGGAGGGCATGGACGAACTCCTCCTCCAATCCCGCCGCAGCCTGGTGCATGACCAGATCGTGCCGCAGCAATTCACCAAGCAGATCGCCTTCAACTGCATCCCCCATATCGACAAGTTCATGGACGACGGCGCCACCAAGGAAGAGTGGAAGATGGCGGTCGAGACCAGGAAGATCCTCGATCCCGACATCAAGGTGATCGCCACCTGCGTGCGCGTTCCGGTCTTCATCGGCCATGCCGAGGCCGTCAATGTCGAGTTCGAGAACCCGCTGACGCTCGCCGAGGCCCGCCGTGCGCTGCGCGATGCGCCGGGCGTCGTGGTGATGGATACCCGCGAGGACGCCGGCTACATGACGCCCCTGGAATGCCAGGGCGAGGACGCCACCTATGTCAGCCGCATCCGCATCGACCCGACGGTGGAGCACGGCCTCGCCTTCTGGTGCGTCGCCGACAACCTGCGCAAGGGCGCCGCGCTGAACGCCATCCAGATCGCTGAAACCCTTGTCGCGCAAGGATTAATCGGAAAGAAACCCTGGCTGAATAAGAAGACGCCGGTACGCGCGGCCGAGTAGCATACCCGCGCGTTGACCGTGCCGGAGACCGGGCGTAATGGACTCACAATCGAAGTGATGAGCGGAAGGGCTGGCCCGCATGGTTGATACGCGCGAGGCGTTGATGGTGGCGCGAACGTCGGACGGCAGGACGGTTCGCCGCCCGCTTTCGCCGCATCTGCAAATCTACAAACCGCAGATCACCTCGGTTTTGTCGATCATGCACCGCATCACCGGCGTCGCGCTGGCCATCGGCACATTGTTGCTGGTCTGGTGGCTGGTCGCCGCCGCCAGTGGAGACGCGTCCTACGGCACGATCTCGCGCTTCCTGCGCTCGCCGTTCGGATACCTCGTGCTGTTCGGCTGGACGGTCGCGCTGTGGTTCCATTTCTGCAATGGCATCCGCCATCTGTTCTGGGATTTCGGCATGGGGTTCGAACTGCCGACCGTGCATGCCAGCGGCAAGGCCGCCATCGCCGCCGCCGTGGTGCTGACCGTGCTGACCTGGATCATCGGCATCGCCGCGCTGTAGTGGGAGCAGGAACATGACCGAAACTCCCCATTCTCCCGCCATCATGCGCTCGATGCTCGGCCGCGCGCGCGGGCTGGGCTCGGCCAAATCGGGCACCGCGCATTGGTGGGCGCAGCGCGTCACCGCGCTGGCGCTGATCCCGCTGACGCTGTGGTTCGTGTGGAGCATCCTGCACCTCGCCGCGCTGCCGCGGGCGGCCGTCGTGCTGTGGGCGTCGCACCCGTTCGTGGCAACCTTGCTGGCTGCACTCATTCTGACAACGTTTCATCATATGCGGCTGGGCTTGCAGGTGGTGATCGAGGACTACATTCACGCTGAGCGGGCGCGCCTGGTGTGGCTGCTGGCGATGAAGGCCGTCACCACGCTGGCCGGCCTCGCTGCCCTCATCGCCGTGCTGAAACTCGCCTTTTCCGGCTGAACGCCATTCTGGACGTCACCTCATGAACGCCATGACCAAGCCATCCCGCGGTGCCTACACCATCATCGACCACACCTATGACGTGGTCGTCGTCGGTGCCGGCGGTGCCGGGCTGCGGGCGACCCTGGGCATGGGTGCGGCCGGGCTGAAAACCGCGTGCATTACCAAGGTGTTCCCGACCCGCAGCCACACCGTCGCGGCGCAGGGCGGCATCGGCGCGGCGCTCGGCAACATGGGCGAGGACGATTGGCGCTGGCACATGTACGACACCGTCAAGGGCTCGGACTGGCTCGGCGACCAGGACGCGATCGAATACATGTGCCGCGAGGCCATTCCGGCCGTCTATGAGCTCGAACATTTCGGCGTCCCGTTCAGCCGCACCGAGGATGGCCGCATCTATCAGCGCCCGTTCGGCGGCCACATGACCGATTACGGCAAGACCCCGGCGATGCGCGCCTGCGCCGCCGCCGACCGCACGGGACACGCGATCCTGCACACGCTGTATCAGCAGAGCCTCAAGCACGAGGTCGAGTTCTTCGTCGAATACTTTGCCCTCGACCTCATCATGGATGACGAGGGCGTCTGCCGCGGCGTGATGGCCTGGTGCCTGGAAGACGGCTCGATGCACCGGTTCCGTGCCCAGAAAGTGGTGCTGGCGACCGGCGGTTACGGCCGCGCCTACCTGTCCTGCACCTCCGCGCATACCTGCACGGGCGACGGTGGCGGCATGGTGCTGCGGGCCGGATTGCCGGCGCAGGACATGGAGTTTGTGCAGTTCCACCCCACCGGCATCTTCCCGGCGGGCTGCCTGATCACCGAGGGCGCGCGCGGCGAAGGCGGGTATCTGACGAATTCCGAGGGTGAGCGCTTCATGGAGCGCTACGCGCCGACCGCGAAAGACCTCGCCTCGCGTGACGTCGTGTCCCGATCGATGACGCTGGAAATCAACGCCGGGCGCGGCTGCGGGCCGAACAAGGACCATATCATGCTCCATCTGGAGCATCTCGGCGCGGAGATCCTCAACGAGCGGCTGCCCGGCATTTCCGAGACGGCGCGCGTGTTCGCCGGCGTCGAGGTGACGAAGGGGCCGATCCCCGTGCTGCCCACCGTGCACTACAACATGGGCGGCATTCCGACGAATTATCACGGCGAGGTGCTACGCCCGACCAAATCGCACCCCGACGCCACCGTGCCCGGGCTGATGGCGGTCGGCGAGGCGGCCTGCGTGTCCGTCCACGGCGCCAACCGGCTCGGCACCAACTCGCTGCTCGACCTCGTGGTGTTCGGCCGCGCCGCCGCCCATCGCGCCGCCGAGACGGTGAAATCGGGCGCCACCCAAGCGCCGCTGCCGCCCAAGGCGGGAGAGAAATCGCTCGACAATCTCGACCATGCCCGCCACGCCAAAGGCTCCACCAAGGTGGCGGACCTGCGGCTCGACATGCAGCGCACCATGCAGGCCCACGCCGCAGTGTTCCGCAGCAGCGACAGCATGACGCTCGGCGTCAAGAAGATGCAGAACATCTGGCAGGGCATGTCCGACATGTCCGTCTCCGATCGCAGCCTGATCTGGAACTCGGACCTGATGGAGGCGCTGGAGTTGCAGAACCTCATGGGCAACGCGGTCACCACGATGGTCGGCGCCGAAGCCCGCAAGGAAAGCCGTGGCGCCCAGGCACACGATGATTTCCCTGATCGCGACGACGAAAACTGGATGAAGCACACGCTCGCCTGGTGCGGCGATGACGGCGCGGTGCGCCTCGACTATCGCCCGGTGAAGATGCAGACGCTCACCAATGAAGTCTCGGTCTTCCCGCCCAAGAAACGCGTCTACTAGGAAGGGCGGCAGAGCATGGCCACTTTCACCCTGCCCAAGAACAGCAAGGTCCAGTCAGGAAAGGCGCACAAGGCACCGGCCGGGGCCAAGAACCTGCGCAATTTCAGCATCTATCGCTGGAACCCCGATGACGGGAAAAACCCGCAGACCGACACCTACGAAATCGACATGGACGCCTGCGGGCCGATGGTGCTCGACGCGCTCATCAAGATCAAGAACGAGGTCGATCCGACGCTGACCTTCCGCCGCTCCTGCCGCGAAGGCATCTGCGGCTCCTGCGCGATGAACATCGACGGCACCAACACGCTCGCCTGCCTCAAGCCGATCGACGCGTGCAAGGGCGACGTGCGCATCAACCCGCTGCCGCACATGCCCGTCGTGAAGGACCTGGTGCCCGACCTCAGCCAGGCCTACGCCCAACTGCGCTCCATCGAGCCGTGGCTGCAATCCGACACCCCTGCCCCACCCGATGGGGAGCGCCGGCAGAGCAAGGAAGAACGCGCCAAGCTCGACGGCATGTGGGAATGCATCCTGTGCTTCTGCTGCACCGCCGCCTGCCCGTCCTATTGGTGGAATGGCGATCGCTATCTTGGGCCGGCGGTGCTGCTCGCCGCCTATCGCTTCATCGCCGATAGCCGCGATGAAAGCACCGGAGCGCGGCTCGATGCGCTCGAAGACCCGTTCAAGCTGTATCGCTGCCATACCATCATGAACTGCACCCAAACCTGCCCCAAAGGCCTGAACCCCGCGAAAGCCATCGCGGAAATCAAGTCGATGATGCTGGAGCGGCAGGTCTGACACCTAAGGAAGGCGAGGGCTCTGCCCTCGACCCGGCGGGGCGTTGCCCCTGCACCCAACCAGGGGCCGAGCCCCTGGACCTCGTGCTTTTGAAGGCTCTTTTGTATAACCGGCGCAACTCCGTGGAACCAACCACCGAGATGCGCCGGTTATACAAAAGAGCCTTGAAGTCATGGTTTCCAAAGGCCCCTGGCCTTTGGCGGGTCCAGGGCAGCGCCCTGGCCAGGGTATGGGGGCGGAGCCCCCGGCCTTCCCTTTGATGTCGGTCCGCCTCTCCAGCCTCATCCTGGATCACGCGCTGTTTCGTGTGTTCTGGGGTAATTTCGGGGTGGTGGTTCCCGGGCGGGTTTATCGGTCGTCGCATCCGTTGCCGTTTCGTCTGCGCTGGGCGGTGCGGCGCCACGGCATTCGCACGGTGGTGAACTTGCGCGGGGCGGCGGCCAATCCATCGACGTCGTTGTCGGCGGCCGCTGCGGGGCGGCTTGGGATCGATCATGTGTTCATGGCGTTCGAGAGCCGCGGGGCGCCGCAGCGCGAGCGGATACTGCGGTTTCATGCGATCTACCGGGAGATACAATTTCCAGCGTTGCTCCATTGCAAATCGGGTGCCGATCGTGCCGGCTTGGCGGCGGGGCTGGTGGTGTTGTTCGAGGGCGGCACGGCGGCGGCGGCGGCGCGGCAATTGACGTGGCGGCATGGCCATATCGCGGCGTCGCCGACAGGGATATTGGACGGGTTCTTTCGCTTGTATGCAGCGGAGGGCGAGGGGCGAAAGTCGTTTCTGGATTGGGTGCGAGAAGATTATCGCGAGGAGGATTTGCAGGCGCGATTCCGGGCGCGCGGATTCTTCGCGTTCCTGAACGATCGCGTATTGCGGCGGGAATAGGGAGTGTCCGGCATGCGAATTCTGGCACTGGATGCGGCGTTGGCGCGCTGCGGGGCGGCCGTGGTGATCGACGACAGGGTGGTCGCGTTCCGCCTGCGTGCTGGCGCGCGCGGGCACTCGGCGGAGTTGGCGGTGATCGCGGCGGAGGTTCTGGCGACGGCTGGGCTGACGGCGGCGCAGCTTGACGGCATCGGCGTGACGGTGGGGCCGGGGAGTTTCACCGGGCTGCGGGCGGCGATTGCGCTGGCGCGGGGGATAGGGCTGGCGGCCGGGGTGCCGGTGGTCGGCGTGACCGTGGCGGAGGCGATGGCGGCGGCCTTGCCGAGCCTGGGCGGGCGAGCCCTGTGGGTGGCGATCGACAGCCGGCGGGGCCGGGTATTCCTGCATCGCGGCGGCGCGCCGGAGCCGACTGATCTGGCCGCGCTGCCGGCGGCGGAAGGGCGCGTTGCCGTGGCCGGGGATGCCGCGATCGCGGTGGCGTCCCGGCTGGCGGCGCGCGGGGATGATGTGATGCTGACCGATCTGCGCTTGCCGCCGATGCGTCAGGTCGCGGTGGTGGCGGCGCGCCGGCTGCGGGGCGAGTTGGCGCCGCTGGAAGCCTTGCCGCTGTATGTCGACGCGCCCGAGGCCAAGCTGCCGGCGGGTGGGTTGCGCCCGCATCCCGGGCCGGCGTGATCGCGGCGGGGATTGAACACGCCGCAGCGATGGCGGCGGTTCATGCGCAGTCTTTTCCACCGGCCGAGCGGTGGGGCGCCGATGCCTTCGCACTGCAATTGGCCTTGCCCGGCGTCTTCGGGTTGATTGCGCCGGCAGGCGGGATCGTGCTGGCGCGGGTGGTGGCGGATGAGGCCGAGATCCTGACGCTCGCGGTCCTTCCAGCGGCGCGGCGGATGGGGCTCGGCCGATTGCTGCTGTGCGAGGCGCGCATGGCCGCGGCGGCGGCGGGCGCACTGGCAATGTTCCTTGAGGTTTCCGAGGCGAACCCGGCGGCGCGGGCGCTGTATGCATCCACAGGGTTCTTGCCGGTCGGGCGGCGGCGGAATTATTATGCGGACCGCTCGGATGCGTTGGTGCTGCGCCTGGACTTTACTTCCGACGCAACAAAAGATGCGTGATCCCGTCTGGGTCGCATTCCATTTTCAGCACGGCGTGCCCCTGTTCCGTGGCGGTCCGCGGCACGTTGCGGATCGGCTCGTCGCCCTTGAGCAGCACAAGTAGCGTTTGCCCCGAGTTCAACCGATCCAATGCCAGGCGCGTGCGTACGAAGGTCATCGGGCAGAATTCGCGGGTGATATCGAGCGTCGAATCAGGCGGCGCTGTGGGATCGGTGCTCATTGCACTGGTCTACGCTTGGGCGCTTCGAAAGATGATTTACCATTTGACATACGAAAATCCATTGCAAGGTCTCGATCCCCACACATATAAGGCGGGTGTGTTGTTGAAACAACGAGTGCTTTGGAAGCAGAGGGATAACAATGGCTGATAATTCGCAGGATTCGAACGTATTGGGTCTGACCGCGCAGATCGTCTCCGCACATGTCTCGAATAATTCAGTCGCGGCGGACTCGTTGCCGGCCCTGATCCAGGACGTTTATCGGTCGCTCGTCGCCGTCGGGCGCGACGAGGTGATCCCGGCGAAGCAGGAACCGGCGGTTCCGATCAAGAAATCGGTGTTCGCCGATTACATCATCTGCCTCGAAGACGGCAAGAAGATGAAGATGCTCAAGCGCCACCTCAAGACGGCGTACAACATGAGCCCGGAAAAATACCGCGAGAAATGGGGCCTGTCGAGCGACTATCCGATGGTGGCGCCGAACTACGCCAAGCATCGTTCCACACTGGCCAAGAAGATCGGCCTCGGCACCAAGCCGCGCGTGCGCAAGTAGCGTTCGGGCATTTTGTTTCCCGCGCGGCGCCCGGGATGGCGCCGCGTGCGGTGGCAAGGGTGCGCGAATAGTATAGTCTGGCCGCATGGAAAGCCGTATCGAGCGCCTGTGCGTTGAACGAGGACTGAAGATGACCGGCCAGCGCCGGGTGATCGCGCGCGTGCTGTCCGAGGCGGATGACCATCCCGACGTCGAGGAGCTGTATCGCCGCGCGGCGATCCTGGACAGCCGGATTTCGGTGGCGACCGTCTATCGCACCGTGCGGCTGCTCGAAGAGAAGGGCATTCTGGAGCGGCGCGATTTCGGTGGCGGTCGGGCACGCTATGAGCCGACCGAGCATGGCCATCACCACCACCTCATCGACGTCGAGTCCGGCAAGGTGATCGAATTCGAGGATGCCGAGTATGAGCGCGCGTTGCAGTCGATTGCCCGGCGGCTCGGCTACGATCTGGTGTCGCATCGGCTGGAACTGTTCGGCCGGCGGCTGAGCGCGGCCCGGAGCGGACGGGACAGCGAGGAGGGGACGGAGGGATGAGCCGTTTCAATGTCATCATGACCTCGCCGCGGCTGGCCGCACCCGCGGTGGCCGTGCTGGAACAGGCCGGCTGTGCGATCCACTACATGGCCCCCTATCCCTCGGCCGCCGCGGTGACGGTGCTGACGGCTGAGTTGCAGGCGGATGCGATCCTGAGCCGGCAGGGGCCGGTCGTGGCTGCCGCCATGGATGCCTCGGCGCGGCTCAAGATCGTCGCGCGGCACGGGGTAGGGGTCGATGACGTCGATATTCCGGCCGCTCTCGCACGCGGCATTCTCGTCACCCGCGCGCCCGGCTCGAACACGGCGGCGGTGGCGGAGCATACACTGGCGCTGGTGCTGGCGCTGGCAAAGGATTTGCGCCCGCTTGGCGCGGCACTGGCCGGCGGGGCGTGGCGCGAGGGTGCCACGAAGGTGCGCGACATCGCCGGGCTGCGGCTGGGTCTGCTCGGCTACGGCCCGATCGGCCAGGCGGTGGCGGGTCTGGCGCGTGCGTTCGCCATGATGGTGAGTGCGTTCGATCCTATGATGCCCGACGACGCGTTCGGCCCGACCGCGCGGGCGGCGACGCTGGAGGCCCTGTGTGCGGGCAGCGACGTGCTGTCGGTTCATTGCCCCTATCTGCCGGCGACGCGGCATATCGTGGGGGCGGCGGCGTTGGCGGCGATGCCCGCCGGCGGTTACGTGATCAATACCGCGCGCGGCGGGATCGTCGACGAGGCGGCGCTGGCGGCAGCCTTGGCGCGCGGGCATGTCGCGGGCGCCGGGCTCGACGTGTTCGAGGATGAACCGCCGCCGGCCGATCATCCGTTGCGCAACCACCCGCGCGTGCTGGTGACGCCGCATGTGGCGGGCGTCACCGACGGGTCGCTGGTCAACATGGGCGTGATGGCGGCTGAGTGCATCGCCGCCGTGCTGACCGGACGGGCGGTACCGCCCGAGCGCATTGTCCACGGCTGAGGCGGGTATTTCCGAACGGTCGACAGGCGTGCGGTTGGCCGGCGTGCGGGCGGGCGCCGCGATGGCCGGGTTCGGTCTGTTGTCGGCCGCCGCATTGCCACCGTTGCACGGGGTTCCCGTGCTGCTGATCTGTCTGCCCGCGCTGCTTCGCGGGGTCGGGCGCGCCGGCGGCTGGCGGGGGGCCGCGGCGGCGGGGTTCTGGTTCGGCTTCGGGCACCATCTGGCGGGGTTGTACTGGATCACCGAGGCGATCCTGGTCGAGGCGGCGCGGTTCTGGTGGCTGGTGCCGCTGGCAGTGCCGATGCTGGCGGCATTGATGGCGGTGTTCATCGCACTGCCCTGCGCGATGGTGCGGCTGGTGCCGGCGGGATGGCCGCGGCTGTGGGTGCTCGCCGGCGGTTGGGTGGCGGCCGATCTCGCGCGGCAATTCGTCGCCTCCGGGTTTCCGTGGAATCCGCTGGGCAGCGTGTGGGCGGCGCCGGGCTGGGCGGGCGATGCGATGCTGCAACCGGCGGCCTGGGTGGGCGTGCACGGGATGACGCTGGCGACGTTAATCCTGGCCGGGCTGCCGCCGTTCGGGCGGCGCGCGCTGGCGGGTGGGGCAATCGTGCTGGTGGCCTGGCTCGGAGCGGGGGCGTGGCGGCTGGGGGCGGCGGGCCAGTCGGTGCCGGCAGTGGCCATCGTGCTGGTGCAGGGCAATATCGCGCAGGACGGCAAGTGGGAGAGGGCGCGGGCACTCAGGATTTTCTCCGACTATCTTGCCCTCACGCGGCAAGGCGTTGCCGAGGCGAAGCGGCTTCTGCCGGGCGCGGTGCCGCTGGTGATCTGGCCGGAGACGGCGAGTCCGTTCCTGCTCGACGCTGACCCGGACGCGCGTTCCGCCGTCGCCGACGCGGCTGGCGGGATGGTGCTGGCCGGCAGTCTGCGCCTCGATGCGGCGCGCCGGCCGTTCAACAGCCTGGTGGCGGTCGACGGCGGTGGAGCGACGGCGGCGGTGTATGACAAATGGCATCTGGTGCCGTTCGGCGAGTATCAGCCGGGTTGGTTCCCGCTGCCGATCGCGCTGGTCACCGGCGAGGGGTTCGGACGCGGGGCGGGACCGCGGACGATCGCGCTGCCGGGGCTTCCCACCTTCGGGCCGCTGATCTGCTACGAGGCCATTTTTTCCGGCGAGGGCGTGGCGTCAGAGCGGCCGGACTGGCTGGTGAACGTGACCAATGACGCCTGGTTCGGCAACTCGACCGGACCGCGGCAACATCTCGCTGCCGCAAGGATGCGCGCAATCGAAGCCGGTTTGCCGTTGATGCGGGCGGCTAATACCGGGATCTCGGCGGGGTTCGACGCCTACGGGCGGGAACTCGGCCGGATCGGCATGAACGTGCCGGGCGCGCTCGTGCTCACGCTACCGGCGGCGTTGCCGGCGCCGTTCTATGCCCGTTTCGGATTGCTGGTCCCCATCGGTCTGGCCGGTCTCGCACTTGCTCTGGGCCTCTTGCTCGGATGGCGTGCACGGCCCGCATCCCGGTCACTTTTATAGACGTTACACAATTTTTGGTGATAATCATTGACGATCACCGGTTGTGGCGTTTACTTTTGGATCAACCAAAGGCAATCGCGTACTGATCGGGCAATGGTTTCCAAAGTGTGGAGACGGCCGGGCCAGACGCCACAGGAGTTGCAACGCATGTCAGGCCAGGCCGACGACGCGCTTTCCCGTTTCCAGGCAGGATTCGCGGATGGGGTGCCAGAGAAGGCGGAACGCGAATCGCGGCCAAGCCCGATCGACGTGCATGTCGGCCAGCGCATCCGCCTGCGTCGGACACTGCTCGGCATGTCGCAGGAGCGACTCGGCGAGGCGCTCGGAGTGACCTTCCAGCAGGTGCAGAAATACGAGCGCGGTATGAACCGTGTTGGTGCCTCGCGGCTGTTCGACCTGTCGCGCGTGCTCGATGTGCCCATCAGCTTCTTTTTCGACGATATGCAGGACCAGCTCACGCAAGGCGGAATGGGCGGCGGCGGGAGCGGGCTGTCCGGGCGCCGGACGATGGGGTTTTCCGACCAGCAGGACGCCTTCGCCGATGACACGATGAACCGTCGCGAGACGCAGGAATTGGTGCGCGCCTACTACCGCATTCCCGACGCCGCCGTGCGCAAGAGCGTGTTCGACCTGATCAAGCGGCTGACCCCGGATCTGCCAGCCTAGAGCGGGATGAGCGCCGATAGAAACGCCCATCCCGCTCTAGGCTTCTGTTTTATCGCATGATTCAGACCTCCGGTGATCCCACCTCCGGCCATCATGCTCCTGAGCGGGAAAGCCTGGCTGATGTCGCAGGCGCGATGATGCAAGCCGGGCTGGGCCGTGGCGAGGCCGTGCTGTGCTTCGTGGTGGCGGCGAGCCTCGCGGTGGCCGCCGGGCTGCGCGGGGCGCCGGGGGTTCTCGATGGCGATCTGCTGAACCCCGACACTTACATGCGGCTCAACCGCATTCACGACATCCTCGATGCCGGACGACCGCTGCATGCCGTTCTGCGCGATGGCTCGGGCGCGGGGGCCATTCTGCACTGGTCGCATCTGCTTGATGCAATGTTGCTCCTGTTGGCGTTGCCGTTGCGGGTGGTGTTGTCGTGGCACGATGCGTTGCATTGTGCGGCCGTGCTGATCGGGCCGTTCGGCATCGGCCTGACCGGGGTGGCGGCGGCGTGGGTGATGGCACCTGTGCTCGCCGGATCGGGGATGCGATGGACGGCCGCCGCTCTGGTGGGGATGGCGCCGCCGGTGGTGGCCTATGGGTTTCCGGGGGTAGCGCATCACCATGTGCCGCTCGGCGTGATCGCGCTGCTGCTGGCGGGCGCGGCGGGGCGGGTCGCGGTGGGCGAGGCGCGTGCGGGCGTGCTGCTGGGGGCGGCGGCGGGGGTGGGGATCTGGTTCAGCCCGGAAGCGATGCCGTTCGTGCTGATGGCGTTTGCCGGCGGCGGGATGGCGTGGATGCTAACGCCGCGGCGCGCGATTGCCGACGGGCTGGCGTTGGGCGGGGCGATGTTCCTGGCGGTGACGGCGGCGGCACTGCTGGTCGATCCGCCGATGGCCGGCTGGCTGGCGGTCGAGATCGATCGTCTTTCGGTGGTGTATTTCGTGTTGGCTGGGGTGGTGGCGGGTGTCGGCTGGGGCTTGCGCAAGGTTGGTCGGTGGACCGGTGGCGCGCTGGGGGTGGCGGGGCTGCTGTTGTGGATTGTGCTGTTTCCGGGCGTGTTGCGCGGGCCGGAGGGGGTGATCGACTCGGCCGAGGCGCGGATGGTCATGGCCGGGATCGAGGAGATGCGCCCGGTCGGCTCGCTGGTGCAGGGCATCGAGTTCCTGGCCGCCGGGGTGCTCGGGCTGGGGCTGTGCGGATGGCTGGCGTTGACGCGGCGATCCTGGCTGTGGGGCTATACGGCGCTGTGCGTGGCGGTGATGCTCGGCCTGGGGGCGATGCATCTGCGGTTCGCGACCTATCCGGCGCTGGCCGGGGCGGCGGCATTGCCGGTGGCGCTGGCGGAGATCACGCGGCTTCTGGCGGGTCGGCCGACCCGGCTAGCGCTGTCCCGGGTCGGGCTGCTGGCGGTGGCGATGCTGTCGACCCGGGCGGACGCGATTGCTGGCAGTTTTCTGTCGGCGGCGGCCCCACGGCTTAGCCTGGCCTCGGCCGGGTGCCCGATGCGCGGGGTGGCGGAGATACGCGGGGTGGCGGAGATGCTGGCGCCCTATGCCGGGGCGGTCGTCCTGAGCGAGGTGAACGACGTTCCCGAGTTGCTCTACCGCACGGGTGTGCGAACGGTGGGGTCGCTGTATCACCGCAATTTCGTGGCCTACGGACGGTTGCACCGAGCGTGGAGAGCGGTGCCGGGCGATGCGCCGGGGGCGGAGTTTCGCGCGACCGGGGCGAGCCTGGTGTTGATCTGCCGGCGCCCGGCGCGCTCGCTGATGGTCGCTGATCTGCCGCCGGAGACGCTGATGGACCGGCTGGCGGCGGGCAATCCGCCGGCCTGGCTGGCGCGCGTCGCCGGCGATGTGGCGGCGGGCTACGTGCTGTATCGCGTGGTCGAGTCGGGCAGCAGATAGAGCGGCGTGCCATCGTTCGCGCCACAGTGTGACGGGCAATGGTAACGGGACGGTTTACATGAGCTGGATGAGTTGGCCCTTGAGATAGGCGCTTTCGGGCAGCAGCGGATGCACGGGGTGGTCCGGCCCGGCGCCGCTGGTGAACACGATGCGGCCCTCCCGGCGGGCGCGGAACAGGCCCTCGGCGATCACGGCGGCGAAATCGGGCAGATCAGCGTGGTGGCTGCACGAGGCGGCGAACAGGAAGCCGCCCGGCGCGACCAGGGGGGCGGCGAGGCGGGCCATGCGGCCATAGGCGCGCAGGCCGGCGTCGCGGTCCTTCTTGGTTTTGGCGAAGGCGGGGGGGTCGCAGATGACGATGTCGAAGCGCTCGCCGGAGTCCTTGAGGTTGGCCAGCACGTCGAAGGCGTCGCCCCGTCGGGTGGTCACGCGGTCCGCGAACCCGTTGAAGGCGGCGGCTTCGGTGGCATGGGCCAAAGCGGGGGCGCTGCTGTCGACGAGCGTGACGTGGGCCGCGCCGGCCGCCGCACAGCGCAGGCCGAAGGCGCCGACATGGCAGAAGACGTCGAGCACGCGGGCTCCCTGGGCGAGGTCGGCGACGCGGTCGCGGTTGCTGCGCTGGTCGAAGAACCAGCCGGTTTTCTGCCCGGTCAGCAGATCGACGGGGAAGCGGACGCCGCCTTCCTCGACGATGGCGGTGGCGTCCTCGCCGTGGAGGAGAACAACCTGTTCGGGCAGGCCCTCTTGCAGGCGGGCGCCGCTGTCGTTGCGGGCGACGATGGTGCGCAGCGGGAGGGCGGCAAGCAGGGCGGCGGTGATGTCGGGCAGCAGGCGGTCCATGCCGGCGGTGTTGGCCTGGAGCACGGCCACATCGCCGTAGCGATCGATGATGAGGCCGGGCAGGCGGTCGGCCTCGGCGTGGACGAGGCGATGGAACGGGGTGGGGGCGACGCGGGCGCGCAAAGCGATGGCGCTGTCGAGCCGGGCGCGGACCCAGGCGGCATCGATCGCGGCGGCCGGGTCACGGTCGAGCAGGCGGGCCGCGATCAGGCTGTGCGGATTGAACATGAAGGTGCCGTAGCGCCAGCCCTCGGCGCTCTCCAGCCGGACGGGGAGGCCGGGTTCCATGTGCCGATACTCCGGCGCCATGCGGATTTCGTTGCTGAACACCCATGGATGGCCGGCGCGCAGGCGGCGGTCCTGGTTGGGGTTCAGGCGGATGAGCGGGCGTTCGGGGAGAGGGGTCATGTGCGGGAGGCCAATGCCACACCGGAGAGGGTCATGGCGAGGGCGATGAGTTGGCGGGCGCCGAGCGGTTCGCCCAAGGCGAGGGCGGAACTGGTGACGCCGATGATGGGGACGAGCAGCATGCCGATGGTGGCGGTGGATGCGGGGAGCGCCTTGAGGGCGCGGAACCAGGTGACGTAGGACAGGCACAGCGCGATCACGATGACGTAGCCGAGCGCCGCCCAGCCGAGCGGGCTGACGCGCGAGAGGTCCCAGCTGTCGAACAGCACGGCGGCGATTGCCAATGGCAGCGAGCCGATCAGGATCTGCCATGCGAGGTTCGCGGCGGGCGGCAAGGTGAGCGGGTAGCGCTTGGTGAACACGGCGCCGGAGGCGAACATCAGGGCGGTGCCCAGGATCAGGCCGACGCCGGGCAGCTTGGCGATCAGCACGGCGGCGGGGGCGCTGAGCAATTGCCCGGCCATCAGCGTCGCGACCCCGGCGAGGCCGATTGTGAGGCCGGCGATGCGGGTGGCGGTCGGGCGTTCGCCCAGCGCGGGCCAGGCGATCAGGGCGGCCCAGATCGGCATGGTATAGGCGATGATGGCGGCCTCGGAGGCGTCGAGCCACAAGAGCGCGAGGGTCGCGAGGCCCATCCAGGAGGTGATGTTCAGCAGGCTGGCGATGATCAGCCGGCCCCATTGGCCCCGCGGCGGGCGCAGGCGTTCGTGGCGGATCAGGGCGACGGCGAACATCAGCACCGTGCCGCCCACGCCGGAGAGCAGGCGGAAGGTGAAGGGTGGCCAGACGCCGACGATGAATTTCAGCACCGGCCAGTTCAGCCCCCAGCTGCACGCGGTCACCAGCAGCATCAGCAGGCCATTCGTACGCGCGGTCACCCGGGGTCAGCGAACATAGACGCGCACCTCGCGGGGCGGGTTGCCCAGGTCGGCGCGCAGGCCGAGCTGGATTTGCGCGCGCGGAGCGCCGGCGGCGGCAAGCGCGTTGGCGACGCGTTCGGTGTCGGCGCGTCCAAGGCGCACGGCCGCGTCCTGGATGTCGCGTGGCGCTTCGGCGGGGATCGGGGCGATCACGTCGAAGATGGCGGCGGGCTTGCGGGCGAGGGCGAGGTCGACGGCGCGGGCAATGGCCGCGCCGTCAAGCTCGGGCTCGGCGAAGCGGATGGTCAGCAGCGGCAGGGCGGGCAGGTTGACGCGGGCGAGTTCGGCGGCACCCGGCGTGGCCGGGGCGCTACGGAACGTCCGCTGGTCGATCAAGGTGCAACCGGCCAATGCGCAGGTGGGCAGCAGAAGAAGGAGAAGAAAGCGGGTCAGGTGCGGTACTCCGGATCGGTCCGGTCGAGTTGGCGCTTGACGCTGTCGAGGTGCAGGCGGGCGCTGCCGCGGTTGCCGGCGTTGTCGCGGATCTGGGCGAGCGTGTGGTCGATCATCGATTGCGGCAGGGCGGCGAGCTTGCGCCCCGTGGAGAGCGCGAGGATTTCGGCCTCGGCGGCGCGTTCGAGATAGAACAGGTCGTCCCACGCCTTGTGGATGGTCGAAGCCACCACCATCACGCCGTGGTTCTTCATGAACACGATGTCAGCGTCGCCGATCGAGGCGGCGATGCGGTCGCCCTCGTCGGTGGTCAGCGCGACGC
This sequence comes from Rhodospirillales bacterium, assembly GCA_043744375.1. Taxonomy (GTDB): domain Bacteria; phylum Pseudomonadota; class Alphaproteobacteria; order Acetobacterales; family Acetobacteraceae; genus CAIYPH01. The sequence goes on along the minus strand of JAYTUU010000081.1, from coordinate 3,945 downwards.
CGTTATAGTGTTCGTCCAGCGCCATGCGGTTGTGGAAGCGCAGCGAGGTTTGCAGCGCGAAGGAGAAGGGCGGGCCTTCGAGCATGGCCAGTGCCGTCGCGTGCGGCATGTGGGTGTGGAAGGCGGCGCGGGCGCGGGGCACGTGCAGATGGACGCGGGCGTGGATGAAGAAGGCGGTCGGTTCGGGCGTGCCGGTGCCGGCGATGACGTTGCCGTCGTAGTCGCAGATCAGGAGCCGGCTGGCGGTGATTTCGCCGAACCCCCAGCCGTCGGGGTTGACGAAGAACAGGTCGTCATGGCCGGGCACGACGGCGGAGAGGTGATTGCAGACGCCCTCGTTCATGCCGAGCTTCGCCGCGGCGCGGAAACAGGCGGCGAGGTCGACGCGGGCCTGCCAAATGGCGTCGGTGTCGAGGTTGGTCGCGGTCATTATGCTCTCCGGAAGATCCGGCGCAAGGCTTGCAGGAACGCGGGCGGCGGGCAAGATGGGCGGCGAAGAATAGGGAACGCCGCCATGAGCCAGCACACCAACCAGCGGATCGACCCGGTCCGCCTGTGGGACAGCCTGATGGACATGGCGCGCTTCGGCGCGACGGCGAAGGGCGGCGTGCGGCGGTTGACGCTGACGGAGATCGATCGGCAGGGGCGGGAGCACTTCAAGGCCAACTGCGAGGCGGCCGGGCTGACGGTGCGCGTTGATGCGATCGGCAACATGTTCGCCCGCCGCCCCGGGCGGGACCCGGCGCGGTTGCCGGTGCTGTTCGGCAGCCATCTCGACAGCCAGCCGTCGGGGGGGAAATTCGACGGGGCGCTCGGGGTGATCGCCGGGCTGGAGGTGATCAGGAGCCTGAACGATCTGGGCATCGTCACCGAGGCGCCGGTGGAACTGGTCAACTGGACGGACGAGGAGGGCAGCCGGTTCGGCCATTCGCTGATGGGATCGGGCGTGTGGGCGGGGGTCTATGCGCTCGACAAGGCCTATGGGCTGACGGATTTGGAGGGGGTGACGGTCAAGACGGCGCTTGTGGGGATCGGGTATTGCGGCGCCGAGCCGGCGCAACCGTTCCCCGCCGACGCGTATTTCGAACTCCATATCGAGCAGGGGCCGATCCTGGAGCGGGAGGAGAAGATGATCGGCATCGTCACCGGGGCGCAGGCGCAGGTGTGGTACGACGTGGTCTGCACCGGGCAGGACTCGCATGCCGGCACCACGCCACCCTCGGCGCGCAAGGATGCGCTGGTGACGGCGGCCGCGGTGATCGGGCTGGTGGATCGGCTGATGCGGGCGCGCGGCGAGGATGGTCGGGGGACCGTCGGGCAACTCACGGTGTTGCCGAACAGCCGCAACGTCATTCCCGGCGAGGTACGATTCTCCGTCGAGTTCCGCCATCCCGATGGGGCGGAGATGGATCGCCTCGCGGCGGAGTTTGCGGCGGGGGTGGCGGGACTGGCGGCGGGGGGCGTGGCGATCGAGGTGGTGGAACTGTTCCGGATCGCGGCCCAGCCATTCGATGCCGCCTGCGTCGATCTGGTGCGCCAGGCGGCGGCGCGGCTGGGGTTGCCGGCGCGGGAGATCGTGTCCGGTGCCGGGCACGACGCGGTGTATGTGGCGCGGCACGTGCCGACGGCGATGATCTTTACGCCGTGCAAGGATGGGCTGTCGCATAACGAGGCCGAGAGCATCGAGCCCGGCGAGGCGGCGGCCGGGTGCCAAATTTTGTTCGAGGCGGTGGTGGCGCGGGCGAACCGGGTGTTGTGAGGCGCGCGGTCAGCGTCTCAGGCTGAGGATATAGGCGACCGCGTCGTGGCGAGGGCGTGGGCAGGAAGCGAGGGAGTCAGGCCAGCGCCGCCACGACCATCCGCGTGTTGTGGCGCATCATCGCCTCGTAGCTGGCCGCCGGTCCGCCGGCTGCCGAGAGGGCGTCGCTGTAGAGGGTGCCGCCGATGCGGACGCCGGTTTCGCGGGCGATCTGCTGGAGCAGGGGCGAGCGGGTGATGTTTTCCAGGAACAGGGCGCGAATATTCTCCCGGCGGATCTGGCCGATCAGGGCGGCGAGTTCCTTGGCGGAAGGCTCGGCGTCGCCGGAGAGGCCAAGCGGGGCGAGGAAGTCCACGTCATAGGCGTCGCCGTAGTAGCGGAAGGCCTCGTGGGAGGTGACGATTTTGCGTGACGCGCGGGGGATCGGCAGGAAGGCGGCCTTGATGTCAGTGTCCAGCGTGTCGAGCCGGGCGAGCAGGGCGGCGGCGGTGGTGCGGTAGTCGGCGGCGCCGGCCGGGTCGGCGGCGATCAGGCCATCGCGGATGTTGGCGGCGTAGAGTTTGACGTTGGCCGCGTCCTGCCAGGCATGCGGGTCGTAGGTGCCGTGGGCACCGCCGCCGGCGTGGTTGTGGGCGCCACCGGCGGGCAGCGGGCGGATGCCACGGGAGGCGACGATGCCGGGTTTCTTGTAGCCGGCGGCGGCGGCGAGGCGTTCGGCCCAGGATTCGAGGTCCAGGCCATTGATGACGAAGAGGTCGGCGGCGGCGATCGCCTGGGCGTCGGAGGGGCGGGGCTGGAAGCTGTGCATGTCCTGATCGGCGCCGACGAGGGTGGTAACCTGGACGCGGGCGCCGCCGATCTGGCGGACGAGGTCGGCGATGATGGAGAAGGAGGCGACGACCTTGAGGGGCGCGGCGGCGCGGGCGGTCAGTGGCAGGGTTGCGGCGGTGGCGAGGAGGAGGGTGCGGCGGGTCAGCATGATCAGAACTCCATGCCGATCTTCAGCCGCGCCTGGATGCGGTTGAAGTTGGCGAGGTTGTAGGCGGCCTGGTTGTTGAGCTCGTAGCCGGAGAGCTGAAAGCTGGTGGCGGCGGAAATCCACAGGGCGGGCGTCGGGCGCCAGAACAGCGAGGGGCCGGCGAACACGGCGTCGCCGGCATAGCGGTTGAAGACCACGCCGTCATAGGCGCGCAGATAGCGGGTTTCGGCGCCGAGGAAGACGCCCTTGGTGATCTGGTAGGAGAAGGCGGCGCCGATGCCGCCGGTGGAGGCGCGCTCCATGGTGCCGCCGCGCGGGCGGAAGGTCTCGATGTCATAGATCAGGTTGAGGGCGCCGAAGAGGCGGCCGGGGATGATCTCGCCGTCGAGGATGAGCTTGTTCTCCGCGCCAACGCCGCGGCCGGGCTCGCCGGTGGTTTCGTCGTGGATGCGGTAGGACGGCTCGATGTGCAAAGTGAGGCCGACGGGGCTGGTCTTGCGATCGAGGAAGCGCCAGCGCAGCTCGGTGCCGACGCCGTCGAAGCGGATTGTGTTGGTGTCGGTCATGCCGGTGACGCCGCGGATATCGCGCCAGCCGCCGAGCAGGCCGAGGGAGATGGAGATGTTGTCGGAGGCGCCATAGGAGAGTTCGAGCTTGCTGTTGACGGCGCTGTAGCGGCCGTCGCGGCGGCCCTGGCCGATGATGGTCTCGATGGCGACGCCACGGCTGCCGGCGCCGTCAACGTCGGAGCCGAGGGTGAAGCCGAACAGGCTCTCGGTCTCAACCCCCTCGGACAAGGCGATGCGGGTGAGGACGGGGTTGCGGAAATCGCGCGGTTCCACCGGCCCCTGGTCGAACACGGCGGCCTGGGCCGCGAAGGGGATAGCGAGGAGGGCGAGGAAGGGCTTGGGGATCATGGGCGGCTCCGGCGTACGACTGGTATGTTATAATATAACATACAAAGCGGACGCACAACCTACCCAGGCGAAGCAAAACCCCTCATGGGCGTGGGCGGGTCGGCCTTGCCGGGCGTGATGGTTATTAGTTTTGATAACGTAACGATTTGATCGTGCGTCGGCGATGCGGGTCCGGCGCGGCTTCTTTTGGTGGGGACGATGTACCAGGGCCAAGGGGCGCGGCGGTCGTGCGGGTCGATCTCGTGCTTTGCCCGAGAAGGACGCGGCGCCCGGGGCTTGGGTTCGCGCGC
>JAYTUU010000080.1:0-24355 GCA_043744375.1 Rhodospirillales bacterium | reverse complement strand
CTCATCCCCGGCCCGAACGTGGCTCTGATCGTCGCCAACTCGGTCGCGTTTGGCATGCGCACTGGCCTGCTGACAGTGGCGGCGCGGTAAGGGTTTGTTCATCGCGTAGGCCGATTCTCCGCACTCTCGGTAGCGGGCGAGGATGCGGCTCTCATGGATATTTCGGCGATACGTGCCTGCGCGGCGGGCCTTTTGCTGGCGGTCATGGCCACGGACGCGGATGCGACGGTGACGTTGAATTTGGGCACGGATGGGCGGGCCAAGGCGTTCCAGGGGAGTGTGTGCGGGTCGTTCAGTGCGCCGGTGTTCCAGTTCGGCGAGGCGATCGGGGTGGGCGGCAGCCTGATCACGAGCACGGGGCGCTGCAAGTCCGGCGACGATTGGACCGCGACCGAGTATTTCTTCCTCCCCGAGGATGCGAAGAATATTGTATTGAAGATCAAGGACTTCGAGACGAACCCCCATGGGGTTCTGCGGCTGAACACGGCGAAGGTGGACGGCGCGGGTGATGAGCGCGGGCTGTGCGACGGCCGGTTCGAGTGCGAGCGGGACGGCAAGGAGCGGGCGTGGAGCCAGGAAGGCGGCGAGCGCGATGGTGGGCAGGAGGTGCGCGTGATCACGGGCTTCCTGCCGGGTGCAAATAATTCCCTGGAAATCGCATTGGGTGGACTGCGCCCGCCGCAGTGGCTTACGGATGGCGGGGCCGGATTGGCGTCGTTGAGCGCGACGTTGAGCTATGATTCGAAATCGCGCGATCCAGGGAGCAACAACGGGAATGGCAACGGCGGCGGTGGTTCAGGCAGCGGTGGTTCAGCCAGCGGGGGATCGGGCGATCAAACCGGGGCGATTCCAGAACCCGGGACATTGCTGCTTCTGCTGCCCGGCCTGGTTGTGATGGCGGCGATTTGGTATGTGCGGCGGTGGACGCATGTGTGGCTGGCGCATCATTCGGCCGCGGCCCGGGTCGCGACGCGGTCGATCGGCAAGGTGTAGGTTGTGAAATTCAGTCCGAGCGCGGGCAGGGGGGCGATGAGGGGAAAGGCTGGGGTCATGGGGTCAGCTCCGGCCGGGGACGGGCACATGCGCGCCGGTGATGCCGCTGGCGGCGGCGGATAGGAGGAAAGCGATGGTGAGCGCGACTTCGTCGGGGCGGGTCCAGAGGGTGGGGTCGGCGTCGGGCATGGCGGCGCGGTTCTGCGGCGTGTCCATGGTGCCCGGGAGGACGGAATTGACGCGCACGCCGGTGGCTTTCAGTTCGTCGGCGAGGCTTTCTACCAGGCGCAGCACGGCACTCTTGGAGGCGGCGTAGGCGGACATGCCGGCGGGGGCGCGTATGGCCGCACCGGCGCCGACGGCGACCAGGGCGCCACGGCCGGCCGCCTGCATCGGCGCGGCGGCGGCGCGCAGGACGTTCAATGTGGTCAGCACGTTGAGGCGGAACATCTCCTCCCACAGGCCCGGCCCGGAGTCGGCGATGCTGCCCATGGCGAAGCCGCCGACGGTGTGGGCGACGCCGTCGATGCGGCCGTGGCGGGCGATCACGCCGGCGATGGCGGCGGTGGTGGCGGCTTCGTCGGTGAGGTCGGCGAGCGGGAGGGGGTGCAGGCGGTCGGCGCCGGGGAGGTTGGCGAGGGCGTCGAGGCCGGGGCCGGGGCGGTCGAGGGCGATCACCTGGGCGCCGGTGGCCAGCAGGCGGGTGCTGATGGCGCGGCCGAGATTACCGGCGGCCCCGGTGACGATCATGATATCCATGGCACGGCTCCCGCGTTCGTTGCTGTCAGACCTTATGGCGGAAGGCGGGGCCCTGCATCAACGGGCGTGCGAGCGGAACAGCACGTCGAAGGCGCGGGCGCCAAGTGCTGCGGGCATTGGCGCGAGCCAGGGTGCGGCCTGCAAGGTGGCCTCCGCGTCGGCTTGGCCCTGCGTCCAGCGCGCCTCCATGGTGACCCGGCTGAATTCGTAGTCCTTCGAGGCGCCCTGGCGTTCCTGCGGGCGATAGATGATCTGGGCGATGTCCATCGTGGTGACGCAGCCGAATGCGTAGAGGAATTGGGCCTCGGGGGTGCGGCGCAGCGCGGGGGGCAGGCGGTCCCATAGCAGGTTGATGTTGTGGCGCAGGTCATGCGTGGTGCGCTGGCGATCGGTGCCGGCGCGGGTGCGGCTGGAGTAGCGGATGTCCTTGTCGCGCTCGCTGACCTCGTCGAGCGTGGTGGGCGCCGGACCGCTGGCGTTGAACAGATCGACCTGGAAGGTCAGGCGGCTGCGGCGGGGCACGTAGTCGAGGACGTATTGCAGCGGGGTGTTGGAGACCAGGCCGCCATCCCAGTACAGCTCGCCGTCGATCTCGACCGGGGGGAAGCCGGGCGGCAGGGCGCCGCTGGCCATGACGTGCTCCGGGCGGATGCGGATGTGGCGGTTGTCGAAATAGGCGAAATTGCCGGTGCGGATGTTCACCGCGCCGACGCTGAAGGCGATCTCGCCGGCGTTGATGCGGTCGAAATCGACCAGCGATTCCAGCGTGCTCTTGAGGGCCGAGGTGTCATAGTAGCTGACCGGGGCGACGGGGTTGAACCAGTCGAGTGTCTTGCGGGGGGCGAAGAAGCCGGGCTGGCCGCGGGTGAGGGCCGCGAACGCGCCGGCCTGGCGTTGCAGCGCAATGGGGACAGGAAAGGCCGGGGCCGGGCGGGTGATGGTTTCCCAGAAGCGTCGCAATTGGGCGACGCGGCGGTCGGGCGGGTTGCCGGCGATCAGGGCGGCGTTGATGGCACCGATCGAGATGCCCGCGACCCAGTCCGGCAAATAGTCGCTGGCGGCGATGGCCTCGTAGACGCCGGCCTGATAGCTGCCGAGCGCGCCGCCGCCTTGCAGGACGAGGGCGACCGCTTTGTCGCAGCTGGCGGGACGCGCGGGGTGGGGCGGCATGGTTGCTCCTTGGTGGCGTGCCTTGACAGGGCGGCGCGGTGTTGCGTCCATTGGTGTTCGTTCGGGAGCATGCCATGAAAGCTGCCAGACTTCATCCGCCGCATGATCTGCGCATCGAGGCCGTCGCGGCGCAGGAGGCTGGGCCGCGGTCGGTGAGTGTGCGGGTGCGCGAGCCGATGATCCTTGGGCATGAGGTGGCGGCGGACCGGACGCGGGCGATGAAGGTGCAGTTGGTGCTGTAGGGGAGGGGGCGATGGGCGCGCGGGCGGAGGCGTATGCGGAACAGGGGTTTCTGGTGGTTCCCGGGATTATCGGGTCGGTGGAGGTGGCGGCGCTGAATGACGCCGCCGAGCAGGTGTGCCGCGAGCATGGGGCGCTGCTGAAGCCGGATGGCGCGCTGATCTATGAGGACGTGCTGTGCATTCATTTTCCGCACAAACTGAACGCCGTGATTGCCGCGGCGATGGCGCATCCTGGCATCGTTGCGGTGCTGACGGAGTTGCTGGGGCCGAACGTGAAGGCCATGCAGTCGATGTTCTTCGTCAAGAACGCGGGCAAGCCGGGGCAGGCGTGGCATCAGGACGAGTATTACATTCCGACGCGCGATCGCAGCCTGATCGGGGGGTGGATCGCACTCGATGACGCGACGATCGAGAATGGGTGCCTGTGGGTGCTGCCGGGGAGCCATCGTCCCGGTGTGATCTATCCGACGGCGCCGCACGGGATGGACGAGTTCGACGGCGCCGATGCGGCGAGCGGGTTTCCGTGGCCGGAGGGGGATGCCATCCCCGTCGAGGTGAAGGCCGGCGACGTGGTGTTCTTCAACGGCTATCTGCTGCACCGCTCGTTGCGCAATCGCTCGCGCGGGTTTCGTCGGGCATTGGTGAACCACTACATGCGCGCCGAGAGCCTGTTGCCGTGGGACTGGGATGGGCGGCTTGCGGGGGCGCAGGACAACCGCGACATCGTCATGGTCGCGGGCGACGATCCCTATGCGTGGAAGGGCATCGCGGACAACATGAAGCCGATGCTGCGGCGGGAAGTGGTACGCGGGTAGGCAAGCGTGCCCACGGCGGCAAGCCCGCTTTCGGCACGCGCTTTCGTGCCGAAAGCGGCTGGGGGCCGTGGGCCCTTTGATCCCGGGACTGCTAGCGCCGCAGGCGATCGACCACTGAACGCGGCGAGATCGGGCGCGCCCAACAGAAGGCCGCCGATCCAGCCGCGAGCAGTAACGGGTTCAAAGGGCCGCCGGCCCTTTGCCGCCGGAGGCGCGCTTGCTGGCTCCTGAGTGCGATGGGTGGGCTGTTTCAGGCCTTCCAGGTCATCTCGGGGTCGAGCGGGTAGATGGGGCGGCGGACGTTGCGGAAGGTGAGTTGGCCGTAGTTCGACGTGCAGACGCCGACGCCGGCGCATTCGACGATTTCGCGGGCGAGTTTGCCGACGTCGGCGCGCCAGTGGACGCGGCTTTTAATGGCGACGAAGCGTTTGACCGTGGGGTCGATGCCGAGGACGCGGAACATTTCCTGCGCGGTCGGTTCGATGTGGCGGCTGAGCAGGACGATCTGGACGCGGCCGGTGTCGAGCACGACGGTGTTGCCCATGAAGACCTGGAGGCCGGGGGTGAGGCCGCCGGTGGCCTTGTAGTAGCCGGCGGAGACGGTGCGGACGCGGCCTTTCACATGCAGCGGGCGGCTGCCGATTTGCAGCGCGGGCATGTCGAGTTTGGCGCCGATGTCGAGTTCGATTTCCTTGCCAATGCCGGCGCGCGCGGCCTGTTCGACGGTTTCGGGGTCGTAGATGCCGAAGAAGACGACGTCGTCGAGTTCCTGGCGGATGATCTCGCGGAGCACGTCGGTGGTGTCCATGGTGCCGCCGGAGGCGCAGTTGTCGAAATGGTCGAGCAGGACCACGCCGGGGCCGGCTGCGCCGAGGTGTTTCGCGCGGGCGACGCTGTCTTCGAGCTTCTCGACGGTGAAGGTGAAGTCCTCGCGGGCGTTCCAGGCGAAGGTCAGCAACTCGTTGACCATGCGCCGCGCGTCGGCGGGGTTGTTGTCGGTGACGACGACGGCGGAGAGGCCGGCCATCGGGACGTCGGCATGGGGGAAACCGACGAACAGGCTGGCGGCGATGGCGCGGCCGCTGGCCTCCCAGTCCGCGCACATCTGTTGCAGGTCCTTGTTCGGGAACATGTGGGTGCCCTGGGCCATGACGTGCGGCAGCATCGGGGCGGCGCCCCAGGCGGTGGCGGGTTTGATCTCGCCGCCGATCACGCGCAGCAAGGCGTGCGCGGCGCGCTCCGCCGTCTCGCGCATGTCGATATGCGGGTAGGTGTGGTAGCCGGCGACGATGTCGGCGTTGGCGATCATGTTGTCGTAGACGTTGGCGTGCATATCGTAGGCGATGCAGAGCGGAGTTCTGGCGTCGATGGCGCGGATGCGGCGGAGGAGTTCGCCCTCGCCATCATCGAACCCCTCAACGGCCATGGCGCCGTGCAGGTCCATCATGATGCCGTCGAAGCCGCCTTTGGCGACTTCGTCGGTGATGAGGCGGCAGAAGTGTTCGTAGGCCGCGGCGTCGACGCGGCCGGAGGGGGGTGCGCTGGCGGTGACGGGGACGACGATCTCGGCGCCCACGCTGGCGGCGACGGCGAGGTAGCCGCCCATGCAGGTGTGGGTATCGCGGTAGAAATCGATCGATGCCCGCCCGGTGAGCAAGGTGGTGCCGTCGCGGCAGAAGCGTGCCAGCTTCGTGGGCACGGGGGAAAAGGTGTTGGTTTCATGGGACATGGTGGCGAGCAGCAGGCGCATTTTCTTTCTCCGCGGACGATTTGCGGATACCTTGCACCGTCGCCGGCAAGGGCGAAAGATAGTGGTCAGCCAGCGGGCGGACATCAACGGGGAGTGGAGAGTAAAATGCGACGCAGAGACGTACTGAAATCGGGTGTGGCGGTGACGGCGGCCGGGCTTGCGGCACCGGCGATTGCCCAGCCGGCGCGGGTGATCAAGTTCATTCCGCATGCCAATCTGGCCAATCCGGACCCGGTGTGGACGACGTCCGCCATTGCGTTCAACCATGGCAATCTCGTGTGGGACCGGCTCTACGCGCTCACCGAGAAGCTGGAAGTGAAGCCGCAGATGCTGGCGGGCGACGAGGTGTCGCAGGATGGGTTGACCTGGCGCTTCACGCTGCGCGACGGGCTGATGTTCCATGACGGCGAGCCGGTGCGCGCGGTGGACTGCCTCGCCTCGATCAACCGCTTCGTCAAACGCGACGGCTTCGGGCAGCGGATGATGAGCCAGATGGCCGAAATGAAGGTGATCGACGACAAGCGCTTCGAGTTCCGGCTGACCAAGCCGTATCCGTTGCTGCGCTTCACGATCGCGCAGGGCTCCAGCTTCATCATGCCCGAACGCATGGCCAAGACGGATGCCTTCCAGCAGATCACCGAATATGTCGGCAGCGGCCCGTTCAAGTTCATCAAGGAGGAATGGGTTTCCGGCTCGACGGCGCATTATGCGCGGTTCGACAAGTACAATCCGCGCAATGAACCGGCGGACAGCTTCGCCGGCGGCAAGGTCGCGCATTTCGATCGTGTGGAGTGGAAGGTTGTGCCGGACGCGGCGACGGCCGCGGCGGCGTTGCAGCGGGGCGAGGTGGACTGGATCGATCTGCCGCTGTCGGACCTGCTGCCGCAGTTGAAGAAGAGCCCGGGGGTGAAGGTGGATGTGTTCGATCCGCTGGGCTGGATCGGGATTGTCGCGGTCAACCATCTGCATCCGCCGCTCAACAACCCGAAGCTGCGGCGCGCGCTGCTGGGGGCGTTCAACCAGCAGGACTATGTCGATGCCGCGGTTGGCGCGGTGCCGGAATTCGGCAAGGTCGGGGCCGGCATCTTCACGCTCGGCACGCCGAACGCGACGACGGCCGGGATGGACGTGTTGATGGGCAAGCGCGATCTGGCCGCCGTGCGCAAGGCGGTCGCCGAGAGCGGCTATGCCGGGGAGAAGGTGGTGATCATGTCGCCGTCCGACCTGCCGGTGCTGGAGGGGATGGCGCAGGTGACGGCCGGGGTGCTGAAATCGGTCGGCATCACTGTCGAGTATGTCAGCATGGACTGGGGCTCGCTGGTGACCCGACGTTCCAACAAGGAGGCGCCGGACAAGGGTGGCTGGAACATCTTCTGCACGACCTGGACGGGGCTGACGTTCCTCAACCCGGGCAACCATTTCCCGCTGCGCGGGGCTGGGACGGCCGGCTGGTTCGGCTGGGCGACGGACGCGAAGATGGAGTCGCTGCGGGAGTCCTGGTTCGAGGCGAAGGATGCCGCGGAGGAGAAGCGGATCTGCGAACAGATGCAGTTGCTGGCCTGGGAGAACGTGCCGTTCTACCCGGTTGGCCACTGGTTCTACCCGACCGCGTTCCGCGACAATCTGCGCGACCATCCGCGCTCGTTCCTGCCGGTGTTCTGGGGCGTCAAGCGGGTCTGAAATCGGACCAGACGAGGGCGGCGGCGGCGAGGTCTTCGATCGCGCTGCCGACCGACTTGAAGAGCGTGATCTCCGTGGCGTGGCGCCGTCCTGGTGCCTCGCCACGGCAGAGGGTGAACAATGTGCCGGCGATGCGGCCGGGGGAGAAATGTCCGGCGGCGATGGGTTGGGTGATGTCGCCGGCTTCGGATAATGCGGCATCGGTGTCGATGAACACGCGCGCGCGGGCGATGGCGGTGTCGTCGGCCTCGCGCATGTCGGGGCGGTAGCCGCCGATCAGGTCGAGATGGGTGCCGGGCCGCAGCCAGTCACCGTGCACCAGCGGGGCGGTGGCGAGGGTGGCGCAGGAGACGATGTCGGCGGTGCGGACGGCGGCTTCGAGGTCGGTCGCGGCGGTGGCTTCGTAGCCGGCCTCGCGGAGATGGGCGGCAAGGGTTTCGGCGCGGGCTGGGCGGGGGTTCCAGATGCGCACGCTCTCGATCGGGCGGACGGCGCGCCAGGCGTCGGCCAGCATGCCGGCGATGTGGCCGGCGCCGAGGATCAGCAGCGATTTGGCGTCCGTGCGGGCGAGGTAATCGCCGGCGAGGGCGGAGGCGGCGGCGGTGCGACGGCCGGTGATCTCGTTACCGTCGATCAGGGCGAGATGCTGGCCGGTCTCGGCGTCGCACAGCAGATAAGTGGAGAAGACGGAGTTCAGGCCGCGCTGACCATTATCCGGGTAGACGGTGACGATCTTGACGCCCATGGCCGCGCCGCCGCGCCAGGCGGGCATCAGGAGGAGGGTGCCGTTGGCGTCCGCGATGGCGTGGCGGTGGCGCAGCGGCACCTCGGCGCCGGCCATGAAGGCCGCGCGCAAAGCGGGAATGAGGCGATCGAAGGCAAGGCTCGCGCGCGCCTGTTGAAGGTTGATGGTGATTGGGCCGGAATGCTCGTTCATGCCCGCAGGCTAGGGGAAACCGCCGGCGCCGTCACCGGCCGCTTGTTGCGGCGCGGAGGGACCGGCAGGATGGCGGAAATGTTCGGAGGCCGCTGGCGGCGATGGATTTCTCCCTGACCGATGACCAACGCGCGGTGCGTGCGGCAATCCAGAAGGTTTGCGCGGATTTCGATGACGCGTATTGGCTGGCGCGCGACCGGACCGGAGAGTTTCCAGCGGATTTCCATGCGGCCCTCGCGCAGGGTGGCTGGCTTGGCGTGTGCATGCCGGAGGACTATGGCGGCGCTGGGCTGGGGCTGACCGAGGCCAGCATCATGATGCAGGCGATTGCGCAATCCGGTGCGGGCATGAGCGGCGCATCGGCGGTGCACATCAACATCTTTGGCCTGCAACCGGTCGTCGTCTATGGCACCGATGCGCAGAAGCGGCGTTTCTTGCCGCCGTTGATCGCCGGGCGGGAGAAGGCGTGTTTCGCGGTGACGGAGCCGAATACCGGTCTCGATACCACGCATTTGCGTACGCGGGCGGAGAAGCGGGGGGATCGGTATGTGGTGAACGGGCAGAAGGTGTGGATTTCGACGGCGCAGGTGGCCGATCGGATGCTGCTGCTGGCGCGGACGACACCGATAGAGGGCGTGAAGAAGGCGACGCAGGGATTGAGCCTGTTCTACACGAAGCTCGATCGGAGCCGGGTGGAGATCCGCGAGATCGAGAAGATGGGGCGCAAGGCGGTCGATTCGAACCAGCTGTTTATCGATGGCCTCGAGGTGCCCGAGGGGGATTTGATCGGCGAGGAGGGGCGGGGGTTCGAGTATATCCTGCATGGGCTGAACCCCGAGCGGGTGCTGATCGCGGCCGAGGCGGTGGGGCTCGGGATGGTGGCGCTGGAGCGGGCGACGGACTATGCCAAGCAGCGCGTGGTGTTCGGGCGTCCCATTGGGCAGAACCAGGCGATCCAGCATCCACTTGCGGAGAACTGGATGGAGCTGGAGGCGGCGCGGCTGATGGTGATGCAGGCGGCCTGGCAGTACGACAATGATCTGCCGTGCGGGGCGGCGGCGAATGCGGCGAAGTATCTCGCGGGGGAGGCGGGGTTCAAGGCGTGCCAGCAGGCGGTGATGACGCATGGCGGGTTTGGCTATGCGAAGGAGTATCATGTTGAACGTTACTTGCGCGAAGTGTTGATCCCGCGCATCGCGCCGGTCAGCCCGCAGCTGGTGCTGTGCTATATTGCCGAGCGGGTGCTTGGCCTGCCGAAATCCTACTGAGGACCGTGATGGCCGATTACGACAGCCGTGCCGAGACGCTGACGCATATTCATCGTGTCAGGGATCATCTGAGTGTTTTCGTAGCCGCCATGCTGGAGCGTGGGCGGGTGCATGACATTCCACCGCAGCTGGTCTCGATCCTCGCCAATACGCTGGCGCGCTGGCCGGTGGCGACGTGAGCCCGGCGATGCGCAATATCGTCATCATCGGCGGTGGCGCGGTTGGCAGTTCGACGGCCTATCATCTGGCTGCCAATCCGGCGTTCGCGGGGTCCATCACGGTCATCGAGCGCGACCCGACCTACCGCATCGCGTCGTCGTCGCTGTCGGCGAGTTCGATCCGGCAGCAGTTTTCCACGCCGGTGAATGTGGCGATGTCGCAGTACGGGTTCGCCTTCCTGTCCCGTGCCGGGGACGCACTCGCGGTGAATGGCGAGCCGGCGCATGTCAGTCTGATCGATCGCCCCTATCTGTTCCTTGCCGCGCAGGACGGCCTGGAGACGTTGCGTGCCACCCATGCGGTGCAGCGCGAGGCGGGGGCCGATGTGGCGCTGCTGGGCCCCGGGGAAATCCAGGCGCGTTTCCCCTGGATCAACGTGGACGATGTGGCGGGCGGTACGCTCGGTCTCTCCGGCGAGGGCTGGTTCGACGGGCCGGGATTGTTGGCCGCGTTCCGGCGCAAGGCGCGATCGCTCGGCGTGACGTATGTCGCGCAGGATGCGGTGGGCGTGACGCGCGCCGGCGGGCGGGTGACCGGCGTGAACCTCGCCGATGGCGGCGTCGTGCCATGCGATCTCGTGGTGAACGCCGCCGGGCCATGGTCGGCCCGCGTCGCCGGTTGGCTCGGCATCGATCTGCCGGTCCGACCACGCAAGCGCATGATCTACATCTTCCGTACCCCCGCGGAGCTTCCCGGTTGCCCGTTGCTGATCGACCATGCCGGCACGTTCATGCGGCCGGAAGGTGCGGGGTTCATCTGTGGCCGCTCGCCCGCGCCCGGTGAGGACGATCCGGATGAGCCGCCGCTCGAGGTCGACGACGCGATGTTCCACGACTATTGCTGGCCGCAGTTGGCCGGGCGTGTTCCGGCGCTGGAGACTTTGCGGTTGACCGGTTCCTGGGCGGGCTACTACGAGCTCAATCTGTTCGACTATAACGGCTTTATCGGCCCGCATCCGGCGGCCGGGAATGTTATTTTCGCCACCGGCTTCTCCGGCCATGGCATGCAGCATTCGCCCGCGACGGGGCGGGGTGTGGCCGAGCTGATCGCGCATGGCGGCTTCACCACACTCGACCTTTCACCGCTGGCGACCTCGCGATTGGCCGAGGGCCGCAAGGTGATCGAACTCGGCATCGTCTGACAAGAAACGGGGAAGAAACAATGAGCTACAATGTGGGCGATCTGGTCGCCGAATTTCTTGCCGCCTGCGGAGTCACGACCGTGTTCGGCATCGTCTCGGTGCATAACATTCCGATGCTCGACGGCATCGGCCGGCGCAACGCGATCCGCTTCGTGATGGGGCGTGGCGAGCTTGGCGCGAGCCACATGGCGGATGGGTATGCGCGTACCACAGGTGGGCTTGGCGTGCTGTTCAGCAGCACCGGGCCGGGGGCGGCGAACGCGGTGGCGGGGCTGGTGGAGGCGGGGTTCGCGGCCTCGCCGGTGTTGCATATTACCGGCCAGACGGGCTCGAAGTTCATCGGCAGGGGCATGGGCACGGCGCATGAGGTGCCCGATCAGATCGGCATGCTCCGCTCGGTTTCGAAGGCCGCGTTCCACATTCATTCGGCGCAGGCCGCTCTGGGTATTCTGACCCAGGCGGCAGTGACGGCACTCTCGGCGCCGCAAGGACCGGTGAGCGTGGAGATCCCGATCGACGTGCAGCGGACGGTGATCGAGCGGCCTGCCAGCCTCGATAATTTTGCGCTCGTTCTGCCCGGCGCGCTGGTGCCGTCCGAGGCGGCGCTCGATGCGCTGGCGGCGCATGTGCGGGCGGCGCGGCGGCCGATCCTGTGGCTGGGGGCTGGCGCGCGGGAGGCGGGGCCGGCGGCACGCAAGCTGCTCGATCTGGGTTTTGGTATGGTAACGAGTTGGGCCGGACGGGGCAGCGTGCCGGAGGATCATCCGCGCAATCTCGGCGGCCTCAACGGCAATGGCGTGCCAGCGGTGCAAGAATTCTATCGCAGTTCCGATCTGATGCTGGTGGCGGGCTCGCGGCTGCGCGGGCATGAGACGGCAGAGTTTCACGTCAAGCTGCCGGAGAACCTGGTGCAAATTGACATCGATCCTGCCGCGGAGGGGCGCACCTATCCGTGCCGGATGTTCGTCAACGGCGATGCCACTTTGGTGCTTGAAGGTCTGGCCAGGCGGCTCGCGGGGTGGGCGCCGGAGGAAGGGTATGCCGACGCGTTCGCGGCCATGAAGCGCCAGGCGCGGGCGGATTTCGCGGCCACGCTCGGGCCGTATGAGACGTTTCCCGCGCAACTCCGTGCTGCCCTGCCGCGCGATGTCGTATGGTCGCGCGATATCACCATCAACAACTCGACCTGGGGCAATCGGCTGTTCGAGCTCTATGGCCCGCGTGACAGCGTGTATCCGATCGGGGCGGGCATTGGCGTTGGTCTCGGGCTGGGGCTGGGGGCGGCGATCGGGGCGTCAGAGGCGAAGCCGGGGCGGCGGACGGTGATGATGACCGGTGATGGCGGGTTTTTCCTGACCATGACCGAGTTGTGGACGGCGGTGCAGGACAATGTCGACATCACGATCGTGGTGATGAACGACCGCGGCTACGGGGTGATCAAGCACATCCAGGACGCGCTCTATGGCGGCCGGCATTTCTTTGCCGATCTGATGGGACCGGATTTCGGCAAACTCGCGGCGCTCGCCGGCATTCCGTTCTTCAAGGTTGAGCGCGCCGACAGCTTTGGCGGGATCGTGGCGGAGGCGGGCGCGAAGAGCGGGCCGTCGCTGGTCGAGGTCGATATGACCGCGATCGGCGCCTTCCCGCCCTATGCGCCGTACGACAAGAAGCGCGCGTAGCCTCAGCGCGGCCTGATTTCAGCGTGGAACGATCATCGGCACGATGGTGAAGACGTGGCGGGTGGCGGTGTCCACCCCCACGCGGACCCAGTTGATGTTCGGGCTGCCGAACGTTTCGATACGCGTGATATTTGCGATCATGTGTTCCTGGTCGATGAGGGGTTTGTCGACCTTGAAGAAATGCGTGTCGCCGTGGACGAGGAGTATCTGGCCGGCGTAGGATTTGGACTGTTCGACCACCGCATCCAGGAACTTCGTGTAGCCGCTGTATTCGGGGTCCCTGCGTTCGTTGGTGGCCCAGGTCTCTGGCAGATCGAAGCCGGGATCGGCCTGGAAGACCAGCACGATACCGGCGGCCTTGTCCTGTTTGGCGGCCTGGAACGCCGCGTCGGTCCAGGCGATGTTGGCAGCGTCGCGTTCGAGGTATTCCGCGTTCCCCGCGGCGCAGTGTGCCGGAGTGCGGGCGCTCTTGTTGGTGCAGTCTTTGTCGTCGAGGACGAGGTTGTTGTTGCTGCCGGGTATGTTCAAGCCGACGAACACGATACCGCCATGGGCGAAGCGGGTGTTCTCGCTGAATTTCTGCCCGGGAGGGGCCTGTTGGGTCAGCTTGAGCCTGGATTGGCCATAGCTCTGGTTGGTGGCGAACATCGTTTTGCGGATATGGTCGAGCCGTTCCAGCCCGTCATAGCCGCCGTTGTTCAGCCGGTGGCAGTCGGTCCATTCATTGTCGCCGGGCACGTAGACCACCGGTTTCTTCAGCGAATTGAACATCGTCATGGCGGCGACGTAGATGTCGTCCGTGCATTTCGAACTGCCATCCTTGATGTCGCCGTCATAGAGCGAGAAGGCGATGTCGGAGGCGTTGATGTCGTCGAGCAAGGCCTGCATTTTCGGGCCATCGCCGGCCTTGGCGTAGGGCATGTCGCCCCAGAGGCCGAAGGCGAATTGTTCGGCGGCCATGGCGGGTGCGGTCAACCCCGGCGTGGTCAGGGCCAGTGCGACGAGCATAACAAGACTGCGGACGAGCATCGGTTCTTCCTTGGCTGAGAGTGCCTATGTCTGGCCGGTGACGATGGCCCGCGCATCAGGGGGCGGTGAAGCTTCCGTGACACGTGGCCAGAGATCACACGCTCCAGAGATCACACGCCCCAGTTCTCACACGCCCCGGATATCACACGCCGAGGACGGCGGCGGCCGGCTTGAAGGCAAGCCCGAGATCGGTGGCCACGGCTTGGTACGTCACCACGCCCGCATGCACGTTCAGCCCGTTGCACAGATGCACATCGTCGATCAGCGCCTGACGCCAGCCCTTGTTGGCGAGCGCCATGACGAAGGGCAGCGTCGCGTTGCCGAGGGCGATGGTGGAGGTGCGGGCCACCGCGCCGGGCATGTTGGTCACGCAGTAATGCACCACGCCCTCGTCGACATAGGTGGGGGCGGCATGGGAGGTCGGCCGGCTCGTCTCCAGGCAGCCGCCCTGGTCGATGGCGATATCGACCACGACCGAGCCCGGCCGCATTTTGCGCACCATCTCGCGGGTGACGAGTTTTGGCGCGGCGGCGCCGGGGACGAGGACGGCGCCGATGACGAGGTCGGCCTCGACGACGGCCTGCTCGATCGAGGCGGTGGTCGAGTAGAGGGTGTGGATCTGCGAGCCGAACTGCTGATCCAGTTCCTTGAGGCGGGTGATGGAGCGATCAATGACTGTCACCTCGGCGCCGATGCCGATGGCCATGCGGGCCGCGTTGGTGCCCGAGACGCCGCCGCCGATAACCACGACCTTGCCCGCCGGCACGCCCGGCACGCCGCCGAGCAACACGCCAGCGCCGCCCTGTTCCTTCTCCAGGCAATGCGCGCCGACCTGGACCGACATGCGGCCGGCCACCTCGCTCATCGGCGCCAGCAGCGGCAGCGCGCCCCGCGCGTCGGTGACGGTTTCGTAGGCGATGCAGGTGGCGCCGGAGCGCATCAGCCCCTCGGTCTGCTCCTTGTCGGCGGCGAGATGCAGATAGGTGAAGAGCACCTGGCCGGGCCGGAGAGCGGCGATTTCGGCCGGCTGCGGCTCCTTCACCTTCACGATCATGTCGGCCGCCGCGAAGACTTCCGCGGCCGTCGTGACGATGGTGGCGCCGGCGGCGCGGTAGGCGTCATCGTTGAAGCCGATGCCAGCCGCCGCGTCCTGCTGGACGATGACCTGATGCCCGTGCACCGTAAGCTCGCGCACGGCCGCCGGGGTCAATCCGACCCGGTATTCGTGTGTCTTGATTTCCTTGGGGACGCCGACCTTCATCGGAAGCACTCCGTTACCGTCATTGAATTCGCTGCTGATATGCGCCTCGGCGCGTGGCGGCAAGCACTACCAGGAGAATGCGCGCATGACGAAACCAATCATCCTGCATGTCGGCGCGCTCGTCGAACCCTGTGCGGCGCGGTACCACGCGGCGTTCGAGATCATCGTGCATCTGCCGGGCGCGGCGCTGCCCGTGGTGGCCGGCGATGTGCGCGCACTGATCGCCGCGGCCCCGGTGTCGGGCGATCTCATCGCTGCCCTGCCGAAGCTGGGCCTGATCGCGGCGTTCGGCACCGGTGTCGACAAGATCGACCTGGGGGCTGCGCGGGCGCGCAATATCATCGTCGCGAACGCGCCGGACCCGACCGTTGCCTGCGTCGCGGATATGGCGATGGCGCTGCTGCTGGCCGCCGCGCGCGGGATCGTCCGGGGCGACCACTTCGTGCGCGCCGATGGCTGGCCGGGTGGCGGTTTTCCGCTGCTGCCGCGCCTGCATAGCCGCAAGATGGGCATTATCGGGCTGGGCCGCATCGGCCAGGCCATCGCCAGGCGCGCGCAGGCTTTCGACATGGAGATTGCCTACCATAACCGCGCGATGGTACCGGGTAGTCCCTACCGCTTCGTCAATACCGTGCGCGAACTGGCGGAGATCGTGGATATTCTTGTCGTTGCCTGCCCGGGCGGCGCGGCGACGCACCATCTTGTCGATGCCGGCGTGCTGCGCGCCCTCGGCCCGCGCGGGATCGTCGTGAACATCGCCCGCGGCACGATCATCGACGAGGCGGCCCTCATCGATGCCCTGGAATCGCGCGGTATCGCGGCCGCGGGCCTCGACGTGTTCGAGCACGAGCCGATTGTGCCGGCGCGCTTGCGGGCGTGCGAGACGGCCGTGCTGATGCCCCATCGCGGCGGGGGCACGATCGAGACCTGGGCGGAGACGGCGGATGACACGATCGCCAATATTCGTGCCTTCCTGCGCCAGGAGCGCCCGCCGGGAACGCTGTAACCTTCAGGCCGTGCCAAACATCCGCTAGAGGACCGGGGCGGCGGCGTGCTACAGGCGGTGCATCCATGGAGGATGGTGGGGCGTATGGCTGGTGAGACTGAACTGACCGATTTGCTG
This sequence comes from Rhodospirillales bacterium, assembly GCA_043744375.1. Classification (GTDB taxonomy): domain Bacteria; phylum Pseudomonadota; class Alphaproteobacteria; order Acetobacterales; family Acetobacteraceae; genus CAIYPH01. The sequence goes on along the minus strand of JAYTUU010000080.1, from coordinate 8,289 downwards.
ATGGCGGTCGCCAAGGGTGACCGTGCTGCCTTGCGGGCGATTTATGTCAGACAGTCGACACGCCTGTTCGGGGTAGCAATGGCAATCCTGCGAGACCGCGCCGCCGCGTCCGACGTGCTTCAGGAGGCGTTTCTGAAGGTGTGGGAGCGCGCCCGCCAGTTTGACCCGGCCCGCGGCAACGCCGAGGCGTGGCTGGGCTCGATCGTGCGCCATGCCGCGCTGGACGTGGCCCGGGTGCGGGGGCGCGAGATGCCGACGGATGATCCGACCTTGGGTGACACGGCGATCGACCCCGATGCGCTCGACGCCTTGCTGGCAAGCGAGTCCGGCAAGCGATTGCGGGCCTGCCTTGCTCAGTTAGAGCCCAAGAACCGCAGGGGCATCGTGCTGGCCTTCGTGCATGGGCTGTCGCATCCCGAGGTGGCGGCCCGGCTCGACCAGCCGCTCGGCACGGTGAAGTCCTGGATCCGTCGTGGCCTGGCCTCGCTGCGGGAGTGTATGGCATGAGCGGCACGCCGCCGATCCGTCCGGGTGGGCTGCCAACGGACGCCGCCGGGCGCGATGCGTTGGCTGGCGAATATGTTCTCGGCACCCTCGATGCCCGCACTGCCGCGCGTGTGACCGTCGCGATGCAGGCCGATCCCGAATGGCGCCTGGCGGTCGAAGACTGGGAAGCCAGGCTGGCACCGCTCGCCCTGCTGGCCCGCCCGGAGGCGCCGCCGCCGAATGTCTGGGAGCGCATCGAAACCCGCATCGCGCCTGCGGTCACGCCGCGCTTGAAGCGCGAACGCCGCTGGGTGTGGGTTTGGCGCGCCTGGGCGCTCGGCGCTACCGCCGCCGCCGCCGGCATCGCCGCCTTTGCGTTCATCCCCCGCGGCCCGGAACGCATGATGACCGTGATGGTCACCAATCGGGACGTGCCCGGCGTCTACGCCGAGGTCGACCGCAAGGGGGTGATGCGTATCAACACCAGCCCCGCCGTCAGCGGACGCAACTTGCAGGCCCCCTCGGGTCGTGTCCTGCAACTTTGGGCACTCGCGCCGGGCGCCACCGCGCCCACCAGCCTGCTCGTGCTGCCCGCCGAGCCCGGCCGCGTCGTTATCATCCCCGCGCCACGGGTGACGCCGGTGCCGGGAATGCTGGTGGAGATCAGCGTCGAACCCGAAGGCGGCTCGCCGACGGGGCGGCCGACCGGGCCGATCTGGTTCATTGGCCGTCTGTCCCTCGCCGGACCCAATACCTGACCCGCGGTCGCGGCATCTGGTGCGACGGCGCTTATGCTGCTTCTCTTTGGCCAACGCCCATAGGAGACTCCGCATGAGCTTCGCCCCGCCGCCACTGCCCGCCAACCTGCCGCCGATGTCGGTGAACCTCTATTCGGACACGCAGTCCAAGCCGTCCGCGGCCATGAAGGCGGCGATGATGGAGGCGGAGGTCGGCGACGAGCAGGCCGGAATGGACCCGACGGTGACTGAACTCTGCGAGCGCATGGCGGCGTTTCTCGGCAAGGAAGCGGCCGTGTTCATGCCGAGCGGGACGATGTGCAACCAGGTTGCCATCCTCACCCATTGCCGGCCCGGCGATGAGGTGATCGCGCATGAGACGGCGCACATCATCACCAGCGAAGGCGGCGGCTGCGCGGCGCTTGCGGGGGTGCAGATCACCGGGTTGCGCGGTCCGAAGGGCCAGTTCAGCCTCGAAGCCTTGCAGGGCGCGATCCGTTCAAAGACCCGCCACTCGCCGCCGCAGACGCTGCTCGAGGTGGAGCAGACCGCCAATTCCGGCGGCGGCACCGTATGGAACCTCGATACGCTGAACGCGCTCGCCGATTTTGCCCATGCCCAGGGCATGGCGACCCATATGGATGGGGCCCGGCTGACCAATGCGACGGTTGCCGCCGGCATCGCGCCGTCGGACATGGCTGCTGGGTATGACAGCGTGTGGCTCGATTTCACCAAGGGTCTCGCGGCCCCGCTCGGCGCGGTGCTGTGCGGTTCGAGCGAGTTCATCGGCCAGGCGTGGCGCTGGAAGCAGCGGGTCGGCGGGGCGATGCGGCAGGGCGGTATCGTCGCCGCGGCGTGCATCTATGCGCTCGACCACAACGTCGGGCGGCTCGCCGAGGACCACACCAATGCGCGCAACCTGGCGCGCGGGCTGGCGCAGATCCCCGGCATTACGGTGGAGATGCCGGAGACCAATTTGGTGTTCTTCGACACTTCGGCGACCGGGCTGGACGCGCATTCGCTGAACATGCGGACCCGCAAGCATGGCGTCGGGTTCTCGGTGAATTCGAAGTTCCGTGGCCGCGCCTGCACGCATCTGGACGTTTCCGCTGCCGACATCGAGACGGCGATCGCGGTGATCCGTGATGCGGTTGCAACGGCGGCATGACGAGGATGATGCGCTGCGACGCGGCGAAGTGAGCTAAGAGCGGGTACCATTTTCACTGGAGACCGAACCGATGCGCCCACTCATTGCCGCCCTCGCCGTCAGCCTGCTGGCTTTTCCGGCCGCCGCACAAGCGCCGGCCGCGGCGCCCGCCCCTGCCGTCATCACTCCAACCCCCAAGGCCGCTCCCGTGACGCCGCCCAAGACCGCCGAGCAGCGTTTCGACACCGCCAACAGCACGCGTGACGGAAAGCTCACGCTGGCCCAGGCCAAGGCGGGCAAATTCGGCGCTGTCGTCAAGAACTTCGACGCCATCGACAAGGGTCACAAGGGCTACGTGACAAAGGACGATCTCAAGGCCTACCGCCTCGCCAACAAGGGCAAGAACCACGGCCTCTGATTGCCCGTTCCGCGGCCCGGGAGGGCAGGGACCGTGGTGATGAGAACCCTGCTGATCGTCTATCACTCGCGCACCGGTGGCGCCCGCCAGATGGCGGAGGCCGCCGGGCGCGGGGTCGGCGATGAGAAGGGCGTGCGGGTGCGGCTGTGCGGAGCCGCCGATACGACAGCGCAGGATGTGCTTGATGCCGATGGCCTCGTGTTCGCCGCCCCAGAGAATCTTGCCGCGCTCTCCGGGCCGATGAAGGATTTCTTCGATCGCTGCTACTACGACGTGCTTGGCCGGCTCAACGGCCGTCCCTATGCCAGCCTCATCTGCGCCGGCAGCGACGGCACGGGGGCGGCGCGTCAGATCGCTCGCATCGCGACCGGTTGGCGGCTGCGGATGATCTCCGCGCCGGTGATCGTCATAACCGGTGCGCAAACGCCGGAGGCGATTGCCGCGGCGAAACGCCTTGGCGATGCGGATATCGCGCGTTGCACCAACCTCGGTGCCGCGATGGCCGCGGGATTGGCGCTCGGTATTTTCTGAGCGCAGACGAAATTGGCTTGCGTCCGGCCGGCATCCGTGATGCGCTGCATTTGCGGATGATCGCCGCGCCAACCTCCGCCGGGGAGACCGATGAATGCCCTCAATCACCGCCGTCGCCAAGGAATTCTTCGATGCCTGCGAGACCGGCAAAGGCTGGGACGTGTGCAAGGCCTATTGCACGCCCGATGCCACATTCGCCGCCCAGGCGGAGCCGCTGATGGACGTTAAATCCCTCGTGGCCTACACCGACTGGATGAAGGGGCTGATGACCGTCCTCACCGATGGCAGCTACGAGGTCAAGTCCTTCGCCACCGACGCGGAGCGCCACAACGTGACCGCCTACGGCATCTTCTCCGGGACCCACCTTGCCGGCGGGCCGATGGCGCCCACCGGCAAGAAGACCGTTTCAGACTACGTCTATGTGATGCAGTTCACTGGCGACAAGATCAGCCACATGACCAAGATCTGGCACTCCGGCCTGGCGCTGAAGGAACTCGGCTGGGCCTGAGAACTAGATCGCCGCTTCCAGAAGCCGCAGCGCCTCGGCGACGGTGGCACGCCGCACCTCGGTCCGGTCGCCTGGGAAGACGTGCCGCAGGGTGACGGTATCGCGGCCGCGGCGGGCGCAGCCGAACCAGACGAGGCCGACCGGCTTCTCCGCGCTGCCGCCGCCGGGGCCGGCGACGCCGGTAACGCTGACGGCGATGTCCGCCCGTGAGCGCGCCACGGCACCTGCGGCCATCGCGCGTGCCACGGGTTCGCTCACCGCGCCATGGCTGGCGATGAGCGCGGGATCGACGCCGACCAGGTCGGTTTTGGCTTCGTTCGAGTAGGTGACGAAGCCGCGTTCCACGACGTCAGAGCTGCCGGCGATGGCCGTCAGGGTGGCCGCGATCAGGCCGCCGGTGCAGCTTTCGGCCGTTGCCACCATCAGCCCGGCATCGCGGCAGCGTTGCAGCAGGGCTTCGGCGGCGGCCAGAATGGTGGTGTCGATCATGTCCGCCCCGTGATTTCAGCCAGCAGCCCGAAAAAGCCGCGCTTGCGCTCTGAGGTTATTCCCCAGTCGACGGGCAGGCTCTGATAGCCGTCGGCGAACCGTTCGCGGATGCGGCGGTAGTCAAAGAATCCCCAGCTTGCGCCGGCATGTGTGGCGGCCAGCATGTTGTTGTCAGGGGCAGCGAAATCGTAGTGGTCATCCTCGTTGAAGGCGATCGGTTGGCCGCGATAAGCGGGTGAGGCGCGCACCGCGGCCACCATTGCGCGGATGCCGTCGGGGTGTTCGACGTTATTGCCGTGCAACGACACGTAGTCCGATGCGGCGATGAAGGCGTCAGGTGGCACCACGCCGCCATTGAAGCTGGTGCTCACGGGCAGGCGCCCGCGCACGCGCGCGAAGAGTTCCAGGCAGCGCGGGGGCTTGATGATGGCATGGGTGAAGGCGACGTTGTCGATCTCGTTGCCGATTTCGATCAGGACATGCTGCCAGCCGCCGGCGACGATGTGCGCGACCACGGCATCGACCGCGCGCAATACCGCGGCCTCGTCGGTCAGGCGGCGGGCGGCCATGCCGTAGAACAGGCCGAGATTGACTGCCAGCCCGGCCGCGTCCGTCGCCGCGAGCACGGTGTCGAGCCGGGCCAGGATGTCGGTGTGAGGGGTTCCATCCGGTGTATAGGCAGAAAAATCCCAGGGCTGGTTCCAGCTATAGCCTTGCGGCGAGCCGCCCTGCATGTTCACCGCGACCGCATCGAGCCCATGCGCCCGATAGGCGGGCAGGGCGGCGCAGAACTCGCGGGTGTTGCGCAGCGCGTCCCACGACCCGTCTGAGTAGGCCCAGACGCCTGAGGTGGCGGGATTGCGATCATCGACGATGGCGTTGGCCATCCGGGAATTGAACAGCAACCCGGAGATATCCGTCCCCTGGAACATGCGTCCTGCATGCGTGGGCACAGCGTTGCGCAGGAACTTGCTCCCGTCGATCTCGAATCTCGTCTGCGTCACGGCAGTTCCCCTTCAACGGATGAAAGTTTTTTGGTTCTTTTTTTCAAAAAAGAACAGTAACTGGCTTCAATCGAACACGCCCGGCCAGGCACTGCGGGCTGACCAAAGCAGAAGTGCGGCGATGCCGCCGGCGACCACGTCGTCGTTCATCACGCCGAGCGCGCCGCCCTGCATTTCCGCGAGCTTGACCGGGCCGGGTTTGACGATGTCGAGCAGGCGGAAGAGGACGAAGGCGGCGGCCAGGCCCAACGGGGTTGCCGATGCGAGTGCCAACATGGCGATCCATTGGCCAACGAATTCGTCGATCACCACCCAGCCGGGGTCGTTCTCGGCCTGGCAGGCATGCACCGCCCAGAGGCCGACAAAATATCCAACGATCGTGGCCAAGGGTAGGGCAGAGGGGGTCCATTCAAGCATCGCGGCGCCGAGGAGCAGCGCCACGAAGGATCCGGCGGTGCCCGGCGCCGTGCGCACCAGCCCGCTGCCGAAGCCGCTCGCGATCAGCCGGGGCAGGTTCATCGCGGAGCCGCCAGCAGCGGATGCGCGCGGATTTCGCCGCGCTTCGCGCGGTAGACCACCTGGTTCTCGATCACGCGTTGCACATAGTTGCGGGTTTCCGAAAAGGGGATGAGTTCGATCCAGTCGAGCACATCGACCGTGGCCGTGCGCGGGTCGCCGTTGGTGGCCACCCATTCGGTCACGCGCGAGGGGCCGGCGTTGTAGGCGGCAATGGCCAAGGGGGTTGCGCCGGAGAACTGCTCCAGCAGATCGCGCAGATAGCCTGTTCCCAGCCGCATGTTGTAGCTGGGATCGAGCACCAATGCCGGCACGGAGGCTGTGACGCCGAGTTTTCGCGCCATCGAGGCGGCCGTTGCGGGCATCAATTGCATCAATCCCCGTGCGCCGACCGGGCTGATCACGGCGGTGTCGAAACTGCTCTCCTGGCGGATGATCCCGAGGGACAGCGCCGCCTCCGGCACGGGTATGGCTGCCTCCGGCACGGGCATGGCCGCCTCCGGCACGGGCATCGCGGGCGGTGTCACCGGCATTGGCCAGCCGGAGCCAAGCAGGATCACGCCATCCCGCCCGGCGCGCCGGGCGATCGCCACCGCCGTCTCCGGCATGCCGAGGCCGGTCGCGAGCCGTGCCGTCAGCCCTCGGTCGGCGGGATCAGGGGCCACCTCGTCGAGCCGCAACAGGAATTGTTGGGCACGGCGGGCCTCGCCCCAGCCGACCAGATAGGCCGCGGCGCGGGTCAGTTCCCGTCCGGCCAGATCGCTCGCCCGCGCGGCATCGCCCTGGGGATCGCCGGTGGCCGTGATCCGTGCCGCCAGGGTCGCGGCCGTCTCGCCGGTTCTGAGTGCACCGAGTTGCCCGTAGAAGGTGTTCGGCCATTTCCCGGCCGCCGCATATGCGGCTTGCGCCTGCTCGGTATCGCCGCGCAGATCGGCGGTCCGACCGAGCCAGTAATGTGCCCGGCCCTGGGTGATGGCGGCGCGTGACATTTTTTCCAAGGCCCGGAAATGGCCCTCCGCGCGGGCGGCGTCGTTGAGCTTGCGCAGGGCGATGAAGCCGGCCAGGAACGTTGCTTCCACCGCCTGTTCGACGCCGCCTCCGGCAAAACCCGCAGCGATCGCATAGGCACCCGACGCGTCGCCCTGGCGCAAACGCCGTCGTGCCATCAGGTTACGCTCGTTCCAGAATGCGCCGCGCCGTTCCTCCGCCACCGTCCGATCGGCGGCCGCACCGGACGCGAGCCAGAGATCACGGGCCGCCTCGTCCTGCCCGCTGCGCCGCAACCAAGTGACCTGATCGTAGAAGAGTCCAGGATCGGTTCGCGCGGCTTCGGGCAGCACCGCGAGCAACCGCATCGCGCCCGGGTCATCGCGCCGGAGTGCCAGACGCGCCTCTGCCGCCGGACGGGCTGCTGCCGGAAGATGGGCGACCTGACGGCTGGCGGCGGCGGCGGCACTCCATATCAGCTGCTCGAAGCGCTGTACGTGGTCTGCGCGCGTGAGGAGCGCGCCATGCTCGTGCAGGAAGCGTTGCTCGAACGCAGCCTCGGTGATGCCGCTGATCCAGGCCCGCCGCAGCAACGCGGAGCCTTCGGCACCGAGTGTCTGCCCGCAACGCAGCAGCGCCGCGGTGGCTTGCGGCGCGATGCGGATGCATTCGGCCCGCAGCGTCGCGTCATCGGTCTCCCCTGCCAAGGCTTCGTCGCGCCGCCGCGCCAGTGCCGCCTGCTGCGGCCAGTCCGGGCTGGCGGTCATGAACGCAGCGATCTCGCGGACCCCCGCGGACGCGGGTGCCAGCAGCCGGAAGTAGAGCGCCAGCTTGGCCACCACAGGATCGGGATAGCGCGCCGCCGCGGCCTCGGCTTCGGCCCAGCGATCGGCGCGGACATGGGTCATCACATCCGTGGCAGTGGGCGAATCCGCGCCCTGGGACCGCGCCGGGCCAGGGAGGGTGACGGCGAGCACAACTAGGAACACCAGGCGCGAACGGATCATCATGCCTCCTTCTAACCCGGACCACACATGCGCTGCATCCCCCCAGGGGAATCGCATTTGGAATTTCCCGCACCTCTGTGATGACGCTTGCCTGACGCGGTGTTGATGGATTCTGCGACTGGGCATGAAAGCTCTGCCGCACGAAGATGCCTTGGACCAGTTTGCCACATGCTGGGAGGGTCTGGAGGACCCGTGAACGGGCAATGCCGCGCGGCATGATTTCCATGAGCTTCTGATGATTGCCCTTTGCGCCGTGCTGTGCGCAGGCCAGGGCGCGGTCGACATGGCGGTGTCGTTCGATTTCTCAATGATCCGGTTATCTCTTGAGTACGGATTTGCCCCCAGAACGCTTCAACGAGGTCGTCCGCCAGCATTGGAGTATCGAGAACCGCCTGCATTGGCGCCTCGATGTCGTCATGAACGAAGATCAGGACAGAACCCGTTTAGGCAACGGTCCGC
>JAYTUU010000079.1:0-24618 GCA_043744375.1 Rhodospirillales bacterium | reverse complement strand
CGTGAGTCTAGCAAGCACGCGCACGCACCGGAATCCCCCTCAACGAACTGACCGCGCGCGTAGCATCATCCGATTCGCTAGTCTTTGGGCCTCGCCTTAGGCGACGGCGCGGTCACCATCGGCTCGGCAGGGGGCCTTCAGTCTCGACCGAGGAGTGTGATGATGCCGTCAAGCTGGTCGAGCGACCGGTATTGGATGCGCACACTGCCGCCCTTGCCGTCGAAACCGATCTCGACTTTCAGGCCGAGGCGCTCGGTGAGGGAGCGCTCGAGGGCGACGGTATCGGGATCCTTGAGGCGAGTACGCGCAGCGGGGCCACCCGGCGCCTGAGCGCTTCGGGACGCCAGCGCTTCGGTTTGGCGCACGTTCAAGCCGCGCGAAATGACCGCCATCGCGGCCTTGGCGGGTTCGGGGTGAGCGAGCAGGGCACGGGCATGGCCAGCGGACAGCGCGCCAGTGCGAACCTCATGCAGGACGGAGTTCGGCAGATTGAGCAGACGCACCGTGTTGGCGACGTGGCTGCGCGATTTTCCGACGGCGAGCCCGAGTGCATCCTGCGTCAGGCCGAACTCATCGATCAGGCGCCGATACCCCTCGGCCTCCTCGACAGCGTTGAGGTCCTGGCGCTGTAGGTTCTCCACAAGTGCGGCGGCCATCGCATCCGCATCGGCGAGCGGGCGGATGAGAGCCGGAACCTCGTGCAACCCGGCGCGTTGCGCCGCCCGCCAACGGCGCTCGCCGGCGATAATCTGGAAGCGACCGGGTTGGCCGGGATAGGGCCGGGCGAGGATCGGCTGCAGGATACCCCGCGCGCGGATGGAACTGACGAGTTCATCAAGGGTGGCGGGATCAATGGGGCCGCGGGGCTGATAAGGGCCAGGCTCAAGAAGATCGATCGCAATCGTCGAGACGCCGGCAATCGGAGGGGCGCCGTTTGCAGCGGCATTTTCTCCCAGCAATGCGGCAAGGCCACGGCCGAGACGGGGGCTGATGTCCTTCGCGCTCATGCCGCGACACCGAGACGGGCATGCTCGCGGCGCAGGAACTCCTGAGCGAGGCGGACATAAGCCTGCGCGCCGGGAGAGCGGAAGTCGTAGAGCAATACCGGCTTGCCATGGCTCGGCGCCTCAGACACACGGATGTTCCTCGGGATCATCGTCTCGAACACCCGATCGCCAAAGAACCCACGGGCGTCAGCCGCCACGAGGTCAGAGAGGTTGTTTCTGCGATCGAACATGGTCAGGACAATACCTTGGAGACGCAGAGCCGGGTTGAGGTTGCGCTTGACCAGGTCGATCGTGCGGGTCAATTGCGTCAGGCCTTCGAGCGCAAAGAATTCGCACTGCAATGGCACCAGTACCGCATCGGCGGCAACAAGGCCGTTCAGAGTGAGCAAGCCTAGGCTCGGCGGGCAGTCGATCAGGATGTAGCTGAACGGATTGGACACGAATTGCGCGCTTGCCAGGGCGTCGCGCAGGCGGAACTCGCGGCCGGTTTCAGTGACGAGCTCGATCTCGGCGCCGGCGAGGTCCGGTTCGGCCGGGATGATGGAGAGGTTCGGCACAAATGTCTGCCGCGCCAACACATCGGGAAGTGGCCGCTCAAGCAGCATCGCGTAAGTGCCGACCGCGCGGTCATTGCGCAGGATTCCGAGCCCGGTCGAGGCATTTCCCTGCGGATCGAGGTCGATCAAGAGAACCCGTTCCCCGCTGGCGGCCAACGCCGTCGCCAGGTTGATCGCCGTCGTCGTCTTGCCAACCCCGCCCTTCTGATTGGCGATTGCGATCACACTCGCACGTTTTGCGGTGCTGCCGGGGGTCTGGATCGGGTTGGGGCTACTGCTTGGAGGGTCCGACACGGGCAATCTCGCTTATTCGAAGGATCGTGGATGTCGGGTCGGTGGCGCTCGGAAAGCGCTCGACACGCATCTGCCACTCAATGGCCGCCGCGGTCAATTCTTCGGTGACACCACGCCCCTTGGGAAAAAGGCAGCTACCGCCAGGCGCGAGGAGCGGGGCCGCCCAGCCGAGCAGCGTCACCAGGGGGGCGAGCGCCCGGGCGGTGATGAGCATGGCCGGCGGTACGCGCGCAGCTTCGATGCGGGTGGGATGGATCGTGACCGGGGCGGCAGTCTTGCGCGCGGCCTCGCGAAGGAAGGCACATTTACGTTGGTCGGCCTCGATGAGATCGAAGTGCATGCCGGTCGTAATGGCGAGCACCAAGCCAGGAAAGCCGGCACCGGAGCCGAGGTCCGTCGCACGAGGAACATCGATAGACAGCAACGCGACAAGAGCGAGCGAGTCACGAACATGGCGTTGCCAGACCAGCTTTTCGTCACCGCGCGAGATCAAATTGATGGTCCTGTTCCAGACCAGCAGCAGGGCTACCAACTCATTCAGGCGCTCCTCTGTTTCACGTGAAACATCCACCGGAACTGAGGCGCTCCCCTGTCTCACGTGAAACGTCGAGCGGGGTCATCGGCGCCGCGCCGCGCGTGCGGCAGAAGCGCCGCAAGCGCCGCCGGCGTGATGCCCTGGATCCGGGCCGCGGCCCCGATCGACCGCGGGCGGATCTGATCAAGCTTCTCGCGGATTTCCGTCGATAGCCCGCCGATCGCCGCAAAATCCAGACCGTCGGCAAGCACCGCCGCTTCCTGCCGCCGAAACGCGCTGATGTCGGCGTCCTGCCGATGCAGGTAACCCGCATAGAGGGCCTCGGTGAACACAATACCCCGAAGGCGCGGCGCCAGCGTATTCAGCCACGGCGCCACCGCCTCCACCGCCGCCGGATCGAGATCGCCTTGGCCGATGACGTCAAACGTCGACCGCAACTGCCCGTCCAATTTCACGCCGAGCCCAAGGTTCCGAAGCTGCGTGGGCGTGAACGTCTCGGAGCGCGCGCGGTGCAGCGCATTGGAGAGAACCGCCGCGTCGTCGCGATAGATGGCCACACGCTGGCGACCCACGCAGCCCCATTCGATACCGCGTGACGTCAACCGAACGTCGGCATTATCGGCGCGGAGCGTCAGCCGGTACTCCGCGCGCGAGGTGAACATGCGATAAGGCTCCGACACACCCTGGGTCGTCAAATCGTCAGCGAGAACGCCGATATACGCCTCGGCGCGATCAAGAGTTACCTCGCCGGCACCGGTGCAGTGCCGCGCCGCGTTGATCCCAGCCAGAAGTCCCTGTGCCGCCGCCTCCTCATAGCCCGTTGTGCCGTTGATCTGGCCAGCAAAGAACAGCCCCGGGACGGTCTTGACCGCGAAGCCCGCAGTGAGCGCCCGCGGATCAATATAGTCATACTCTACGGCATAACCTGGCCGGATCATCCGCGCATGTTCGAGGCCCGGTATCGTCGCGAGCAACGCCTGCTGCACATCCGCCGGAAGGCTCGTCGAAATGCCGTTCGGATAGATCGTGTCGTCGTCAAGCCCCTCCGGCTCAAGGAAAATCTGGTGGCGCTCGCGGGCAGCAAACCTGACCACCTTGTCCTCGATCGACGGGCAATACCGAGGGCCACGCCCAGCGATCTGCCCACCATAGACGGCGGAGCGCCCGAGATTGGCGCGGATCACGTCATGCGTGGCGTTGGTCGTCGCGGTAACGCCGCAGGCGATCTGCGGATTGCCGATCACGGCAGTCATGATGCTGAACGGTTCAGGGGCAGCGTCGCCCCAATCCACGTCGAGCCCATCCCAGTCGATGGTCTTGCGATCGAGCCGCGGCGGGGTACCAGTCTTCAACCGCCCGAGCGGCAATGCGAGGCGTTCGAGCGTGAGCGCCAATTGCACCGACGGCGCCTCGCCGACCCGGCCAGCAGGCGTACTCTCGTGCCCAATATGGATCACCCCGCGCAAAAACGTGCCCGCGGTCAGCACGGCGGCGCCGCATGAAAGGCGGGTTCCGTCGGCACAAATCACCGCGGCCAGGCGCCCCTCCGGCCCGATCTCAAGGTCATCAACCGCGCCTTCATGGATATTCAGCCCGGCCTGGGACGCGAGCATCGCCTGGATCGCGCTCCGATAGAGCTTGCGGTCCGACTGCGCGCGCGGGCCCCGAACGGCCGGTCCCTTGCTGCGGTTGAGAACCTTGAAGTGGATCCCCGCCTCGTCCGCCGCCCGCCCCATCAACCCATCCAGCGCGTCGATCTCGCGCACGAGATGCCCCTTCCCAATCCCGCCAATCGCGGGATTGCAGGACATCTCGCCAATGCCGCTGCGCCGATGTGTCACCAGCACCGTGCGCGCACCCATACGCGCCGCCGCCGCGGCAGCCTCGCATCCCGCGTGTCCACCGCCGATAACCACGACGTCATACCGCTCGGTCATCCCCGGCCGTCCATGCTGCATCGCCTATTTGCCAATACAGAACTGTCCAAACACCGAATCGAGGATGTCTTCAACCCCGACCTCACCCGTCAGCCGCCCGAGACTGCGCATCGCCAGCCGGAGGTCCTCCCCGCGCAGCTCCGCGAGAGGAGCGTTGGCGGCAGCGATCACGCAGGCCAACGCCTCGCCGACTGCCGCGCGGTGGCGGGCTCGCGTCAACGGCGGCGGCCCGGAACGCGAGGTCAGACGCCGGGCAATATCTGCCAGACGGTCTCGCAGCGCGGCCATGCCCTGTCCGGTGAGCGCACTGATCGCCATGCGCGCGGTCATCGTCGGCGCGGCCCGATCGACTTTATTGAAAATTTCCAGCCGCTCGGCCCCCGGCGAGATATCGATTCCGGACCCAGACACATCGCTCCCCAGCAAGCTCGCATCCGCGACGGCAATCACGAGATCCGCCGCGGCAGCGCGCTCCCTGGCACGACGCACGCCCTCCGCCTCGATCGGATCGTCGGTTTCACGAAGTCCGGCGGTATCGAGCAGCGTCACCGGAACACCGCCAAGAACAACACGGGCCTCCAGGATATCTCGAGTCGTTCCTGCCGTTTGCGCAACAATTGCAACGGCTCGTTCCGAAATCGCATTTATCAGCGTCGACTTGCCGACATTCGGCGGCCCGACAATCGCAAACACCAACCCCTCACGCAGCCTTTCGCCCCGCCCGCCGTCCTGAAGATGCCGCGTCATTTCCACGCCCAGCGCGCCGATCTCGGCATTCACCGCGTCATCGACGTCGATCGGCAGATCCTCGTCGGGAAAATCGATCAGCGCCTCCTGCTGCGCCAGCAGCCGCAGCAACCGGCCCGACCAATCCCGATACTGCTCCCCAAGCGCACCCTCCATCTGGCGCAAGGCCTGGATCCGCTGCGCCGCGGTCTCCGCCTCCACCAAATCCGCCGCCGCCTCCGCCGCGAGGAGATCCATCTTCCCGTTCAGGAACGCCCGCCGGCTGAACTCCCCCGCCTCCGCCGGTCGCGCACCCAACGCAACCAACGCGTCCGCGACACCGTCGCGCACCGCCATGCCGCCGTGCAGATGAAATTCGAGGCAATCCTCGCCAGTGAAGCTGCGCGGCCCGGGAAACCACAGCACCAACGCCTGGTCCAGCAACTCTGCGTCGGCTCCGCGCAACATCCGCACCGTCGCCCGCCGCGGTACCAGCGCCGCACCGCACAGCTTGTCGACGATCCGTCCGCACCCCGCGCCACTCACCCGCATGATCGCAACAGCCGCCCGGCCAGCCCCGGAGGCCACGGCAAAAATCGTATCGGCGTTCAGCGTGCCGCCCAATCCCACCGCATCACCCCACCCATCACCCCGCCCATCACCCAGCCGGCAACAACAGCCGCGTCGCCCGTCCACCGTCGCGGACATGGTCTTGCAACACCGCATCCACATCGGCCGGAGATTCGATCTTGTACCAGATGCCTTCAGGGTAGATCACCATGCACGGCCCCAACTCGCAGCGATCCAGGCACCCCGCGAGGTTCACGCGCACGCCCGCCAACCCCAGCTCCTTCGCCCGCACCTTCATGTAATCACGCAGCTTTTCCGAGCCTCGGGCGGCACACGAGCCACGCACATGCCCATCCGGACGCCGGTTGCAGCAGACAAAAAGATGGGCCTCGTAGTGCTCGGGAGGATCATCCGCGCGCCGTTCATTGACCATTGCCGTACCCTTTCAGCGATCGCGGTCCACCGGTTAAGCCCCTGGCACCCCGGTTCCACAGAGGCCGCCTCTATCCGCGAACCCGGCCGGGGATGCAAGGCAATCCCTGCACCCTCCCGGAGCACCACATCGCACGCAGCGGCCCCCGCTTGACATCCCGCCTGCGTGGCTGCACTCCAACGCCGACAATTCTGAGCCGAGCCACCGCAATCCGGATGACAAGCGCGTGCCCCAGCTTTCGCTCCATACCCCCGTCGGCGACCTGACCCTCTCCGAAGAGGACGGGGCCATCGTCGCCCTCGACTGGGGGTGGGGACGCGACCAGACCGAAACCCCGCTGCTCGGCGCCGCACGCGACCAGTTGCACGCCTATTTCGACGGCGAGCGGCTGGAATTCGACATCAAACTCGTGCCGGTCGGCACCGCCTATCGCCGACGGGTCTGGGATGCGCTGTGCCGGATCCCCGCCGGTGCCACCCGCACCTATGGCGAGATCGCCCGCGAGGCCGGGGGCAGTGCGCGCTCGGTCGGCGGGGCAAACGGCTCCAACCCGATCCCCATCCTCATCCCCTGCCACCGCGTAGTTGCCGGAAACGGCATCGGCGGCTATTCGGGCGGCGACGGACTGCCGACCAAGCATTTTCTTCTCGACCTCGAAGCCCGCGCCCTGCAGCAACGTGCCCAGGCACGCCTCCGGGTCTAGCCTTGACCAACACCCGCCTCCCTTCCGCTTCCCGCCTCCACCCAAGCAACATGGATCATCGATGACGAGAGCCATCCGCATTCACGCCAATGGCGGCCCCGAAGTGTTGCGCTGGGAGGATGTCCCCACGCCGGAGCCAGCCCCCGGCGAGGCGCTGATCCGCCACGCCGCGGTCGGCCTGAACTATATCGACGTCTATTTCCGCACCGGCCTCTACAAAACCGCACTGCCGACCACGCCGGGCATGGAAGGCGCGGGCACCATCCTCGCCGTGGGCGACGGGGTGACCAGCGTGAAGCCCGGCGATCGCGTGGCCTACGCCGGCGGCCCACTCGGCGCCTACGCGACGGAGCGGGTGATCCCGGCCGACCGTCTCGTGGTCCTGCCCGACGCCATCGATTTCACCACCGGGGCCGCGATGATGCTGCAAGGCATGACCGCGCAATATCTGCTGCGCCGCACCTATCGGGTGAAGGCCGGCGAGACCATCCTCGTCCATGCCGCCGCCGGCGGCGTCGGGCTGATCCTGTGCCAGTGGGCCAAGCACCTCGGCGCGACCGTCATCGGCGTCGTCTCCACGCCCGAGAAGGCCGAACTCGCCAAGGCCCACGGCGCCGCCCACGTCATCATCGGCCACGCCGATCTGCCGGCCGAGGTCAAGCGCATCACCGGCGGCGCCATGGTGCCGGTTTCCTACGACAGCGTCGGCAAGGACACCTTCACCGCAAGCCTGGACAGCCTGGCCCCGCTCGGCCTGATGGTCAGCTACGGCAACGCCTCGGGCCCAGTGCCGCCGTTTGATCTCAGCATCCTCAGCGCCAAGGGCAGCCTGTTCCTGACCCGCCCGACGCTGGCGACCTACACCACCAAGCGCGCCGATCTCGAACACGTCACCGGCGAGTTGTTCGACGTGGTGAGCAAGGGCGCGGTGACCATCCGCGTCAACCAGAAGTTCCCGCTGAGCGAAGCGGCCAACGCCCATATCGCCCTCGAAGCGCGGCGCACCACCGGCAGCACGGTGCTCGTGCCGTAGCAGCATGGCCGCCTCCGCGCCCGGCGGGCTATCGCGCCGGGCGCGGAGGCGCGATGCTGCGCCATGGGTGATCAAACAACCGGCACCGCGCCAACGCCCCCGGTAGCACCCGCCGCAACGTCGGCTGCCTTGGCCAAACGCACGCGGCTGACCGCGCTGATCGTCGCCTGCGCGCTGTTCATGCAGAATCTCGACAGCACCGTGATCTCCACGGCGCTGCCGACGATGGCCCGCGCGTTCGGCGCGGAACCCACGCACATGAACGTGGCGCTGACCTCCTATCTGCTGAGCCTCGCCGTGTTCATCCCATGCAGCGGCTGGATGGCCGATCGCTACGGCACCCGCACGGTGTTCCGTGCCGCAATTGTCGTCTTCACGCTCGGCTCGGTGCTCTGCGGCAGCGCCGATTCGCTCGCCTTCCTCGTCTGCGCGCGGATCCTGCAAGGCCTCGGCGGCGCCATGATGGTGCCGGTCGGCCGGCTGCTGCTCCTGCGCTCCGTGCCGAAATCCGAACTGGTCGCGGCGATGGCCTGGCTGTCCACCCCCGCACTGCTCGGCCCGGTGCTCGGCCCCCCGCTCGGCGGTTTCATCGTCACCTATTTCGACTGGCGGTGGATTTTCGGCATCAACATCCCCATCGGCCTGCTCGGCATCACCCTCGTTAGCCTGTTCGTCGAGGACGTCCGCGAACCCGACGGCGCCGCATTCGATTTCCGCGGCTTCGCGCTGTCGTCCGTGGCACTCGGCAGCCTGATGTTCGGACTCGAGACGATCGGCCGCGGCGTGGTGCCGCGCGTCTTCAGCCTCACCGCCCTCGGCGTGGGGGTCAGCGCCGGCCTGCTCTACGGTTGGCACGCGCGCGTGCACCCCCGCCCGCTGATCGACCTCACGCTGCTCGGCATCCGCACCTTCACAGTGGCCATGACGGCGGGCACGCTGTTCCGTATCGGCATCGGCGCCATCCCATTCCTGCTGCCGATGATGTTGCAGCTCACCTTCGACCGCTCCGCCGTCGAGAGCGGCATGATCACCTTCGCCAGCTCCCTCGGCGCCCTGGTGATGAAACCCGCCGCCGTCACCGCGCTGCGGCGTTTCGGGTTCCGCAACACGCTGGTCTACAACGCCGCCCTCTCGGCGGTGCTCCTGGCCCTGTGCGCCGGCTTCGATCCGGGCTGGCCCTTGTGGCTGATCTACGGCGTGCTGCTGACCGGCGGGTTCTTCCGCTCCCTCCAGTTCACCGCCTACAACGCGCTCGCCTACGCCGATGTGCCGCGCGAACGGATGTCAGCCGCGACCAGCTTCTATTCGGCGATGCAGCAGATTTCGCTCACCCTCGGCGTCTCCGCCGCCGCCGCCTCGCTGACAATCACCATGGCCCTCTCCGGCCACGCCGAGCCCCTGCTGGCCGATTTCGCCGCCGCCTTCCTCGTGGTGTCATTCATCTCACTGACCTCCGGACCAGTGGCGCTGGTAATGCCCCGGAATTCGGCGGGCGAACTCAGCGGCCACCGCCACCGCGACGGGTAGCACTCCTACTCCTGCTTCGGCACCACGCCGGCCGTGATCAGGGCCTGGATGCGCGCGGGGTCGGACTGTTCCATCACCCGGCGCGCGAAACGGGTGCAATCCTCGATATTGAGCCCACGCACCGCCTGCTTCACGCGCGGCACCGCGGCCGCATTCATGCTGAAGCTGCGCAGCCCTAGGCCGATCAGCAGCGGCGTCAGCCGCGGGTTCGACGCCATCTCGCCACACACCGAGACCGGCATGCGCATCCGCAGCGCCGCCTCGGTGGCAAACTGCACCAGCCGCAGCACGGCGGGATGCAGGGGGTCATAGAGATGCGCCACCTCGCTCTCCCCGCGATCAACGGCGAGCGTGTACATCGACAGGTCATTGGTGCCGATCGCAAAGAAATCCGCCTCCAGCGCCAGCGCGTCGGCCGACAATGCGGCGCCGGGCGTCTCGATCATGATACCGAGCGGCGGCAATTTCTCGGGCAGCCGGTCCCCGCGTCGGCGCAGCCGGCGGACAACGCGGTCGTAGATCTCCCGGGCCGCCCGCACCTCGGCGATGTTGGTGACCATCGGCAGCAGAATGCGCGTCGGCCCCGCAATCGACGCCCGCAGGATTGCCGCCAGCTGGGTCTCGAACAACTCAGGCTCGCGCAACAGCAACCGGATGCCGCGCAGCCCCAGTGCGGGATTGCGATCGGCCATCTCCGGCACCACGCCCTCGCTTTGCAGCGCCTCGATATCCTTCTCCCCGCCCCAGTCGAGCACCCGGATGGTCACGGGATCGCCGCCCATCGCCTCGATGACGCTGCGATAGCTCTCGGTCTGCGCGGCCTCGTCGGGCAGGGTCTCGCGGTTCATGAACAGAAACTCGCTGCGCAACAGCCCGATGCCGGCGGCACCCGACTGCGCGATCAGCGGCAATTCCGCGGGGATTTCCAGATTGGCCTGCAACTCGATCGCCTCGCCATCCTCGGTCACCGCCGCGAGCCGGCGCAGCAAACCGAGTTTCTGCCGCTCCCGGGCGAACGCCGTCACCGCCCGGCGCGCCGCGGTCAGGGTGGCCGGCGCGGGATTGATCACCACCGTCCCCGCCGTTCCGTCGACAATAATGATGTCGCCAGGCCTTGCCGTCTGCGACAATCCAGCCACCCCGAGCGTGGCAGGCACCCCGAGCGCGCGCAGCATGATGGCGGTATGGCCGTCCGAACCGCCCTCGTCCGTCGCCACACCGGCCAGCCGTGCGGGATCAAGCAGCGCCGCGTCAGCCGGGCGGAGCGATTCGCAGACCAGCACCGCCCCCTCCGGCAGCCCGGAAAAACTGCGGAACGGCGCGCGCGTAAGGTTGCGCACCAGCCGGCGGCCGATCTCACGGACTTCCTCGGCACGCCGCCGCCGCCCTGACGGGTCCTCATCGGCCGGCACCCGCATGATCGCCTCGGCAAGCGCCTCCGTCTCATCAAGCACGGCCGTCTCGGCCGACACCAGCGTCTCCCCGATCCGCCGCCGGGCGCCGCGCACAAGACGGGAGGGGCCGATCATCTGCAAATACGCATCGAGCAGCGGCGCGATCTCCGCCTGGCTGTCCTCCGGCAGGATGCCAAGCCGGGCGCGCAGCTTCAGCAGTTGCTTGCGGGACTGCAGGATCGCGGCATCGAGCCGCGCCGTCTCCGCCTGCGCATCAGCGGCCTGGATCTTCTGCCGATTGACCACCACTGGTGGCTCGGCCGCACCGAACACCGCGCCGATCGCCACCCCGGCCGAAATCGGAATGCCGATCAGCCGGTGCTCGGGCCGCACCGCCGGGACAGGCCGTTCGCGCGGCCGGCGGGGTTCCGGTTCGTCCTCAGTCCTGCTCATTGAAACCGGCCTCGACGAGGGCGGAGAGCGCATCCATCGCCTCCTTGGCGTCCCAGCCCTCGGCGCACAGCTCGATGCTCGACCCGATCCCGGCCCCCAGCATCATCAGCCCCATGATCGACCTCGCCGACACCGACTGGCCGTCCTTCAGCACCTCGACGGCCGCGCCGAACTGCTCGGCGAGAGAGACAAACTTGGCGGCAGCACGGGCATGCAGCCCGCGACGGTTGCGAATTTGCAGGGTACGGCGGAGCACCGGCCCACCTTCGCGCGGCGTTTCACCACCCGCCCCGTCGGCCACCCCGTCGGCCGCCGTCACTCGCAGCTTCCGCTGATCTTGCTATGCGGCAACACGTGCGACGCGGTTGAGATGTATTTCCGCCCCGCCGTCTGCGCGCAGTCCACCGCATCGGCCAGCGGCAGGATGGAGCGAACTTTCGCCAGCTTGACCAGCATCGGCAAATTCATGCCGGCGATCACTTCCACGCCCTTGCGGTCCATCTGCGAAATCGCGAGGTTGCTCGGCGTGCCCCCGAACATATCGGTCAGCAACACCACGCCGTCACCGGTATCGACTTCCTCGATGCGGCGATGGATTTCCGCCCGCCGCCCCTCCATGTCGTCGTCGGGGCCGATGCAGACGGTCGCGACATTGCGCTGCCGTCCGACGACATGCTCCATCGCCAGCCGCATTTCCTCGGCGAGGCGGCCGTGGGTGACCAGCACGAGTCCGATCATGGGTGCCCTCAGGGCTCCTGGGTTGCGCCGGACAACACGCCAGCCACGCTGCCGACACGTCGGAGATCCGCGCGAGCCAGCGTGCTCTCGCGGGCAAGTTCCCGATGTGTCGTACTCACGCGCCAGCCCGTATCCAGCAAGTGTGCCGCCAGCCGCTCGATGATGGTGACGGACCGATGCCGGCCGCCAGTACATCCGACCGCGATGGTCGCGTATTTCTTGCCCTCTTGCACAAAGCGGGGCAAGACAAGACTGAGCAGGCCGGTGACCTGGCCGAAGAACGCCGCGAAATCAGGGTCTCCCGCAACATACGCCGCAACTTCAGGATCACTTCCAGTACGCCGCCTAAGTTGCGGATCGTAATGGGGGTTTCGCAGAAACCGCGCGTCCAGCACGATATCCGCCTCCCGCGGCAGCCCTGCGGGAAACGCGAAGGACACCAGCGAAACCGACAGACCAAGCCGCGTGTCATCGGCCGCATCCGGTCCATACCGGCCCTCGATCAAATGCCGCAGTGACGCCAGCGGCAGGTCCGACGTATCGATCACCAGGTCCGCCGCGCTATACAGCGGGGCGGTGATCTGCTGCTCGGCCGCAATACCGTCGCTGACGCGACCCTGCGGCGCGAGCGGGTGGCGCCGGCGCGTTTCCGTATAGCGCCGCAGCAACACCGCCTCGTCAGCCCAGGCGAACAACAGCTCGGCCGAGATCGCCGGGTTCAGATGCAGCCGCGCGACCGTGCGCAGAACCAGGTCCGGATCGAACCCGCGCGAGCGGGCATCAATCCCGATGGCAATGTTCTGGCCACCGCCATCGGCCCGGTTGACCAGGTTTTCGATCAGCTCCAGCGGCGGGTTGTCGATCGCATCGAAGCCGATATCCTCCAGCGCCCTGAGCACCGAGGCCTTGCCCGCCCCCGACAGACCACTGACCAGCACCACACGCCGCCGCGCCGCCGGTGGCGTGTCGGTCGTCCCGGTCACGCCGCGAAGGCTCCGACCGTCTGGACGACCCGTCCGAGCGCACAATTCAACGCCAATTCCACGCGCTGCGCCGCCGAGGCCGCACGGGCATCGACGGTCACGACAGGAAGACCCAACATCTGATGGCGACGCGGTTCCGGCATACGGTCCGTCTCCTGACCGAGTTCAACGGCGAGCGCAAGACCAGCCTGCTCCACATACGCCATCCTGATGATGCCGAGACCGCGAACCTCAAGAAGCCCGGCGAGAGCAGCAGGCGGCCGCGCGATGCCATCCACCAGATCCACCCGGTCATCCGCCACCAGCACGAATCCCCGGTCAAGCAGCCGCAACACGAGATCAGACTTCCCGGCCCCCGACGGGCCTAGAAGGATCACCCCGACGCCGTCCCGGGCAACGCAACTTGCGTGGATCTGCATGGGCGTGAACATGGCGCGTTAACGTCGTAAAACCAAGGGGAATGATCGTATGACCGAGCCCCGCGGGGGTTTGCGGTCGCCGGGTTTACAGTCGCGGGCGTGGCATGGCATGGCTTGCCGCATGAAACCCGATCAGGCTGACATCACCGCCGCCGCGGCACGCATCGCGCCCTATGTGCGGCACACGCCCGTCATGCGCCTCGCGGCCGGCGATTTCGGCCTCGCGTATCCGATAACGCTCAAGCTCGAACTCCTCCAGCACGCCGGCAGCTTCAAGCCCCGCGGCGCGTTCAACCGTATTCTGTCGGCGCGCGACGAAGGAGCACTCCCACCCGCCGGCGTAATCGCGGCCTCTGGCGGCAACCATGGCGCCGCCGTCGCCTATGCCGCCCGGACCCTCGGCTTGACCGCGGAGATCTTCGTGCCGGAGCTAACCCCGGCGTCGAAGCGCGCGCGGATCGAGAGTTTCGGCGCCCGCCTGGTCCGCATTGGCGCCACCTATGCCGAGGCCCTCGCCGCCAGCCGTCTTCGCGGCGCCGAGACCGGCGCGATGGAGGTGCACGCCTATGACCACCCGGCCGTGCTCGCCGGCCAGGGCACGACCGCACGCGAGTTCGAGGCCGACGCCCCCGACCTGACCCATATCCTGGTGGCCACCGGCGGCGGTGGCCTGATCGGCGGAATGGCCGCCTGGCTCGCCGGGCGCATCAAGGTGGTAAGCGTGGAGCCGGCCGCGTGCCCTGCCTTGCATGACGCACTCGCTGCCGGAGCGCCGGTGCCGGCCGCCGTCGGCGGGATCGCGGCCGACGCCCTCGGCGCGCGCCAGGTCGGCGCGCTGATGTTCCCGATCGCCCGCGCCTATGTGAGCGGGGCCGTTCTGGTCAGCGACGATGCGATCGTGGCCGCGCAGCGCAGCCTGTGGGACCGCATGCGCCTGATCGCCGAGCCCGGCGGTGCCACCGCCCTGGCGGCACTGCTCTCGGGCGCCTGGACGCCCCCGCCCAACGCCCGCGTCGGCGTGCTCGTCTGCGGCTCCAATACCGATCCGGCACTGGTGACATCATGACTTCCGTCCTGCTGAACATCGACGCCCGCGGCGTCGCGCACGTCACGTTGAACCGGCCGGAGGTCGGCAACGCCTACGACGCCGATCTGCTGGACGCGCTGATCCAGGGCCTGCTCCGCCTCGCTCCCGACCCCGCGGTGCGCGCCCTCGTCCTGCGCGGTGCCGGCAAGCATTTCCAGGCCGGCGCCGATATAAACTGGCTGGCCAAGGCCGCTACCTACCCGCCCGAGCAGGCCTTCGCGGCCTCGATGGCAACGACGCGGGCCATGCAACTGCTCAACGAGTTTCCCAAGCCGACGATCGCGGTGGTCAAGGGCGCCTGTTTCGGCGGCGGCTGCGGCATCGTCACCTGCGTGGACGTCGCGCTGGCCACGCCGGACGCGTATTTCGGCATCACCGAGGTGCGCGTGGGCGTCGCGCCGACCCCGATTTCGACCCACATGGTCAACGCCATCGGCCTCCGCCAGACCCGCCGCTACGCGCTGACCGGCGAGCGATTTGGCGCCGAGGAAGCCTGCCGCATCGGTCTGGTGCACGAGATCGTCGCTGCCGAAGCCATCGAACGCCGGGTGGATGACGTGCTCGATGCCGTGTTTCTGTCAGCGCCCGGCGCCATTGCCGTGACCAAGCACAGCTTCCTCGCCGCCAACGGGCTGACGCTCAGCGAGCGCGATATGGCGCAATTGTCGCATGAAGGCTGGATGCAGCGGAATGCGCGCGAGGGCCGCGAGGGCACGGCGGCATTTCGCGACAAGCGGCGGCCCGATTGGTACGTGCCGCCGCTACCGCAAGAGGCTTAGAGTCAGCGCGCCTGCTGGATCGCCGAGAGGATCCAGCCGCCACCGCCGGCGCGCAGGAACGTCCAGATTTCGGTCGCCTGTGTGCGCTGCGTCGGGTCGCCCTCGACCACCCGTCCGCTGGCGTCCCGCGTGACGTCGATCATCGAGAACCGCATCGCAACCGTCGCGTATTCACGGCCCGGTTCCGCCCACGCCTCGGCCAGGTCCCCCTGCTCCAGCTTGACGTCGCCGACCATGTTGCGCACGCCGCGGCTCGCCTGCTCGCCCATCTGGTCGGCGAAGTAGCTGACCATCTCCGGCGTGACGATCCCACGCAGCGCGTTCAGATCATGCGCCGACCAGGCCGCCTGGGTCTTCTGCAAAAGGCTCTCGAAGGCGGCGAAGTCGTCGGCCGTGATGGCCACCTGCGGCTGAGCAGACCCCATGCCACCGCCACCACCAGCGCCGATACGCCGATCAGGTTCGACCGTCCTCGGCATCATGTCGGGTCCCCCCGCCGTCGCCATGCGGCGACGGGCGAAGAAGCTCCAGAGCATCCAGCCGATGCCCACGACCACGAAGATTTGCAGCAGGAAGCCGATGAAGCTGCTGAAACCACCGAGGCCATGGAACATGCCGCCGCCGAACAGCATCCCGCCGATGCCGGCGCCGAGCAGGCCACCCATCAGGCCCGCCATGAACGGCGACCGGCTGAAGAAGGAAGACGACGCAGCAGCAGCGGCCGGCGCGGCCACATTCGGCGCGGACGGTCCCGGTTGCGGGGTCACAGTGCTCTGCATCGGCGCCGCCGTTGTCGGCGCGGTGTTGGTGGTGGGCGGCGTGGTGTAGGTGCGCGTGCCCCGGCTGCCGGTCGATGTCGAACTGCCGGCCCGCGCAAACGCGAGCTCCGGCGCAAAAGCCATGACGGTCACAAGTGCCGCGGCAGCAAACAAGGCGGAACGGCGGATCATCTGTATTGGTCCTCCCCAGACGCCAGGAATATAGCGTGGTCCGCCGGAAATTCGAGGGGAAAGCGGCGTGTTGGGGCCGCTTTCGCCCTCAAATCGCTCAGGTTACGAAAAGGCCACGTGCGCGCAATGCTTCGACAACCCGATCCGCCAGTTGCTCGGCGGTGGCGGACGTCGTGTCGAGCGTCAGTTCCGGATTCAGCGGCGTCTCATAGGGCGCCGAGACACCGGTGAAGTTGCGGATCTCGCCGGCATCGGCGCGCTTGTAGAGGCCCTTGGGGTCTCGCCGGCGGCATTCATCCACCGGAGTGTCGACGAAAACCTCGATGAACTCGCCGGGCTCGTACAGCTCCCGCGCCGCCTCGCGATCGGAGCGGTAGGGCGAGATGAAGCTGACGAGCACGATCAGCCCGGCCTCGACCATGAGCTTGGACGCCTCGGCGGCGCGGCGGATGTTCTCGATCCGATCGGCCTCCGAGAAGCTCAGATCCTTGTTCAGCCCGTGCCGCACGTTGTCACCGTCGAGCGCCGCCGTGTGGCGGCCGATCGCGTGCAGCTTCTGTTCCACCAAATTAGCAATCGTGGACTTGCCGGCGCCGGACAGCCCGGTGAACCACAACGCCGCCGGGTGCTGGCCCTTCATCGCCGCGCGGGCCGCCTTGTCGATCACCTGCTTCTGCCAGATCACGCCGCCCGCCGAAGCCGCGACGCGCGTGACCATGCCGACGGCCACGGTGGAATTGGTCAGCCGGTCGATCAGGATGAAGCCGCCGAGATCGTGATTGCCCGCATAGGCCTCCACGGCAATCCCGGTACCGAGCGAGACAGTCACGTCAGCCACGTCGTTCATCCGCAGCGTATCGGCGGTCACGTGCTCGTAGGTGTTGATATCGACACGATGCAGAATGCGCGTGACGCTGGCACCCACCGTCGTGGCACCGAGCTTCAGCAGATAGCCGCGGCCGGGATAGAGCGGCGCCTCGCTCAGCCACACCAGATTGGCGTCGAACCGATCGGTCACCGTCACCGGCTCGCCGGTCATCACGACATCGCCGCGAGAAATATCCACTTCCTCGGCAAGCACCAGGGTAACGGCGGTGCCGGCACGGGCCTCCGGCAGATCGCCATCCATGGTCACGATGCGCTTGACGGTGGCGCCAATACCCGAACTCGCAACATTGATACGCTCACCCGGGCGAACCTTGCCGGTGGCAACCGTCCCCGCATAGCCACGGAAGGTGTGATCGGGCCGGCTGACCCACTGCACGAGCATCCGGAACGGGCGTGCCGTAGTGTCAGAGACGTCGACCGTTTCAAGATAGTCGAGCATCGTCGGCCCGGTATACCAGGGCGCACGCACGCTGGGGACGGTGATGTTATCGCCGAAGCGGGCGGAAATCGGGATGGCCGCGGCGCTGGCGAAGCCAAGGTTGCGCACCATCGTCTCGAACTCGAGGCGAATTTCGTGGAACCGCGCCTCGCTGAAATCCACCAGGTCAATCTTGTTGACGGCCAGCACGACGTGGCGAATGCCCATCAGCGAGACCACGAAGGCATGCCGCCGGGTCTGCGTCATCAGCCCGTTGCGCGCATCGACCAGGAGCACCGCGAGATCGGCGTTGGCCGCCCCGGTCGCCATGTTGCGGGTGTATTGCTCATGCCCAGGCGTGTCGGCGACCATGAAGCGGCGGCGGTCGGTGGTGAAAAAGCGATAGGCCACGTCAATGGTGATGCCCTGCTCGCGCTCGGCCTCCAGCCCGTCCACCAGCAGCGCGAAATCGATCTCCTCGCCCGTGGTGCCGTGCCGGACAGAATCCTTCTCGAGCATGACGAGCTGGTCGTCCAGGATCATGCCGGCCTCATGCAGCAACCGCCCGATCAGGGTGGATTTGCCGTCATCGACGCTACCGCAGGTGAGGAAACGCAGGAGGCCAAGCTCCGCCTGCGCGGCGAGGAAGGCGTCAAGCCCGGCTTCCGGGATAACGACGTTCATCAGAAATACCCCTCGCGCTTCTTCTTTTCCATCGAGTCCGACGCGTCCTTGTCGATCAACCGGCCGCCGCGCTCGCTCACCCGTGTCGCCAGCATTTCGACCACGACCTCCGGCAGCGACGTGGCATCCGACTCGATCGCCCCCGAGAGCGGCCAGCAGCCGAGCGAGCGAAAGCGCACCTTGCGCATCACCGGGGTTTCGCCGGGCAGGAACTGCATGCGGTCGTCGTCAACCACGATGATGGTGCCATCGCGCGTGACGGTCGGGTGCTCGGCGGCGAAGTACAGCGGCACCACCGGCAGCCCCTCCTGCATGATGTACGACCAGATGTCCAACTCGGTCCAGTTCGACAACGGAAACACCCGCACCGACTCACCCTTGTTCACCCGGCCATTATAGAGGTGCCAGAATTCCGGCCGCTGGTTCTTCGGGTCCCACTCATGGGCAGCGGTGCGGAAGGAGAAAATCCGCTCCTTGGCGCGGGATTTCTCCTCGTCGCGGCGCGCGCCACCAAAAGCTGCGTCGTAGCCACCGGCCGTCAGGGCCGCCTTCAGCGCGATCGTTTTCATCGCGTGCGTATAGTACGCGCCGTGCTCGAACGGATTGACGCCCTGGCTGCGGGCCTCCTCGTTCGTGTATTTGATCAGCTTGACACCGAGCCGATCGACCGTCTCGTCCCGGAAGGTGATCATGTCGCGGAACTTCCACGTCGTGTCGATGTGGAGCAGCGGGAAGGGCGGCTTGGCCGGGTAGAAGGCCTTCATCGCCAGATGCAGCATCACCGTCGAGTCTTTGCCGATCGAGTACAGCATCACGGGGTTGCGGCATTCGGCCGCAACCTCCCGCAGAATGTGGATGCTCTCGGCTTCGAGGCGGCGAAGATGGGGGGTTTGATCGTTCATAAACCGTGCTCAAGTCCCTAAATTGATCCTGCGGATCGTATTGGTCGTACTATGGCCCTCTTCGAGCGGAATTAACTCAACCCGCCCTCCTTTGGACAGAACAAATTCACCGCCGACCACCTGATCAATCCGATAATCCGCGCCCTTGAACAGCAGATCAGGCGTGATCGCCTCGATCAGATGGAGCGGCGTATCCTCCTCGAACAGAACCACGAGATCGGCCGAAGCCATCGATGCCATCACCGTGGCCCGCGCCGTTTCGTTCTGCACCGGCCGATCCGGCCCCTTGAGCCGGCGCACCGAAGCGTCGCTGTTGAGGCCGACAACGAGCCGATCACAGGCCGCCCGTGCACGCGCGAGTAATCGGACATGGCCGGGGTGGATCAAGTCAAAGCATCCATTCGTGAAACCAACCCGCAGCCCGGCCCGCCGCCACCCCGCGATGCGCGCCAGCGCCGTCTCCCGGTCCGCAACTTTTTCGTCGATCGCCAGCCATTCCGTCCGGTGCAGCGCCTCGTACAATTCTGCGTGACCGACGGTCGCGGTTCCCGACTTGCCGACGACGATGCCGGCCGCGGCATTGCTCAGCGCCGCCGCCTCATGCATGGGGGCGCCGGCCGCCAGGGCCAGCGCAAATGTCGTCACCAGCGTATCGCCAGCCCCCGACACGTCGGCAACCTGCTGTGCGCGCGTCGGAATATGAATGGGCGCGCTGCCACGGCGCACCAGGGTCAAACCCTTTTCCGAGCGTTTGACCAACACCGCATCGGCCTCGGCCTGCTCCATCGCGGCCAGGGCCGCCGCCGCCGCACCGTCATTCTCCGTCGCCTCGATGCCCGTCGTGCGGGTCACCTCGATTGCATTCGGGGTCAGCACACTGGCATGGGCGTATGCCCCGAAGCGCACGCGCTTGGGGTCCACGATCACCTGGCGGCCGGCGGCACGGGACAGCGCGATCGCACGGGCGAGAACCGTGTCGGTCAGCACCCCCTTCGAATAGTCCGACAAGACCACGATATCGCACTCCGGCAATGCCGCCTCGAATTGCGCCAGCACAGCATCCTCGATCGCGGGCGCGATCGGGCTGGTGACCTCTTCGTCGAGGCGCAGCAACTGATGCGCTCCAGCCATGAAGCGTGTCTTAACCGTCGTCGGGCGGCCGGCAACACGCACCAGCCGGTCGATGATCAAAGCCGTCCCACGGAGCGTTTCGGTGATCTCACCGCCCGGCCCATCATGCCCGCACACGCCGATCAGCACGGCAGCGGCGCCAAGAGCCGCGGCGTTCTGCGCCACATTTCCGGCGCCGCCGAGAACATGCCGGCGCGTCTGGGCATGCAGAACAGGGATCGGCGCCTCGGACGAAATACGCCGGACATCCCCCAGCACATAGCGATCCAGCATGATGTCGCCAAGCACGAGCAGGCGCAGGCTGGGGAATATCGACAAGTAATGCGCCAAAGCGTGTTCCGTGGCGCCGCTTTTCACTGCATCGGGTCGCGGGGGTGGAGAGTGCTGGGTCATCACGCGCGTCCCGTCCGGCTGGAGAAAGCCGGCGCCTTATAGAAGAATGGCCGGCCGGAGCCGACCCTATCTGGCCGGGACGTCATCGTCGAGTGGGACGCCGCTCCCTCCGCATCCCCGAACATACCCGCCTTTTCGTCCGCAACGTCGCCGCAGCCTTCAACTCCTACCTCCAACCAGGCACCACCAAACACACCCCCGCCTTGCTTCCTCACCCTGCCGTCCGTCAGGCCGTCCCGAGCACCCACGTGCGGAACAGGTCGAGGTCGATATTGCCACCGCAGAGCACCACGCCGATGCGCTGGCCGGCCCGGCGGTCGCGTTCCTGGAGCAATGCCGCGAGCGGAGCGGCGCCGGCGCCCTCGGCCAGATTATGGGTATCCGTCCAATACGCCCGGATGGCTGCGGCGACTTCGTCGTCGGACACGGTGACGATATGGGACGCGCCGGCCCGGATGATGGCCAGGGCGGCGGGGTCCGGAATGCGGGTCGCCATGCCGTCGGCGAGGGTTTCGGCGCGCTGGGTCTCGACCACATGCCCTGCGGCGAAGGACAACGCGTACGACGGCGCACCAGTACTTTGCACGCCAACGATTTCGGTGGTCAGGCCCAGAAGATCGCGCGCCATGATCGCCCCGCAGATCCCCGAACCGAGGCCGATCGGCACGTAAAGCGCGTCGAGCGGCGGCGCGGTGCGGAACAGTTCGAGCGCCCAGGTCGCGACGCCGACGACGAGATCGGGATGGAACGAAGGCGCGAATTCCAGGCCGTCACGCGCCGACAAGGCGCGGGCGTGCTGCCGGGCGGCGTCAAAGTCCTCGCCATGCTCGATCAGCACGGCGCCCTGCGCACGCATCGCCGCGTTCTTCTCGGTGCTGTTGCCATGCGGCACGACGATGGTGACCGCGACGCCCGCGCGCGCGCCGGCATAGGCCAGGGACTGCCCGTGATTGCCGCGCGTGGCCGAAACAACGCCGCGCACATCCGGACGCTCGCGGCGCAGACGGTCGAAAAACGTCAGGCCGCCGCGCACCTTGAAGGCGCCGGTGGGCGTGTGGTTTTCGTGCTTGACCCAGACCTCCGCGCCGGCGCGCGCCGCCAGCAGGGGCCAGGCCAGGCTGGGGGTGGCGGGAAAGGCCGTGTGGACGAGGTCCGCGGCGGCTTCGAGCTCGGGCAATGTGAACATCCGCCGAGGATCGCCCGTCTCCCTCCAAAAGGGAAGGGCCACAAACGGGAAGGGCCGCACCTGCTGACGCAGGTACGGCCCTTTCGTCAGCCAGTCGGGTTCAGGCCAGCTTGAGGTTGGTGGCGGCAGCCTTGCCGCGCTCCATTGCCACGTCATAGCTGACCTTCTGGCCATCATTGAGGCCACGCAGGCCGGCCGCCTGGACGGCGGTGATGTGCACGAACACGTCCTTGCCGCCGTCTTGCGGCATGATGAACCCGAAGCCTTTCGTGGTGTTGAACCACTTCACGGTACCGATAGCCATGTCTCGATTACTCCTGGGAGGGGGTGGTCCGCCGCATCGTCACGCAGCGGTTTGGAAGAATGGGGTCGTCTGTATCCTTGCGCTCAAAAAGAAACGACTCCCGCCCACCGCACACTCTATGCGATCAACGGAAGTCGTTCATTTCGAGCTTGTACGCACGAGAAGAAGAAGTTTAGGCGATCTTGAGGTTGGTGGCGGCGGCCTTGCCGCGCTCCATTTCCACGTCGTAGCTGACCTTCTGCCCCTCGTCCAAGCCACGGAGCCCAGCAGCCTGCACGGCTGTGATATGGACGAACACGTCCTTACCACCGTCTTGCGGCATGATGAACCCAAAGCCTTTTGTGGTGTTGAACCACTTAACAGTACCAATAGCCATAGCTGCGTCTCTTTCTCTGTCTAGGACCCCGCGTAAGATCACGCGACGTCAGACAACCGGGCCTTGGAGTGACTTGAAGGCACCTGGTCCCGGACTTCTTCCCGGGATCCGACAGAGAGCGCAGCAAGGCGAGCCAAAATACGATTGCAACTGGGAGTTGGCGCAGAAATATGGCGAGGAGTCAATCATAACTCGTTTGCACCTGTATTCACGCCACTACTGTGACGGGATACGCCGTCCGCAACCGCCGCTTGCGCGCCAAAAAGCCCATTCTGCGCCAAAAAGCCATTCTGGGCCAAAAAGCCATTCTGGGCCAAAAAAGGGGCGGACCTTGCGGCCCGCCCCTCTTTCGTAAGCCAGGCAGTATGGATCAGAAATCCATATCGCCCATGCCGCCCATGCCGCCGCCGCCCGGAGGACCGCCCGCGGGGGCCTTCTTCTCGGGACGATCGGCAATCATCGCCTCGGTGGTGATCAGCAGGCCCGCAACCGAGGCCGCATCCTGCAGGGCGGTGCGCACGACCTTCGTCGGGTCGATGATACCGGCCTTCACCATGTCCTTGAACTCGCCGCTCTGTGCGTCGAAGCCCCAGTTGTACTCGTTGTTCTCCAGCACCTTGCCGGAAATCACCGCACCATCTTCGCCGGCATTCTCGGCAATCTGGCGGATCGGCGACTGCAGCGCCTTGCGAACGATCTCGACGCCGTGCCGCTGGTCCTCGTTATCGACCTTCAGCTTGCCGAGCACCAGGCTGGCCCGTGCCAGAGCGACGCCGCCGCCCGGAACAATGCCTTCCTCGACGGCCGCACGCGTCGCGTGCAGCGCATCGTCCACGCGATCCTTGCGCTCCTTCACCTCAACCTCGGTCGAGCCGCCGACGCGAATAACCGCAACGCCGCCCGCGAGCTTCGCCAGACGCTCCTGCAGCTTCTCGCGATCGTAGTCCGAGGTGGTTTCCTCGACCTGCGCACGGATCTGGTTGCAGCGGCCGGTGATGTCGGCCTTCTTGCCGGCGCCCTCGACGATCGTGGTGTTCTCCTTCTCGATCACGACCTTCTTGGCCTTGCCGAGCATCGCGAGCGTCACGCTCTCGAGCTTGATGCCGAGATCTTCGCTGATCACCTGGCCACCGGTCAGGATGGCGATGTCTTCGAGCATCGCCTTGCGACGATCGCCGAAGCCCGGCGCCTTCACGGCCACAACCTTCAGTCCGCCGCGCAGCTTGTTCACCACCAGGGTCGCCAGGGCCTCGCCCTCGACGTCCTCGGCAATGATCATCAGCGGACGGCCCGACTGCACGATCGTCTCAAGCAGCGGAAGCATCGGCTGCAGGCCCGAGAGCTTCTTCTCGTGGATCAGGATGTACGGCTGGTCCATGTCGCAAATCATCTTCTCCGCATTCGTGATGAAATACGGGGAGACATAGCCGCGATCGAACTGCATGCCCTCGACGACGTCGAGCTCGGTCTGGATGCCCTTGGCTTCCTCAACCGTGATGACGCCCTCGTTGCCAACCTTCTGCATGGCTTCCGAGATCATCTTGCCGATCTCGGTTTCACCGTTCGCGGAAATAGAACCGACCTGCGCCGTCTCGGCCTGGGTCGTGATCTTCTTCGAGCGCTTCTTCAGTTCCTCGACGACGGCCGCCACGGCCTTGTCGACGCCGCGCTTGAGGTCCATCGGGTTCATGCCGGCGGCGACGCCCTTGGCGCCCTCGCGAACAATCGACTGCGCCAGCACGGTGGCGGTCGTGGTGCCGTCGCCCGCGACGTCATTGGTCTTGCTGGCAACTTCGCGCACCATCTGGGCGCCCATGTTCTCGAACTTGTCGGCAAGCTCGATTTCCTTGGCGACGGTGACCCCATCCTTCGTAATGCGGGGCGCGCCAAAACTCTTGTCGAGCACGACATTGCGGCCCTTGGGGCCAAGCGTCACCTTCACGGCATCGGCGAGAATGTCGACGCCGCGCAGCATACGGGCGCGGGCATCACCGCCGAAGCGTACGTCTTTGGCAGCCATATGTGTATTCCTTGCGTAGTACTAAGTGCGTGGTACTGGTCAGAGCCGTCGGGCCAGAGCCGCCCGGAACGCGCCCCTACTTCTTCTTCGCAGCCGGGGTGCCTTCGATGATGCCCATGATGTCGGACTCCTTCATGATCAGCAGCTCCTCGCCGTCGATCTTGACTTCGGTGCCGGACCATTTGCCGAAC
>JAYTUU010000078.1:0-24619 GCA_043744375.1 Rhodospirillales bacterium | reverse complement strand
GCTCTTGCAGTTCGCTAATACGGGTGACCAGCGTGCCAATGATGTCCGCCGCCGCCGTGGCGCCGGGCGGTGAGGGATCGGTCGGTTGCGGTCGGGAATCAGGCGGAAGGGACATGGGGAGCTTGACTCATGTCTGCATTCTTGAGTCAACCGGCCACCGCGGACCCCTACCTGGGCAGTTACGAAAAAAGAAACAAAAAACTTTTGCGACTCAAGCAAGCAGGGTGGGATGCACTTCGCATCCCACCACTGTAGCCACTGCCCCGCCGACGATCCCACAGCCGCTCCAGGCAGTATTGCAAGTATTGACAGTGCGCCTCGCATTTGGCACCGTGGTCGAAATAAGCCAAATAATTTGGCCCAGCGGGAGGCGTCGCTATGAAGTCGCTCAGCTATCATCACAGTATATCCCCCACACCTCTGCTCAACGTCACTCTCGGCGCCGCGCTCGATGCCGCGGCGGCGCGCTGGCCCGATCGCGAGGCGCTGGTGGTGCGCGACCAGGGCATCAGGCTTTCCTTCGCCGCCTTGCGCGATCAAGCCGATCGCCTCGCCGCCGGGCTGGTGGCGTTGGGTCTCGTGCCGGGCGACCGGGTCGGCCTGTGGTCGCCGAACCGCGCGCAATGGGTGATCAGCCAATACGCCACCGCCAAGGCCGGGCTGATCCTGGTGAACCTCAACCCCGGCTATCGCGCCTCCGAACTCGAATACGCCCTCGCCAAAGTGGAGTGCCGGGCGCTGATCACCGCCGACCGCTTCAAGACCACCGACTACATCGCCATCCTGCGCAGCCTCGCGCCGGAGCTTGCCCACTGCCCCCCCGGGTACCTCGCGGCGGCACGATTGCCGCACCTGACCACCGTGATCCACATGGCCGACACCGACGAGCCCGGCTTCTTCACCCTCGCCGCCGTCGCCGCGATGGACGCGCCGGCCGGCCGTGCGCGCCTCGCCGAACTGGCCGAAACCTTGCAGCCCGACGATCCCATCAACATCCAGTTCACCTCCGGCACCACCGGTTCGCCCAAGGCCGCGACCTTGTCCCATCACGGCCTGGTCAACAACGCGCTGTTCTTTGCGGAATGCGCCGGCTTCACTGGCGGCGAGCGGTTCTGCAACCCGCTGCCGCTCTACCACGTCGGCGGCATGGTGCTGGGCAGCATCGCCAGCGTGCTGAAGGGCATCACGGTGATCTATCTGGGCGAGGCGTTCGACCCGATCGCCGCGCTCGAGGCGGTGCGGGACGAACGCTGCGACGCGCTCGGCGGGGTGCCGACGATGTTCGTGGCAATGCTGAACCACCCGGAGTTCGCGAAATTCGACCTCCATACATTGCGCCTCGGCTTCATCGGTGGTTCGCCCTGCCCGGCCGAATTCATGCGGCGCATCATGAGCGAGATGCATATCGGCGGCATCACGATCATCTACGGCATGACGGAACTGTCAGGCAGCAGCATGCAGACGGCGCTCGACGACAGTATCGCGCGGCGGGTGACGACCATCGGGCGTGTGCAGCCGCATATGGAAGTGAAAATCATCGGCCCCGACGGCCGCACCGTGCCCTGCGGCACCCAGGGCGAAATCTGCTTCCGCGGCCACATGGTCATGCGCGGCTACTGGAACGGCGAAGCGCAAACCCGCGAAGCCATCGACGCCGCCCGCTGGCTGCACTCGGGCGATCTCGGCGTCATGGACCCGGAGGGCTATATCTCCATCACCGGCCGCAGCAAGGACATGGTGATCCGCGGCGGCGAGAACATCTATCCCCGCGAAATCGAGGAATTCCTCTTCGGCCACCCCGCCGTCGCCGACGTCCAGGTCTTCGGCATTCCCGATGCGAAATACGGCGAGGAGCTTTGCGCCTGGATCCGCCTCCGCCCCGCCACCACCGCGACCCAGGACGACATCCGCGCCTTCTGCCGCGACCGCATCGCCCATTTCAAAATCCCCCGCCACGTCCGCTTCGTCGACGCCTTCCCCATGACCGTCACCGGCAAAGTGCAGAAATTCCTCATGCGCGATGCGATGGTCACCGAGCTGAAGCAGAACGAATAGCCCCCCTCAAAAACCCAACGGCCGCAAAAACCCATTAATCGCCGCCGCCACCACCCCGGGCGTCTGCACCGCCATGAAATGCCCGCTCTCGATCGCCTGGAACGTCGCCCCCGCGATCCCCGCGGCGATCGGCCGCACCACCTCGGGCGGCCGCAACCGATCCAGCGTCCCCGCGATGCAATGCACCGGACACGAAATCGCCGCCAGCACCTCCCCCAACTCGGCGTTCACCAACATCCGATAAATCGCCGCGTAGGATTGCGGATCGCCCGCCATCCAGCGCGCCCGGAACCGGCGGAACACCTCCGCATCGTGCTGCACCTCCGGCGGATAGGACGACGCGAAACTCTCCTCCACCGCCGCCCGCAGCCCCGCCGCCTCCGTCGCCGCCACCCGCGCCAGCACTCCCTCTCGCCGCTCCGCCGCCATCCCCGTCGCCGGCGCCATCGCCACCACCGCCGCGGCCCGCGCCGGATAGGTGCCCGCGAACGTCAACGCGATCCCCGCCCCCACCGCGCATCCCGCCAGCGCCACCTTCCCCGCCATCCCCGCCACATCCAGCAGCGCCGCGATATCCCCAGCCATGGTCCCAAACGTCACCGCCCCACGCAACTTCTCCGACTGCCCGGCCCCCCGCGTGTCATACCGCAACACCCGCCGCCCCGGCAGCAGCGCCGGCAACACCTCGTCCCAACTCTCCAGCGTCCCCCCCATCTCATGCACCAGCACCAACCCCGCCGGCCCCTCGCCCTGCACGTCGTAGCGCAACGCCGCCCCGTTCACGTCGATCCAATCCAACGCCATCACCCCGCGTCCACGATATCGGGCGCCGCCAGAACCCCGCAATCCGCCGCGAACCGCAAGGGCGCGCCGCTCCGCGCCTGCAACTCCTCCCGGCTCACCCCCGCCAAATCCCCATTCTCCGCCACCTCGAACGCCCCCAGCACCGTCACGTCGATATGCCGGCGCCGGTGAGGATGATCACGTCAATCGAGTGGTCCATGCCAAGGTCGGTGAAAATCCGCGAGGTTTCCTCGTGCATTTCCGCCGTCATGGCATTGAGCGCGTCGGGCCGGTTGAACGTTACCGTCATGACCCGGTCCGCCTGCTCGAACTTGATAAACGGGTAGCCCGAATAGTCGACCATCTGGATCTCCCGGAACCGGCGGGAGGCATTTGCCATCCCGCGTTATTCTAACGTTGGTTGGAATAACGCCCCCGTTCAAGGGCGCAAACCCGTGTGCGGCATGGCCGGTATATTTTGGTGGCCGGCCCGCTTTGGCTACATGTCCACCACGCCGCCGTCAAAGTGCGGGCGCATGGCGATTGGGCGTGGGCGCGGTGGGAACTTCTTCTCGATGTCGGCCACCAGGGTGAGCCCGATGCCCGGCCCGTCGGGGATGGCGATGAAGCCGCCGACCTGGTCGCGCAAGCCGGTCGCCATGCCATCGCCAAGCACGGCGGTGGAGCCGTCGATCTCCGGGGTGCGGGTCGGGTATTCCTGGATGGCGAAGTTGGGGATGCAGGCGGCGATTTGCAGGCAGGCGGCGGTGCTGATGATGGATAGCGGGTTGTGCGGCACCACCATGCAGTCATTCGCCTCCGCCATGGCCGCGACCTTCTTGGTGCCGGTGATGCCGCCGACCAGGCAGACGTCGGGGCGCAGATAGGTGACGGCGCGGCGGTTCAGCAGGGTCTGGAACTGGTAGATGCTGAAGAAGCGCTCGCCGGTGGCGACGGGGATGTGGATCTGGTTGGCGACATAGGCCATCGCGTCGGGGTCGTTGGGGCGCAGCGGGTCCTCGTAGAACATCGGGTTGTACTTCTCGATCGCGCGGGCCAGCGCGATGGCCTCGGGCGGGGTCATGCGGCGGTGGATTTCGATGCACAGATCGACGCCGGGGCCGACAGCCTCGCGCAGCAGCCGCACTGTTTCGGCGGCGTCTTCGATTTTCTGGGCGTGGGTCTTGAAGTAGGGCGTGCTCTCATCCTCGTCGAGCAGCGGGTTGAGGTGGCCGAGCGCGTTGAAGCCGAGGCCCTTGAGGCGCACCGCCTCGGCGATCAGGGAGTCGCGGGTGCGGCCCTTGACGTGGCCGTAGACGCGCGCGGTGTGGCGCATCCGTCCGCCGAGCAGTTCGTAGACCGGGGCGTTGTAGAACTTGCCCTTGATGTCCCACAACGCGATGTCGATGGCGGAAATGGCGCCGTTGATCGCCCCGCCGGTGAAGTGGTTGGCGCGATGCATGACGTTCCAGTGGTGTTCGATCAGGCGCGGGTCGCGGCCCAGCAGATAGTCGCCGTATTTGGTGATGCTGGCGGCACTCGCCTCCAACTGGCCCCAGGTGCCCGACTCGCCGATGCCGGTGATGCCCTTGTCGGTCTCGATTTCAACGAACAGGAAGCGATCGACCATCATCGGCCGGACGCGGGTGATTTTCATGGCGGTTTCCTCATGTTGGCGGCTCAGTCCTCGGGGACCAGCACGACGGCGGATGGGTCGATGCGCAGGGCGAGCGTTTCGCCCTCGGTGATGCGCACGCGTGACGGCAGATCGGCGCGCAGGGTCAGTGGGCCGGCCTGGAGTTCCACCGTCTGGATCGGGCCGAGATAGCTCACGCGGCTGACGGTGGCGGAAAAGCCTTCAGACGCGGGCTCGATATTCTCCGGCCGGATGCAGACGAGCACGGATTTTCCTGGCCGCCAGTCGGCGCGCGACGCCTGGCCGGATAGTTCCAGACCGCCGGGCAGGCGCACACTGTGACGGCCCTGGCCGTGGCTGGCCACGATTTCGGCCTCGATCAGGTTGGCGTTGCCGACGAAGGCGGCGGCGAAGCGGTTGGCCGGGCGCTCGTACAGAGCGCGCGGGCTGCTTTCCTGCACGATCCGGCCCTGGTGCATCAGGATGATGCGATCGCTCATCACCATTGCCTCGGCCTGATCGTGGGTGACGTAGACCGAGGTGCGGCCGAGCCGGCGCTGCAAGGCGAGCAACTCGAAACGCATGCGTTCGCGCAGTCCGGCGTCGAGATTGGACAGCGGTTCGTCGAACAGCAGCAGGCGTGGTTCGGTGACGACGGCGCGGGCAACGGCGACGCGCTGCTGCTGGCCGCCGGACAATTCGGTGCCGTAGCGTTTGCCGTAACCCTCCAGACCGACGAGGCGCAGCACCTCGGCCACGCGGCTGGCGACCTGCGGCGCAACGATCCCGCGGGTGCGCAGCCCGTAGGCGACATTGTCGAACACGCTCAGATGCGGCCAGACGGCGTAGGACTGGAAGACCATGTTGACGCCACGTTGTTCCGGCGGCGTCTCATGGCCCAGGGCGACGACACGGTCATCGCCAATGCGGATCTCACCGGCGGTGGCGCTTTCGAGACCGGCGATGCAGCGCAGGGTCGTGGTCTTGCCGCAACCGGAGGGGCCGAGCAGGGAGACGAACTCCCCTTCGGCCACGGAGAACGACACCCGGTCGACGGCCAGGACGTTGCCGTATTTCACCACGAGGTCGCGCACATGCAACTCGCTCATTTTACACCTGACTCGAAAGCTTGACGCGGAAGATGAAGCGGCCGGCGACGACGCCTGCGGCGAGGATGGCGGTCTGCAACAGGCCGACGACCGCGGCCTTCGGCACATCGCCATAGTCGAGATAGTTGAAGGAAAGAACTGAGAGAACGATGTTGTCGGACGACGTCAGCAGCACCGCGGCACTGATCTCGCGCACGGAGAAGATGAACACCATGATCCATGCCGACAGCAGGGCGGGGCGTGCCAGCGGCAGGGTGATCCGCAGCAGCGTGCGGCCATGGCCAGCGCCGCACAGGGCGGACGCCTCCTCCAGCGCGCGGTCGATCTGCAGCAATGCGGTGTCGCCGATGCGGTAGGCGAAGGGTAGGTAGGCGGCCAGGAATGCCAGGATCAGCACGCCGATGGTGCCGTAGACGGGTGTGAGCACATAGGTCCAGAACACGCCGGTGCCGAAGACGATGCCGGGCACGGCGATCGAGAACATCGCGATGTAGTCGATGATCCCGGCGCCGCGGACGCGCAGGCGGCGTACTGCGTAGGCGACCACCAGGCCGAGTGCGACGCAGAGGGTCGGCGTCAGCAGGCCGACCTCCAGCGTGTTGACCGTCGCGCCGGCGACCTCGGCGGAGGAGAGCACGCTGCGGGCGTTGTTCAACGTCCAGACCGGGGCCAGGATGCTGCCGCCGGCGCGCGCGAAGGCGGACCAGATCAGCGCCAGATAGGGCAGCACGATGGCCAGCAACACATAGACCCCGACGACGCCGGCCAGCGGCCAGCGCAGCGCGCGCAACGGTACCAGGCGGATGCGATAGCCGCGTGCCGTGACCGTCACGAAGCGCCGGGCCGCGCGCGAGGCGAACTGGTAGGCGGCGATGCCCATCACCGAGATCCAGAACAGCAGCGTTCCGATGGCGGCCGCGGTGCCGTAGTCGATCGGGTAGGTGGCGCTGGCCTGGAAGACGTCGACGGCGAGGAAGCGCACCTCGGAGGCGCGATCAAGCACCGCCGGAATGGCGAAGGTGCCGCATGCCAGTACGAAGATGAAGAAGAAGGCGCTGATCAGCGCCGGCCGGACCACCGGCAGGGTCACCTTCAGCGCGGTGCCCAACACGCCGGAGCCGTTGAGATAGGCGGCCTCCTCCATCGCCGGGTCCATATTGCGCAGAGCGGCGGAGACGGTCAGGTAGGCGTAGGGGAGGTAGTAGAGCGCCATGATCAACACGATGCCGGCGGGTGTCGCCACGTTCAGCACCGGGCCGGTCGCGCCGAACCACGTGCGCGCGAGCACGTTGAGCAGCCCGGCCTTGGGCGAGCCGAGCACCAGCCATGCGATGGCGCCGACGAAGGGGGAGAGGAACAGCGGCGCGATGATGCAGGTTTCCATCACGGGCCGGGCAGGCAGGTCGGTGCGGCTGGTCAGC
Source organism: Rhodospirillales bacterium (assembly GCA_043744375.1). Lineage (GTDB taxonomy): Bacteria > Pseudomonadota > Alphaproteobacteria > Acetobacterales > Acetobacteraceae > CAIYPH01. The sequence goes on along the minus strand of JAYTUU010000078.1, from coordinate 17,615 downwards.
CAGGCCATGGCGATGCCGCCGATGGTCGCCGCGCTGGCCACCAGCACGGCGATGGCGAGCGTCGATCCGAGTGTGCGCAGATAGGGCAGGGTGGTGTAGACGGTGGCCACCTTGTCCAGGGTCAGCTGCGCCTCCGGGTCCGCCAGTGCGCCGGACATGAACGCGCCGACGAACATGAACCCCACGGGGACCAGCACCAGCACCGTCAGAAACGGGATGAGCAGCCAGGGCAGGAGGGCGCGGGTCATACGACGGTGCCGGTCAGCCTTTGCGCCCGCTCTGGTAGTTGAAGATCTCGTTCCATTCGGCGATCACCGGCTTCTTTGGATCAGCGAAGGCCGCGTCCTTGAGGTAGGCGGTGTAGAGTTCCGTCGGTTCGCGGAACCAGGATTCCCTGTACCAGTCGGCCTTCGCCACTTGGCGCGGGTTCTGCACGTCGGGGCGGGTGGCGCCGGCGATGGTGTGTTTCAGCCATTCCGCCTGGCCCTCGGCGGTCGTGCACCATTCCTGGAACAGGCGGGCGGCGGCGGGATGCGGGGCGTTCTTGCAAATGCTCTGCGACGTCATCGAGATCGGTGTGGGGGAGGGGAAGGCCCAGCGGATGGGCGCACCCTTGAGATAGTAGTCCGACAGCGTGCCCGATGAGCCCTGGTCCATCAGCGCGTATTCGCCAGCCGCCAGGCGCTCGAACAGCGGCGCCTTGCTGGCATAGATATCGGGCTTGTGGGCAGCGAGTTTGGCAAACCAGGGCTGGCCGTAGCGGGCCCGCAAGGTGACCAGGAACATATAGCAGAAGGCGTAGGAACTGCCGCCCGACGCGGGGGTTGCCGTTCCGAAGCGGCCTTTCCAGCGCGGATCGGCCAGGGCATCCCACCCGCCGGTCTGGATCAGTGTCTCCTCCTCGGGCGAGACGGTCTTGCTGTTGTAGCCGATGCCCATCGCGTCGGTGAACAGGCCGTACCAGATGCCATCCTCGCACAGCTCGGCCGGGATCGCCGCTGCGCCCTCGGGGATGTAGCTGGCGATGAAGCCGAGGCGGTTGGCATAGCTCAGCAAAGTCGGGTCCGTGATCTGGATGAGGTCGGCGAAATGGCGGCCGACGCGGGCTTCGTTCAACCAACGATCGAACAGCGGATAGCTGGGCAGGCGCATGTTCTTCATCTGGATGGCGAACCGCCTGGCGAACGCGTCGGTCCACAGGCCGGTCGGGCCGATGTCGGAGTTATGGTAGTAGCTGAGAACGCCCTCCTTCCGGGCCGCCTGGACCAGCGCATCGGTGATGCCGGGCTTGGACTGCGCGCGGGCTGACAGGATCGCGGGGGCGGCGAGCACGGACCCCAGAAACAACCGTCGGCGCACGCCATGCCGGAGCTCGATCATCGGACATTCTCCTCTGCCAGCGTTGGCTGCTGGGCCGTATTCGGACGGCGACAGGACCAGCGTGTTCCACGATCGGGGAAAGCACAAGTTCTGCTGGCTGCCGTGTGGTTGCGATCTGCGCAGCAACATTGAACTGCCAGTTCCGGGGGAACACCCTATCTCAGGGTCCATCGAACCCGCAGCCGGCGCGCGTGCCTTCCCCGATTGCCCCGACGCGCCGGCCCATGGCATGGGCATTGCGATCCTCAGGGGAACACCATGCTCAAGCGCTTCTACCACCGCGTGCTCGCCCTTTCCGCCAGCCCGCGTGCGCCGATCTGGCTCGCCATCGTCAGTTTCGCCGAGAGCAGTTTCTTCCCCATCCCGCCCGACGTCCTGCTGATTCCGATGGCGCTCGCCCGCCCCGACCGTGCCTGGCGCCTCGCCTTCATCTGCACTGTCGCCTCCGTCCTCGGCGGCATTCTCGGCTACTTCATCGGCTATGCGCTGTTCGACGTCATCGCCATCCCCTTGCTGCGCGCCTACCACTACGAAGCCGCGTTCGAGCGTTTCAAACTCTCCTACGCCGAGTGGGGCCTGCTGATCATCCTGATGAAGGGCCTGACGCCCATCCCCTACAAGATCGTCACCATCGCCTCCGGGGCCGCGCTCTTCAATTTTCCGGTCTTTGTCGCCGCCAGCATCGTCACCCGCGGCGCCCGCTTCTTCCTCGTCGCCACCTTGCTGCATTTCTACGGCGAGACCGTGCGCGACTTCGTCGAGCGCCGCTTGACCCTGGTGACCACCCTGGTCGCCGCCGGCATCGTCCTTGGCTTCGTGATCCTGCGCTACGTCTGAGCCCTCACGCCACCCGGTCCGTGCGCGCGGCGGCGATCACGGCGAGGATCACGATCGCCCCGCCGATCAACGTGTTTAGCCCCGGATTCTCCCCGAACGTCAGCCACACCAGCAGCGGCGCCAACGCCGACTCGAGCACCGAGATCAGCCCCGCATCCGCCGACGGGATCAGCCGCACCCCCGCCATGAACATGATCAGCGCCACCCCCATCTGGAACACGCCGAACACGCCGAGCACCGCCATAGCCGAGGCCGGCATCGCATACACCGCCATCGGCGCGCTCACCGCCATCACGATCACGATCGCCACCACGCTCGCCTCCGTGGTCGGCACGTCGGGCCGGGCGCGCGCCAGCACGATCGTCGCCGCGTAGCTAAGCCCGCAGATGGCGGCCACGATGTTGCCCCACAGGCTGGCATCGTCATGGACCCCCGCGACGATCACCAGAACGCCGGCGAACGACACCAGGATCGCCACCAGCTTGCCGCGCGACACGCGCTCGCCCAGGAACACCCGCGCCATCGCGGCGGCGAATAGCGGCGAGGCCGCCTGGTAGATCAGCGCCGTCGCCACCGTGGTCAGCGCCAGTGCGTTGATGAAGCAGATCATCGAGGCGGCAAAACACACGGCCATCGCCAGCCCGGCCGCCCCCAGCCGCGCGAAGGCGGCCCCGATCCCCCGCCCGTCGCGCCACAGCAGATAGGCGAACAGGCACAGCCCGGCATAGGCGGAGCGCCAGAACAGCGTCGTCCAGGGATCGGTATCGACCAGCCGCGCCAGCAGCCCGGCACTGCTCCACACCACCGTCGCCGCCGTCACCAGCAGCACGCCGCGGCGATACTCCGCCGCCGTCACAGCCTGCATCACGCGGCGCCCCCGTCAGACGCTCGCATCGAGCGCCGCCTGGAGAATATACGCCGCCGCCATCTGATCGACCACGCCCGCCCGCCGCTTGCGCGTCATATCCGCCTCGCCGATCAGGAACCGGTTCACCGCCGCCGAGGACAGCCGCTCATCCCACATCGCCGCCGGCAAACCGGTCGCGGCGGACAGCGCATGCGCCCAGTCCCGCGCCGCCTGCGCCGCCGGCCCCGCCGTGCCGTCGAGCGACAGCGGCAACCCGATCACCAGCCCGCCGACATTCTCCTTGCGCACGATCTCCCCCAACGACGCCGCCAGCACGATCAGCTTGCCGCGCGGCAGCGACGCATAGGGGCTCGCCAGCATCAACGACACGTCCGACAGCGCCACGCCGACCATCCGGCTCCCCGGATCGACCCCGATCAACCGCTGCCCCGGCGCCAACGCCGCCCGCAACGCCCGCATCTCCAGCACCGCCATCATCAGTTCTCCCGATCAAGTTCCGCCGTTATGCACGAAACCGCCACGCGCCGCTGTTGAAGCCCCGCTGTTGCGCCGGTATGGTCCGCCGCCCCTGTTCTGTAGACCAAGGAGAAACAATGTCGCTCGATCCCGCGACCGTCCGCCGCATCGCCAAGCTCGCCCGCATCCGTGTCGACGAGGCCCAGATCGGCCAGCTCCAGCATGAGCTGTCGGGCATCCTCAACTGGATCGAGCTGCTGAACGAGGTGAACGTCGACGGCGTCGAACCCCTCACCGGCGCCGCCCAGATGGCCCTGATCCTGCGCCCGGACGTCGTCGATGACGGCGGCGACCCCGAGCGCGTCCTCTCCAACGCGCCCGACCGCGCCGGCGACTTCTACGCCGTGCCGAAGGTGATCGAATAATGGACTTCGATCTCACCTTGGCCGCCGCCCGCGCCGGCCTGCGCGCGCGCGCATTCTCGGCCACCGAACTCACCCAGGGCTATCTCGCCGCCATCGACGCGCTCAACCCCACCCTGAACGCCTTCATCACCGTCACCCCTGAGCTGGCCCTCAAACACGCCGCCGCCGCCGACGCCGCCCTGGCCCGCGGCGACGCGCGCAACCTCACCGGCATCCCGCTCGCCATCAAGGACCTGTTCTGCACCGAAGGCGTGCGCACTACCGCCGGCAGCCGCATCCTCGACCATTTCGTGCCGACCTACGAAAGCACCGTCAGCGCCAACCTGCTGCGCGACGGCGCGGTCTTCCTCGGCAAGGCCAATCTCGACGAATTCGCGATGGGCTCGTCCAACATGACCTCCGCCTACGGCCCGGTCACCAATCCCTGGACGCGCCACGGCGACAACCGCGCCCTCGTCCCCGGCGGCTCCTCCGGCGGTTCCGCCGCCGCCGTCGCTGCCCGCCTCGCCCTCGGCGCGACGGCCACCGACACCGGCGGCTCGATCCGCCAGCCCGCCAGCTTCTGCGGCATCGCCGGCATCAAGCCGACCTATGGCCGCTGCTCGCGCTGGGGCATCGTCGCCTTCGCCTCCTCGCTCGACCAGGCCGGCCCGATCGCCCGCACCGTCGAGGATTGCGCGATCATGCTGTCCTCCATGGCCGGCCACGATCCCAAAGACTCGACCAGCGCCCGCATCGCCGTCCCCGACTTCGCCGCCGCCTGCGCCCGCGGCGTCAAGGGCCTGCGCATCGGCGTGCCGCGCGAATACCGCAGCGACGACATGCCCGCCGAAATCGAGGCGCTCTGGCAACAAGGCCTCGCCTGGCTGCGCGATGCCGGCGCCGCCATCGTCGACGTCTCCCTGCCGCACACCAAGTACACGCTACCCGCCTACTATATCGTCGCCCCCGCCGAGGCTTCCTCGAACCTCGCCCGCTACGACGGCGTCCGCTTCACCAGCCGCACCGACGGCGAAGACCTCGCCGCACTCTACGAAAACACCCGCGCCGCCGGCTTCGGTGCCGAGGTGCAACGCCGCGTCCTCATCGGCACCTACGTCCTCTCCGCCGGCTACTACGACGCCTACTACATCCGCGCGCAAAAAATCCGGGCGCTCATCCTCAAGGATTTTACCGATGTCTTCCGCACCGTCGACGCGCTGGTAACCCCCACCGCGCCCTCCGCCGCCTTCGCGCAGGGCGAGAAGATGGATGATCCCGTCAAGATGTATCTGAACGACGTCTTCACCGGCTCGGCCAACATGTCCGGCATCCCCGGCATGTCCGTCCCCGCCGGCCTCGACGCCACCGGCCTGCCGCTGGGCTTGCAGGTGCTCGGAAAACCCTTCGACGAAGAAACCGTCTTCGCCGTCGCCGCCGCAATCGAACGCGCGGCAGGCTTCTCCGCCCAGCCCGGTATTCGCGCGGGAGCCGCCTCATGACCTACATCATCGACGGCGCCACCGGCCCCTGGGAAGTCGTCATCGGCCTCGAAGTCCACGCCCAGGTCATCAGCAAATCGAAACTCTTCTCCGGCGCCGCCACCGCTTTCGGCGCCGAACCGAACACCCAGGTCAGTCTCGTCGACGCCGCCTTCCCCGGCAGGCTCCCCGTCCTCAGCGGCGAATGCGTCACCCAGGCCGTCCGCACCGGCCTCGGCCTGAACGCCCATATCAACCTGGTCAGCCGTTTCGATCGCAAGAACTATTTCTATGCCGACCTCCCTGCCGGGTACCAGATCAGCCAGTACGAAAAGCCCATCGTCGGCGCCGGCATCGTCGAGATCGAACTGGCCGACGGCACATTCCGAAAAATCGGCGTCACCCGCCTGCATCTGGAACAGGACGCCGGCAAGTCCCTGCACGACCAGCACCCGACAAAGTCCTACATCGACCTCAACCGCGCCGGCGTCGCCCTGATGGAAATCGTCAGCGAGCCAGACCTGCGCAGCCCCGAGGAAGCCGGCGCCTATCTGCGCAAGCTCCGCGCCATCCTGCGCTATCTCGGCACCTGCGACGGGAACATGGAGGAGGGCTCCATGCGCGCCGACGTCAACGTCTCCGTGCGCAAACACAACGAGCCCTACCGCACCCGCTGCGAGGTGAAGAACGTCAACTCGATCCGCTTCGTCATGCAATCCATCGAAGCCGAAGCCCGCCGCCAGGTCGCCGTCTGGGAGGATGGCGGCACCGTCCAGCAGGAAACCCGCCTGTTCGACCCCAACCGCGGCGAAACCCGCTCGATGCGCTCGAAAGAGGACGCCCACGACTATCGTTACTTCCCCGACCCAGACCTGCTGCCCCTCGTGCTCGACGAAGCCTGGGTCGTCAATCTTCGCAAATCGCTGCCCGAACTCCCCGACCAAAAGCGCGCCCGCTTCATGCGCGACTACGGCCTGTCCGCCTACGACGCCGCCGTCCTCGTCGCCGAGCGCGCCACCGCCGAATATTTCGAAACCGTGGCCATGGGCCGCGACGCCAAGCAGGCCGCCAACTGGATCACCGGCGACCTCTTCGCCACCCTCAACCGCGCCGGCCGCACGATCGATACCAGCCCGGTCCCCGCCGCCGCCCTCGGCAAACTCCTGGACCTCATCGCCAACAACACCATAAGTGGAAAAATCGCCAAAACCGTGTTCGACGCCATGGCCGAAACCGGCGAAGACCCCGCCGCCATCGTCCAATCCCGCGGCCTGCAACAGATCACCGACACCTCCGCCATCGACGCCGCCGTCGAGGCGGTGCTCGCCGCCAACCCCAACGAGGTCGCGGAGTTTCGTTCTGGAAAAGAAAAAATGTTCGGCTTCTTCGTCGGTCAGGTCATGCGCGCCATGGCCGGCAAGGGCAACCCCGCACTGGTAAACGAAATTCTGACAGCGCGCCTCAAGTGAAAGCCCGCCTCGCGACGTTCGCGCCCCTTCTCCCCGGCCTCGCCCTCTGCTTCGCCCTCGCCTGGGTCGCCATCCTCATCCGCAAGGCATCCGGCCTCGCCGCCCTCAATCCCGTCGTCGTCGCCCTCGCCGCCGGCATCGCCATCCGAGCCGCCATCGGCATGCCCGCCGCGCTGAAATCGGGCGCCGCCTACGCGGTCCGCCCGGTGCTGCGCGCGGCGATCGTCATCCTCGGCCTGCAAGTCACCCTCGGCGAACTCCTCTCGATCGGCGGTGGCGCCCTCTCGCTGGCCCTCGCGTCGGTCGCCCTCACCATGCCCTTCACCATCTGGCTCGGCGCCCGCCTCGGCGTCGACTCTGCCCTTGCGCAACTGATCGGCACGGGTACCGGCATCTGCGGCGCCTCCGCCATCGTCGCCGCCAACCAGGTCGTCGGCGGCAAACAGGAAGACGTCGCCTACGCTCTTGCCGTCATCACCCTCTGCGGCACGGCCGCCCTGGTGATTTACCCGGCCCTCGCCCCTCTCCTTGGCCTCGACGCCCGTGCCTACGGATTATGGGCCGGGTCCAGCATCCACGAAGTCGTCCAGGCCGTCGGCGCCGCCGCCGCCGGCGGGCCCGCTGCCGCGGAAATCGGCACGATAACGAAACTCGCCCGCGTCGTCCTGCTCGCCCCCGCCGTCCTGCTGCTCGGCCTCTGGGTTCGCCGCAGTTCCGCGGCCGAAGCCCGCGCGGTCAAGGCGCCGATCCCCTGGTTCGCCTTCGGCTTCCTCGCCATGGTCGCGATCGGCAGCACCGGCACCCTCCCCGCCGAGGTCACCCTTGCCAGCCGCTGGATCGTGCCCCTGATGCTCGCCGCCTCCGTCGCCGCCCTCGGTCTGAACACCGACTTGCGCGCCCTCAGAGCCCGCGGCCTGCGCCCCCTCCTCCTCGGCATCGGCGCCACCCTCTTCATCAGCGCCCTCGGCCTGCTCGGCGCCAAACTCATCTGAACGCGGACAAAGCCATCGGCCTCAACCATCTGCTCGACGAACGCGACGCCCTCGTCAGCACCGACCGGCGCGTGATCGACCCGGTCGAGCCGCGCAGCGCCGCCCACCCCGACGGGTGCTGCCCTTCGGGGTGAGCGTCTCGATCGCCGCCCGGATCAATCCTCTTCGGTCGGCACCACGCTCCCCGCCGTCACCCCGCCGTCGATCACGAACGTCTGCCCGGTCGTGAAACTCCCCGACGGCCCGGCCAGGAAGATCGCCGCGCCGGCGATCTCGTCCGGCTCGCCGATGCGCTGGATCGGCGACTCGCGGTTGCGCTTCTTCAGCACCTCCGGGTTCTCCCACAGCGCCTTGGCAAAATCGGTCTTGATCAGCCCGGGCGCGATGCAGTTCGTCCGAATATTCTTCGGCCCCCACTCCACCGCCATGTTGCGCGCCAACTGCATGTCGGCCGCCTTCGACAGCGCGTAGATGCCCAGATTGACCGACCCACGCAGCCCGCCGATCGACGAAATAATGATCGCCGCCCCGCCGCCGCGTGCCGCCATGCCGGGAAACACCATGTTGCACAGCCAGAAATTACTGCGGACGTTGTAGTTCATCACCCGGTCATAGGCCTCGTCTGGCACCGTGCTGCCCGGCCCGTAATGCGGGTTCACCGCGGCATTGCACACGAGAATATCGATGCCGCCCCAATGCGCCGTGGTGAAATCCACCAGCGCCTGCAACTCTTCCTTGCGGCCGATATTGCACGTTTTGGTCACCGCCTGGCCGCCCTTGGCGAGAATGCCGTTGGTCACCACGTCGCACGCATCCTGCTTGCGGCTGGACACCACCACCTTGGCCCCATGCTCGGCCATCCGCTCGGCGATGGCACGGCCGATCCCCTTGCTCGCCCCGGTAATGACCGCGACCTTGCCGGTCAGGTCGAATAATGAAGACATCTTTCTCTCCCGTTTGCTCATCCACGACAGCCTGTCACAACATGAACACGCCCGCCAGAATGCTCAACACCGTCAACGGCGCGCCGACCGCGAAATAGCTCCAGAACCCCACCACCACCCCGCGCGACCGCGCCCGCTGCACCACGATCAGGTTGGCGACCGAGCCCAGCACGGTGAAATTCCCCGCCAAGGTCGCCGCCATCGCCACCACCAGCCAGCCGCGCGCGGGGTCCGCCAACCCCGCCATGAACGGCTTGAGCACCAGCACCGCCGGCACATTGCTGACGATATTGGACAACACCGCCGTCACCCCCGCCAGCACCGCGATCCCATCCAGCCGCATGCGTGCCACCAGTTCGGGTGTCAGCACGGCCCGCTCCAGCCCTGCGACCACCACGAACAACCCGCAGAACATCAGCAGCAACGTCCAGTCCACCTCGTCGAACATCCGGCGCACCTTGATCCGCCGGCTCGGCAGCAGCAGCGCCCCGCCCACCAGCGCCGCCTCCGCCGGCCGCACGCCGGCGAAGAACGCCACCATCATCGCGCCCACCACCAGCAGCGTCTTGATCAGCAACGCCCGCTGCACCCGCACCCGCGGCGCCATTGCGTGCAGCCGCGTGGCGCCGAGGAATTCGCCGCGCCACACCAGCATGACGATCGCCACCGTCAGCACCAGCCCCACCGCCGCCACCGGGGCCAGCGCCGCGGCGAAACTTCCATAAGGAATATGCGACAGACTGCCGATGATCATGTTCTGCGGATTGCCGGTAATCGTCGCCACGCTGCCGACATTGGAGGCCAGCGGGATCGCCAGGATGTAGGGCAGCGGATTGCGCTTCAGATGCAGCACGATATCGAGCACCAGCGGCGTCAGCACCAGGCAGATCGTATCGTTGACGAGAAACGCCGACAGCACCCCGCTGGTCAGCACGATGCCGATCAGCAACAGCACCGGATGCCCGGCCCGCCCGACCACCCAGGCCGTCACCACACCGAAGAACCCGGCCAGCCGCAGATTGGCCACCACCACCATCATGCCGAGCAGCAGCGCGATCGTGTCGAAATCGATGGCGCGATAGGCGTCGTCCAGGCTCAGCACCCCACTCGCCACCATCAGCGCGCCGCCCAGGAACGCCGCCCCCGCGCGGTCGATATGCAGGCCCGGCACCCGCCCCGCCGCTACCACCGCATAGGTGGCCACGAAAATCGCCACCGCCGCGCCAGCCTTGATCACGACATCAGTCTTGATCATGACATCAGTCTCGATCACGAAATCGGCCGCCACCGCCGCAACGACAGCGCGTTCAGCACCACGCTCACCGACGACATCGCCATTGCCGCCCCCGCCAGCATCGGGTCGAGCCACCCCATCGCCGCGATCGGAATGCCCAGCACGTTATACGCCATCGCCCAGAACAGCCCCTGCCGTACCTTCTTCCAGGTCCGTCGCGACAGATCGATCGCGTCCGCCACCAGTCGCGGATCGCCACGCATCAGCGTGATCCCGGCCGCATGCATCGCCACATCCGTGCCCGTCCCCATCGCCAGCCCGACATCGGCCGCCGCCAGCGCCGGCGCGTCGTTCACCCCATCGCCGACCATCGCCACCACGGCGCCCGCCGCCCGCAGCGCCGCCACATGCGCCGCCTTGTCCGCCGGCAGCACTTCTGCCTGCACGTCGTCGACCCCCACCTCCGCCGCCACCGCCCCGGCCGCCGCCGCATTGTCACCCGACAGCAGCGCCGTCCGCACGCCCAGCGCATGCAGCCGCGCCACCGCCGCCGCCGCTTCCGGCTTGATCGCATCGGCAAACCCGATCAGCCCGAGCGTCGCGCCGTCCTCGCTCGCCAGCCAGGCCAGCGTCCGCCCCTGCGCCACCAGCGCCGCCTCAACCTCTGCCAACCCACCAGGATCGGCGCCGATCTCCAGCAACATCCGCCGGCTACCGAGCCCCACCGGCCGCCCTTCCACCACCCCGGCAATCCCCCGCCCCGGCAACGCCCGAATGTCGCGCCCCACCGGCACCTCCAATCCCGCCGCCTCGTGCACCACGGCCCGGCCGAGCGGATGCTCGCTGCCCGCCTGCAACGACGCCGCAACCCGCAAAACCCCCTCGCGCGTCTGCCCCGGCCCGGCGAACACATCCGTCACCTCCGGCCGCCCCACCGTCAGCGTCCCCGTCTTGTCGAACACCACCACAGTCACGGCATGCGCCCGCTCCAGCGCCCCGGCATCCTTGATCAGAATGCCCCGCCGCGCCGCCAGCCCGGTGCCCACCATGATCGCCGTCGGCGTCGCCAGCCCCAACGCACACGGGCAGGCGATCACCAGCACCGCCACCGCATTGATCACCGCCTGCGAAACCTCCGCCCCCGCCAGCAGCCAGCCGCCACACGTCGCCGCCGCGATCACCAGCACCACCGGCACGAACACCGCACTCACCCGATCCGCCAGCCGCTGGATCGGCGCCTTCTCCGCCTGCGCGTCCTCGACAAGCCGGATAATCCGCGCGAGCACGCTCTCCGCCCCCAGCGTCGTGGCCGTCACATGCAGCAGCGCCTCGCCGTTCACCGCCCCGCCGGTCACCTTCGCACCCGGCTCCTTGGCCACCGGCAGGCTCTCCCCGGTGATCAAACTCTCATCCACCCCGCCACTGCCGGTCACGATCACGCCATCCACGGGGATGCGCTCGCCCGGCCGGATCACCACCACATCCCCACTGATCACCGCGCCGACGGGCACCTCGATTTCGGCTCCCTCACGCACCACCCGCGCCGTCTCCGGCCGCAACGCCGCCAGCGCCTCGATCGCCGCCACCGTGCGATGCCGCGCCCGCCCTTCGAGCCAGCGCCCCAGCAACACCAGCGTGATCACCGTCGCCGAGGCCTCGAAATACAGCGCATGCGCCTCCTCCCCCGGCCAGGCCAGCCCCACCTCCACCACCGACAGCGCAAACGCCGCCGACGTGCCAAGCGCCACCAGCACATCCATGCTGCCACTGCCCGCCCGCAGCGACTTCCACCCGGCGACGTAGAACCGCCCGCCAATCCACCCCTGCACCGGCAGCGCCAGCAGCAACTGCACCCACCCCGGCAGCATCGCGCCATGCCCGAACACCATCGGCGCCAGCAACGGAATTGTCAGCACCGCCGCGACCACCAGATGCCACGGCACCCCCTCCGGCCTATGCGCCGCCGTCACCGGCACAGCCGCATACCCCGCCCGCGCCACCGCCTCCGACAGCGCCGCCATCGTCACCCCCGGAGCCACCGTCACCCGCGCCCGATTGGTCGCCAGATTGACCTGCGCGGTCGCCACCCCCGGCACCCGCGCCAACACCTTCTCCACCCGCGTCACGCAGGCTGCACAGGTCATGCCCTCGATGCTCAAATCGATATGTTCGCTCATACCCCTCAGATGGGACCCGCGGGGCAGTCGCGTCAAGCGCCAAGCAAGGCTCCGCCGGCCTAGGGCCATTGGCCCTAGGAACCCATGACTGCGCGCACACGAAATGTCGAAATGATACGAGGAATGCTTGGCTTCGCCACCGAACTCGGCAGGATCCTGCGCATCAACCGAAGGCCGCCGATCCAGCCGCGAGCAGTACTGGGTTCAAAGGGCCCCCGGCCCTTTGCCGCCGGAGGCTTGCTCTTTCACGCATTGCCAAGCCGCCTGGATTGCGCCACCAAACCCCGCAGCCTTTCCCGGAGACGCCCGCATGAACATCCCCACCCCATGAGCGGCCCCCTCGAAGGCGTCCGCAGCGTCGACCTCCCCCGCCGCGCCCTGCTCGCCGCACCTCTTCTCCTCGCCGCCGCCAAGCCCCCGCTCGCCGCCGTGCCGATCGCCCGCACCGACCTCGCCTGGTGGCGCGACCGCCACGCCGCCAAGCTCGCCGAACTCAAGCGCGGCCCGATCGACCTGATCTTCCTCGGCGACTCCATCACCCAGGACCTCGAACGCCGCGGCCCGCCCGCCTGGGCCGACCTCCACCCGGTCTGGCAACGCTTCTACGCCGATCGCCGTGCCGTCAATCTCGGCTTCTCCGGCGACGCCACCTCGCACCTCCTCTGGCGCGTCATGAACGGCGAGATCGCCAACATCGCCCCCAAGGCCGCCGTCATCCTGATCGGCGCCAACAACCTCGGCCGCCTGCAATGGCCCGCCGCCGACACCGTCACCGGCATCGACACCATCATCGCCGAAACCCGCCGCCGCCTGCCGCGCACCAAAATCCTCCTGCGCGGCATCCTGCCCTCGGACCGCAGCGCCTGGGCCACCGAGACCACCCGATCCATCAACGCCACGCTCGCCGCCAAGTACGGCCCCGGCAAATCCCCCAACCTCGTCTTCCACGACCACACGCCGCAGTTCCACCGCAACGGCACCCTCGACCGCAGCCTGTTCTACGACCCGCTGATGACCCCCCCCGAAGCTCCGCTCCACCCCACCGCCGAGGCCCACGAACGCATGGCCCTCGCCCTCGAACCCCTCCTCGCCCCGATGCTCGGCGACCGCCCCCGCCTGGCCGGCTGACGTCTCCAATACCACTGTATTCCGGGCACCAAAAAACATTCCTGCCCAGAGTCGAGCGATAACAGCCTGTTGCCACTTGTCTCGGGCACGACATTAATAATTTGTAAATTCGAGCCTTGCCGGTCGGCTCCCGATCGGCAATCCTTACTCCAAGAATGTTGATTGCGCTGGACACAGGCGTGAGGATCGCGACTGATCAGGGGACGAGCGGCAATGAGCACGACAATCGGCGGGCGCGGCGGCAACACCAGCCTCGGCTTCACCTAGAGCAACTACCTGTTCGCCAGCCTCACCCCCGTTCTCGACGACATGCCCCCCGTCGGCCCCCTGCTCGACGGCGCCTATGAGCCGCAATCCTCCACCGTCGGCGTTACCACACGCTCCGGCATCGCCGTCACCACCGCCGTCGGCACCACCGGCAACTTCACCAACCAGGACATCAACGGCATCCTCAGCGGCTATGCCTGGGGCGGCGCCGGCACCAACGTCACCTTCAGCTTTCCGACATCAGGCGCCTTCTACGGCAACGGCTACCCCACCAGCGGCGGGCTGAACCCCTCGACCACTGGCTTCCAGGTGCTCACCGCGGCGCAGCAGAACGTCGCCCGCTATGCCTTGGGGCTGATCGCGCAATACACCGGCATCACCTTCAGCGAGATCACCGAAACCGCCCTCGTCCACGCCAATATCCGCCTCGCCGGCTCGTCCGCGCCACCGACCTCCTACGCCTACTACCCCTCGCCCAATTTCAACGGCGGCGGCGACGTATGGTTCGGCAACGTCCGCAACAGCGCGCCGGACAAGGCCAGCTACGCCTTCAGCGCCGCCTTCCTGCACGAAATCGGCCACGCCGTCGGCCTCAAACACGGCCAGCAGGCCGATGCGACCTACGGCGTCCTCCCCGCCGCCCACGGCTCCACCGACTATTCGATCATGGACTACCGCGACTATGTCGGCGACAGCGCCGGCAGCGGCTACGGCAAGGGTGCGGGCAGCGGCAACCAGACCTACATGTCCAGCGATATCTCGGCCCTGCAGTATCTCTACGGCGCCAATTTCAACACCCACTCCGGCAACACCGTTTACACCTGGAGCCCGACCACCGGCGAAATGTTCATCGACGGCGTCGGCCAGACACCTTCGACCACCAACAAGATTTTCGAAGCGGTGTGGGACGGCAACGGCGTCGACACCATGGTGCTGACGAACTACACCACCAACATGACCATCAGCCTGCTGCCCGGCGAATGGTCCACCTTCTCCACCGCCCAGCTTGCCGACCTCAACAATGACGGCCTCCATCTGGCCCTCGGCAACATCATCAACGCCAACCTCTACAACGGCGACACCCGCTCCCTCATCGAGCGCGTCTACACCGGCACCGGCGCCGACAGCATCACCGGCAACCGCGCCGACAACCTGTTCTATGCCAACTCCGGCAACGACACGATCCGCGGCCTCACCGGCACCGACACCGCCTGGATGAACGGCGCCTCCGGCGCCACCGCCGTCACCCTGGTCGGCCCCGATCACTATCAATCCGTCGGCCCCGGCGACACTGACCAACTCTACGGCATCGAGCGCGTGGCCTTCGGCGCCGCCGCCGAGATCAACATGCCGGTCATCGACGTCCTGCCCGTCGGCAGCGTGGTCACCATCGGCACCAACAAGGCCGGCACTATCAGCGCGATCTCCGAGCACGACTACTACGCCGTCGCGCTGGTCACCGGCACCACCTACTGGTTCGGCCTCGAAGGCCCCGCCACCAATGGCGGAACGCTTGCCGATCCCTACCTGAGTCTCTTCTCCGACGACACCACAATCGCGGCGTCGAACGACGATGCCGGCGCCGGCGCGAACTCCTTCTTCGCCTACACCTCCCCCACCACGGCCACCTACTGGCTCGATGCCCGCGCCTTCTCCTTGGAAACCGGAACCTACACGCTCACCTCGGCGATCGCCGACGACCACATCGGCAGCGCCGCGACCACCTCCAGCATCGCCACCTACGGCGTCGTCAACGCGGCGATCACCTCGACCAGCGACACCGACTGGTTCGCGACCAGGCTGACGGCGGGCACCACCTACTGGTTCGAACTCAAGGGCGCCCCGACCGGCTCGGGCAGGCTGATCGACCCCGAACTGTTCATCTACAAGAACAACGGCAACCTGCTTGTCGCCTCCGACGACAATAGCGGCGTCACCACCAACTCGGTCATCAGCTACACGCCGGTGAACTCAGGGACCTACTACATCGTGGCCGACGGACACGGTGCCTCAACCGGCACCTATCAATTGACGATGTCCGCCCCGGACGATTTCGCGCCGAATCCGACCACCACCGGCACCATCGACGCCACCCCCGGCACCATCGGCGGCTCTGTGGGCGGCACCATCGGCACCGCCGGCGACGACGACTGGTTCGCCGCCTCCCTGACGGGCGGCGTCACCTACTGGATCAGTGCCCGCGGCGCCGATTCCGGTGGCGGCACCCTGCCCAACCCCGCAGTGCGAGTCCGCGGCAATGACGGCCAGGCGCTCCTTGCCAACAACGACAACAGCGGCACCGGCACCGACGGCTTCATCGAGTTCACCCCCGACTTCAACGGCACCTACCATCTCTCCGTCACCGGCAATGGCGGCACCGGCACCTACACGCTCGCCATGCAGGTCGCCGACGACGCCACCGACAACGCGGCCACCTCCCTCACCATAGTGCCGACCTCCAGCATCGTCGGCACCCTCAATTTCGCTGGCGACCGCGACTGGTTCCGCGTCAACCTCCAGGCCGGCAAGACCTACTGGTTCAACCAGGAAGGTAGCCCGACCGCCAAGGGCACTCTCAGCGACTCTTTTCTGCGGCTGCTCGCCAATGACGGCGTCACCGTGGTTGCAACGAACGACGACGGCGGCGTGGGCTACAACTCCAACATCAGCTACACCCCCGCCGTAACCGCCACCTTCTATCTCTCCGCCGAGGGCTACAGCACGAACACCGGCACCTATCGCCTCACCAGCTCACTGGCCGATGATTTCGACAGCAACCCCGCCACCACCGGCACCATCGCTCCCGGCGACAATCTCAGCGCCCGCGTCCACTTCGCCGGCGACACCGACTGGTTCACCGCCAACCTCACGGGCGGCACCACCTACTGGTTCACCGCCGACGGCCTCGACGCCGGCAAGGGCACCCTGACCGACCCGCTCCTGCGCATCCTCGGCGACGATGGTGCGACCGTGCTCGGCAACAACAACGACGCCGGCATCGGCAACAGCGCCTTCCTGACCTACACGCCGGCGTTCTCCGGCACCTACTACATCTCGGCCCAGGGCGCCGGCGCCGCCACCGGAACCTATCGCCTCAGCGCGCAGATTGCCGACGACACCCGCGCCACCCCGACCACCACCCGCACGCTGGTCGCCGGCGGCAACCAGACCGGCAACATCGACTTCAACGGCGACACTGACTGGTTCCGCACGACACTCACCGCCGGCATCATCTACCGCTTCGACCACGAGGGCCTCGCCACCGGCCAGGGCACCCTCAGCAATCCCAACCTGCGTCTGCTCAGCGATGACGGCAAAACCGTGGTCGCCTTCGACAACGACAGCGGCGTCGGCGCCAATGCCCAGATCACCTACACGCCGGCGATCACCGGCAGCTACTACGTCTCCGCCCAGGGCATCGGCGTGGGCATCGGCACCTACCGCGTTTCCGAAACGATCATCCCCCCCGGGCCCGGTATCGGCCGCAGCTCCTCCGCCAGCCCGATGGCCTTCCTGATCGGCGCCGACGATCCGCTCCTCGCCTCCGCCGGCGTGTTCGCCAGCGCCGACGAAACCGGCCCCTTCTTCGGTGCCGGCCCCTTCTTCGGCGCCGGCCTCGTCATCCCCAAGTCCGATCTCCTCCCGGGCACCGCCGCCAACAGCAACATCCCCTACTCCCCGGCCGCCGGCGCGTTCGCCGGCGCATCTGCCACCCCGCTCACCGACATGCCCGACTTCCTCGCCGTCGTCGCGTCCAGCCTCCATCACTGAAGCCTTAGGCGAAACCCAAAGACTACCGCTTCATTCCGGCCGTCGCGGTGAGATTGTATAATTCCATTCCGGATGGAATATGTCGCCCTTGATGTTGAGCGTCGTCATTTCGGCGTCGCTGACCTTGATGCCCTTCGGGTAGTCGCCTGTATCAAGCTCGCATCGTACCGTCAGACCTGTTTGGGTCGTCGTGGACGCGATCAATTC
>JAYTUU010000077.1:0-63960 GCA_043744375.1 Rhodospirillales bacterium | reverse complement strand
CACCATGACCGGCCGTTCGCGCCTCCGCCGCAGCGAACAGCCGCCGTCCACGCTCGTTCAGGCTACGACGAACCGCAGCATAACGTTCGCCAATCGCTGATCCATCTACCATGCCCCGAGACTACCCAGTCATCCAACCGCGCCGGAACCCCCAAAAACGCGCGGCATAAACATCACTCCAATCCGATTCGCGAATTGTTGGGCGTCGCCTAACTCCGCTATCTCAGCGGTATTGAGCGTCACGTCCATTTAAGCCTCCCGGCGTCCAAAATATTGTACTTGTACTTTTCGCGGCATCTGCCATTGTGCCGATTCTGGCACGGGGAGAACGTTATGCTGTGGGAAGAAAGAATCAAGAGCTACGTGAGGGAGACGGGTTTCCCCACCAGCCTCTTCATGGCGGAAGATGGTCGGGTTGTCGGAACCTGGATCATGGGCAACGATTACCGGGTGAAGTCTACCTACTATGGCGGCTATCCCGCCGGGTATCTGAAGCGTATCCGCGCCCTCTTCCCGGAGAAGAAGCGCCCCCTCCATCTGTTCAGCGGGCAAGTGGATTTGGCTACGTTCCCCGGCGATACCGTCGACATCAACCCAAAGCTGAAGCCAACCTATGTGGACGACGCGCAACGCCTTGAGCGCGTGCCTCTTGAGAAATACGACCTGATCCTCGCCGATCCGCCCTACAGCGTGGACGACGCCGAGCACTATCAGACCAGCATGATCAAGCGGAATACGGTCATGCGTGCCCTTCAAGGGGTTGCCGTCGGCACGCACATCGTATGGCTGGATCAAGTGCTTCCGATGTATCGCAAGGATGCCTTCGCGATCGAAGCTGTAATCGGCATGGTAAAGTCCACCAATCATCGCTTCAGGGTGGTGACTATCTTCCGCCGCGTGGACGAGCGCACAGGCGCCAAGGTGTCCAAGCCTTCCCGCGCTGCTCGGCGCGCAATGACTGAAGAACGGCACCCTGCGCACCCCGGCGACGACTAGGCGCCCTTCTGCGCCCGCTGCCACCGGAGCGGCATTTTGTGGTGCGCGAAGATGGTGCCGCTGGTGAGGGAGAAGTCGCCCCGGCAAGCCTTGCACCGAAAGCGCAGGTTCCCGGACGGGCGCCGCGCCTCATAGACGGTGGGGCAACCGCAATGCGGGCAGTAGGGCTTGCCGTCCTGGTCAGCCCAGCGGATTGCCTTGAACATGCCCTCAACCGCGTCATCCGTCATGCGCGCGACCATGCCCACCGAGAGGGTGCGGGCGTTGCTTGAAAGAAGGAAGTGTTGGGCCATGGCTGTCATATTCGCTTGCTGTCAGGCGAATATGACGGGATCAGCCCCCCATTGTCAACGGCAATCTTTCATATATGATTGCTCACGGTCAATTGCGACAGGAGCAACACATGGCGCACGTTACGACGGAGAAGGAATGGGCCATCCGGGCTAGCAGGTTCGTCAAGGCTGAGTTGAAGCGGGCCGGGATCAGCTACAAGGAACTGGCCGAGCGGATGAAGCCGCACGGGTTCGAAGAGACAGAAGCCTCCATCACGAGCAAGCTATCGCGCGGCAGCTTCGCGGCCACGTTCTTCCTGGCCGTTCTTGCGGCGCTGGAATTGGAGGGGATGACTCTTGCTGACCTCTGAGACAGGATCACCCTCGGAATGGGGGAGGATCGCCGTATGCGCGCGTTGGCTGGTCTGGTGCTTTTAATCGCCGCGAATTGGAGCGCAAGCGCAGCGCAACTACCGAATCCAAAGGCCGCCCAGATAGGCGGATACGAAGGCCAGAATGCCAACGACAATACCGGCAAGCCCGAAGGCACGGCTCATATAATCCCGTTTATCATACAAGTGATGCCCGCTCCGCTCAGCAAGGAAGAGCGAGAGAAGGAAAAGGAAAAAGAACGGCACAAGGCTGAGCATGAAGCGGCCGCTCTGGACGCTGAGCAATGGGTAGCTCGCTGGACGTTCGTTCTGGCCCTCGTGACCGCCACCCTCGCTTGGTATACTGGGCGCCTCTTTCGTGCGACTAGAAGCATAATAGCTAGTGCGGAAGAAGCCTCCAAACGGCAACTTCGCGCCTATGTAGGGATCGACGACATAGAAATAACACTGGGGGATAAAGTCGTTCAGGCTCAAGGCATAACAACTCGTGGAGAAATAGGATGGACTTGGGAAGATACCATTTCTGTCCGCATAAAGAATTTCGGACAAACCCCAGCAGAACGAGTATATATACACGTCAACTGGCAACCAATGAAAGCAGGACATCAACTCCCCGAAGATTTCACCTATAACGATAGTGGGGTCAGATCGGCGCGAGAAATAGGACCCACCCTGTCTTTCGACATGATCGACGCGGGTTCGTTCGTCACAAAGATTATTGCTATTCAAGAGATTTCTGATATCCAAAATTTTAACTATGCGATAGATCGGTCCATATATATTTACTTCTACGGTCATATAGATTACAGAGATATATTCGGGGATCTCTGGGTTAGAGAATTCTGCTACCATTGGGTGCCCTGGGCATCTCCAGGCCGCAGCACGCGCTTCCCGACCTATCACGAACACAACGGCGAAAAAAGAAAACAACCCAGCACAATACACACGGTGGTCTCGGATACGGAAGGCGGCGGGACTGGGTAGTTGATAGGCTCACGACGCACCTCCTACACAGAGGTGGTGATCGGGGCGGCTGGCCCCAAATTCCGCGCCGGGTGCGTCGCCAGGAGGAAACGGCAGATTTCCGCCGTAGTGGCGCCTGCTACATAATACCGGAGAAGTTCCACCACCCCGGCACTTTTCCGATCGATCTGCCGCGCTGGTGCATCAAGCTGCACGGCCGCTCCAATGCCGTGGTCCTCGACCCGTTCATGGGCACCGGCACCACCCTCGTCGCCGCGCACCGCGAGGGCGCGACGGGGATCGGCATCGACATGGATCCCGCCTACGTCGCCGTCGCCGCGGCGCGCCTGGCGAACGAACCCTAGTCCATCTCCCCCTCCAGCCGCTCGATGTCCGCGTCCGAAAACCCGAAATGATGTGCAAGCTCGTGCACCAGCACGTTGCGCACCAGGCGATACAAGTCCTCGCCCTCCTCCACCCACTCCAGCAGGATCGGCTGCCGATAGAGGAAAATCAGATCCGGCCCACGCGCCACATCGCCGAAACTCCGCTCCCCCAGCGGCGTGCCGCGATACAGGCCCGAGAGGTCCCAGCCGCTCTCGATGCCCATCTCCGCGAGCGTGGCATCATCGGCCATGTCCTCCACGGCGATGCCGACATTGTCGATATGCCGCCGCAGCCGCGCCGGGAACGCCGCCAGCGCCCGTTCCGCGAGGGCGATGATGTCGTCGATATCCGGCGGCGTTGTGTAGTGCCGGCCAGTTGGTCCAGGATCGCTCATGCCGGCACTCCGCACGGCCCAGCCCGATCACGCAAGGGAAAACCGATGACCACCAAGCTCACCGACATCCAGCGCCTCGGCCTGCCCACCGCGCTGCCGAACTGGACCCTGGTGCCCGGCCGCGATGCCATCACCCGCAGCGTCCGTTTTGCGGATTTTTCCGCCGCCTGGGGCTTCATGACCCGCGTCGCCTTGCTCGCCGAACAGCAGGACCATCACCCCGAATGGTCCAACGTCTACAACCGCGTGGACATCACGCTGACCACCCACGACGCCGGCGGCCTCTCCGCCCGCGACCTCACCCTCGCACTGGCCATCGACCGCCTCGCGTGAGCGACACACGCACATTTCCCGAGCGCGCCGCCGCCATCCGCCGCGCCACCGCCCGCCTCTGCATCCAACTCGGCTGGTCCCCGCTGCACGAAGTCCCCCTCCCCAACGGCCGCCGCGCCGATATCCTGGCCCTCTGCCCGGACGGCCGCTTCGTCTGCATCGAGATCAAATCCGGCGACCGCGATTTCCTCACCGACAGCAAATGGCCCGAATACCGCGACTTCGCCGACGCCCTCTACTTCGCCGTCGATACCGACTTCCCGCAACACCTCCTGCCCGCCGAAACCGGCCTCATCGTCGCCTGGCAACTCCAGGCCGACC
Organism: Rhodospirillales bacterium; assembly: GCA_043744375.1. Taxonomy (GTDB): domain Bacteria; phylum Pseudomonadota; class Alphaproteobacteria; order Acetobacterales; family Acetobacteraceae; genus CAIYPH01. The sequence continues at coordinate 59,902 of JAYTUU010000077.1, read as the reverse complement.
TCATCCGCGAAGCCCCCGCACACCCGGTCTCCCCCGCCCGCCGCCGCGCCCTCCTGCACCGCTTCGCCACCACCGCGGCCACCCGCCTCGCCATCCGCGAAGACCCCGAAGGGGCAATGTTCCTGCGCGGCGCGCTCAGGGTCGAGTGACCTCACGCAACCACCCGCACGCCTCCGCCATCGCCGCCGTCGCCTTGTCCACCCGGTTCGCCCAGAACATGAACCCGTGGTTCATCCCGTCCCACCGCGTCACCACCACCTTCACCCCCGCCGCGCGCAGCCGCTCGCCGTAGATCTCGGCCTCATCCCGCAACGGATCATACTCGGCCGTCTGCACCAGCGCCGGCGGCAACCGCGACAGATCGGCCGCCTCCAACGGCGCCGCATGCGGGTTTTTTGCCTCCGACGGGTCCATATAGTGGTTCCAGAACCACTCCATCGTCGCCCGCGTCAGCCCATACCCATCGGCATTCTCCGTGTACGACGGCATGTTCGAGCTGTAATGCGCGGTCGCCGGATAGATCAGCAATTGCCCCACCAGCGCCGGCCCGCCTTCGTCGCGCGCCCGCAACGCGACCACCGCCGCGAGGTTGCCCCCCGCGCTGTCGCCAGCAACGACGATGCGCGATCCATCCGCGCCCAATTCCGCTGCATGCGCAGCCGCCCAGCGCGTCGCGTGCAGGCAATCCTCCAGCCCCGCCGGAAACCGTGCCTCCGGCGCCAGCCGATAGTCCACCGAAACAACCACCGCCGCAGCGCCGCCGCACAGATTGCGGCACATGCCATCATGCGTCTCCAGGCTGCACAGCACGAAACCCGACCCATGATAGAACACAACGAGAGGGAAGGGGCCGGTACCGTTCAGCGGGGTACCAATCGGCGTATAGATGCGCAGCCGCAACGCTCCGCCCGGCCCGTCGATCGTCCGTTCCGTCACGCTGCCGACCGGCGCCGTCGGCGGAAAGAACGCCACCCGCGAGTCATACAGCACCCGCGCGTCCGCCACCGTCATCGTGTGCGTCGGCGGCAACGCCGCGCCCTTGTCGAGAATCTCCTGGATCTGCGGATCGACCGGCATTGTCTCACTCCCCCTTGAACACGGCGCGGCGCTTGCCGGTGAACGCCGCCACACCCTCGGCGAAATCCGCGGTGAACGTGCCGGCCAGGAACTCGGCACGCTCATTGTCGAGCTGCGTCGGCAAGTCGCGCTGGAGCGACGCACGCAGCAGCGCCTTCGTCCGCCCGAACGCCGCCGTCGGCCCCGACGCCAGCCGCTGCGCGATCGCCCGCGCGTCTTCGAGGCACGTCGCCGCCGGCAGCAGCTTGTTTACCAGCCCCACCCGCTCCGCCGTCACCGCGTCCATCGGCTCCTCCAGCAGCGCGAACCCGAGCGCCCGCCGTAGCCCCATCGCCCGCGGCAACGCATAGGTCGACCCGCCATCGGGGCTGGCACCCAGCTTCGAGTACGCCAGCAGGAACTTCGCGTCATCCGCCGCCAGCACCACGTCCGCCGCCAGCGCCGTCGAAACCCCGGCGCCGGCCACCGTGCCATGCGCGAGCGAAACAACCGGGATCGGCAGCCGGGCCAGCAGGATCAGCATGTCGTGCAGTGACCGCATCAACCGATCGATCCGCCGCGTCCCGTCCGCGCCGGCGAACAGCGAAATATCGCCCCCCGCCATGAACCCGCGCCCCGCTCCGGTGAACAGCAGCGCGCGCACCGAGCGGTCATGCTCGATCGCCCGCACGGCGGTCAGCAGCGCATCCGCCATCGCCTGGTTCAGCGCGTTCAACACCTCCGGCCGGTTCAGCCGGATTTCCACCAGCGCGCCGGTGCGCTCCACCAGAATCGGTTCGCTCATGACATTTTCCCCGCCCGTACCACATTGGCCAACGCCTCGCCGTGCGCCAGCCGGTTCACATTCTCCGCCATCGTCGCCTGCCGCCGCGCGATCGTGCCCCGCGTCCAGCCGGACATGTGCGGCGTCATCACGATGTTCTTCAACTCATGAAACGGAAAATTCCCCGGCTGCGCAACACCCCCCGCCTGCGCCGGATAGCGATACCAAGTGTCGATCACCGCCCCCCCGATCCGCTCCTCCTGCAGCGCCGCGAACAACGCCGCCTCGTCCACCACCCCGCCACGCCCGACATTCAGCAGTACCGCATCCCCCCGCATCGCCGCCAGCGCCTCCCGTCCCACCAGCCCCGCCGTATCCGGCAACATCGGCAACGACGTCACGATGAAATCAGCCGACCCCATGAACGCCGCCAACCCCTCCAACCCCCACGCCCGATCGACACCCGCCATGTCCACCGCACTCCGGTTGCACACATGCACCCGCATCCCGAACGCCCGCGCCCGCCGCGCCACCTCCCGCCCGATATGCCCATAACCGAGCAACCCGATCGTCCGCCCGAATAACTCGCCATGCGCCGCATCCCCCACGCCAGCCCAGAACGTCCAGACCCCACGCCGCAAATCCGCATCCGCGCGCGGAATATCCACCGTGCGCAGCAACAACGCCGTCATCACATATTCCGCAATCGCATGCTCATGCTCGAACACATTGCACAACGAAGCCGCCCCCGGCAGCGCCCCGATATCCACCAGATCATACCCCGCGCCAGGCACCTGGTACAACCGCAACCCCGCCGCAACCGGCAACCCCGCCGAAAAATTCACCCCGATCACCACCTCCGCCGCCGCAAACACCGCCCGCTCGGCGGCGGCCGCCAACGCATCCGGCAACACCGCGATCTCATGCGATCCCTCCAGCAAATCTGCGAATCCCGCCGCAAAACTGCCGGCGTTCATCCCGTGAAACACGATGCGCATCTCTGATCCTCCAAAAGGCAAGGCCAGGGCTTTGCCCTGGACCCCCCTACTGCTCGCGGCTGTATCAATAGCCTTCTTGCGCCGCAGGCAATCCCCACGGCGATTACTCGAAGGCCGCCGATCCAGCCGCAAGAAGTCGCGGGATCAAAGGGCCCCCGGCCCTTTGCGGGTGCGGGCAGAGCCCGCCCTTCACTTCCCTGCAACCTCCATCGCGATCTCCCGAAACAGCCGCGCCGGCAAGCTCCCGCCCGTCACGTTCACCATCGGCCGATTATCGTCGTTGCCCAGCCACACCCCGATCATCATGCCGTTCACCCCGCCCACGAACCAGGCGTCGCGATACTCCTGCGTCGTCCCCGTCTTCCCCGCCACGAACCGCCCGGCGATCCCCGCCGCCGTGCCGCTCCCGCGCGACACCACCGCCCCCATCATCCGCACCATCATCGCCGCGATATCCGGCTCGATCACCCGCGTCGCCGCGTTCGTCGGCAGCACAACCGCCACGTTCGCCCGCACACTCTCGATGCTGCGCGGCACCACCCGCATGCCCCCGTTGAAGAACGCCGCATAGGCACCGGTGAGTTCCAGCAGCCCGACCTCCCCCGTCCCCAGCGCCAGCGTGTCATCCGCCGGCAGCTTCCCCGCGATCCCCAGCCGCCGCGCCGCCGCCGCCACCACCCGCGGCCCCCCGGCCTGGATCAGCAGCCGCACCGACGCCGTGTTCGCCGACTGCGCCAGCGCCTCCTCGACGGTGATGGCCCCACGATACTTCCCGTCATAATTCGACGGACTCCAATTGCCGATCCGTATCGGCGCATCGCTGACGATATCGTCCGGCCGCGCGCCCTTCTCCACCGCCGCCAGCCACACGAACGGCTTGAAGCTCGACCCCGGCTGCCGCCGCGCCACCACCGCGCGATTGAACGGACTGCTCCGATAGTCCCGCCCCCCCGCCATCGCCCGCACCGCCCCGCTCGCGGCATCGAGCACCACGACCGCCCCCTGCGACACCCCCGCCGCCACACCGGGACCATCCAGCAGTGCCGCGAGCTTGCCCTCCACCACCGCCTGCCACTTCAAGTCCAACGTCGTCCGCACCGAAGCATCCGCCCCCGCCGGCAAAATCGCCTCCGCCCGCTCGCTCGCCCAATCCGCGAACCACCCCGCCGTCGCCGGCCGCGACGGAAACACCATCTGCGACCCCATCGCCGTCGCCAACTCCGCCGTCACCACCCCGGTATCCGCCATCGCCGCCAACACCTCGCGCCCCCGCGCCCCCGCGGCCGACGGATCAACCCGCGGATTGAACCGGCTCGGCGCCCGCGGCAGCCCCGCGATCACCGCCGCCTGCCACAAATTCACCTGCCGCGCCGACACCCCGAAATACAGCCGCGCCGCCGCATCCACCCCCCACGCGCCCGAGCCGAGATAAACCCGGTTCAGCCAGATCTCCAAAATCTCGGTTTTCGAAAAATGCTGCTCCAGCCACAAAGTCAGCAGAACCTCCTGCACCTTGCGCCGGAACGTCCGCGCATTGGTGAGAAACAAATTCTTCGCCACCTGCTGCGTGATCGTCGACCCCCCCTGCACCAAGCGCCCCGCCCGAATATTCACCACCGACGCCCGGGCAATCCCGATCACATCCAGCCCCCAATGCGACCAGAACCGCCGATCCTCCACCGCGACAGCCGCCGCCGGCAGAAACGACGGCAAGTCCGACAGCCGCAACGCCTCCCCCACCACATCCCCATACGTCGCGAAAATCGCCCCGCCCCGATCCTCCAACGTCAAAGAAGGCCGCCGTCCCGCATCCAAAGCCGCCTCCGGCCGCGGCAAATCCCACGCAAACCACAACAACCCAACCCCACCCCCAATCGCCCCCCAGACCGCGAAAATGAAGGCCCACTTAAAGAAAAACCACCGCCACCGCCGCCGCCCCCGAACAGGCGCCACCCCCCGCAAATCCGGCAAATCCGGCGGCAGAGCCTCCTCAACCTGACGCCGAAACTGATCCGGCGAAATCTGCGGCGCACGATACATTGGGTCAACCTACGCGAACACGCCCGCGCCGTCGTAGGGAAGAAAGGGCGAAAGAAAGCACGGGCGCTGCCCGAACCCGCAAAGGGTCAGGGACCCTTTGATCCCATGACATTTCAATGCGGCCCTGTGCGAACGAGACCGCGCCGTTCGCGACCACCGCTTGGAGAAGCTCGGCGCAGGTCAGTTCGTGTTGTAAGCGATTGTCGTATTCAGCGCACCGTCCTGGTGGCGCTGCCAATAGAGATCGTGGATGCGCGTGGCCAGCCCTCTGGCTTGCCGTCGCCGACCGGCTGCCCGAGTACAGTGACCCAAGATAGAACCGCCAGAGGCCTCACTCACCCGCCCGGGGGATTGGCCACGGACGATTGACCGGCTTCGTCGAGGGTAGCCTGTTCGCGTTTGAGGGCCAGATCACGCGCCTCCGCCGCGACTTGCGCCAGCCGTCGCGCGACCGCCTCTTCCGCGGCCCGTCCGGCGTTCAGCCGGGCACGAGCCTGAACGGCAGCCGCGGTCGCCCGCTCGGCGGCTATGCGCGCGGCATCGAGTTTCGTCATCCCTGTCGGCAGCCAGGCCACATAGGCTTCCACCGCCAGATCGTCGGCGTCCGGCGACGATACCAGGGCACGTTCCTCAGCCAGACTCGCCCGGATGGCGCGCTCGTGGTCATGCGCATCGCTTTCGGCCTGGAGGCAGGCCACCAGATTGTGGCGCGCCTCCTCCACCACCACGCGCCGCATGCGCGCCATCATCTCCAGTGTGTTGCTCATGGCCAGCAGGCGCCATCAGAGGACGCGATGCGCGATGTCGGCACGCGTCGCCGCCTCACGCCGCGCTGCGCGCCGGTGAGCGTTCCGGCAGCGGCGCCGGCTGTGCCGGTGCCAGGGGTGCGAACACCTGCCGCTGCTCGGGCTCGCGCATCATGTAACCGCGGCCCCAGACGGTCCCGATCAGGTTCGAAGCGCCGGCCTGCGCCAGCTTCTTCCGCAGCTTGCAGATGAACACGTCGATGATCTTCATCTCCGGTTCATCCATGCCGCCATAGAGGTGATTGAGGAAGGCTTCCTTGGTCAGGATCATCCCCTTGCGCAGGGTCAGCAGCTCCAGGATCGCGTATTCCTTGCCGGTGAGATGCACCGGGGTTCCGTTCACCAGGACCTCATGACTATCGAGATTGAGCTGCAACTCGCCGACCCGCAGGATCGGCTGGCTGAACCCCTTGCTGCGACGCACGACGGCCTGGATGCGCGCCAGCAGCTCGGATTTATCAAACGGCTTGGTGATGAAGTCGTCCGCCCCCATCGCGAGCCCCTTCACCTTCGCCTGCGGCCGCGACAGCCCGGAGAGAATGAGGATCGGCGTCTCCTGACGGGCCGCGCGCATCCGCCGCACCACCTCGTAGCCCTCCATGTCCGGCAGCATCAGATCGAGAATGACGATGTCGTAGTCGTAGTGGCGCACCAGTTCGAGCGCCTCCTCCCCGGTATCGGCCTGGTCGACCACGGTACCCGAGGATTTCAGCATCAGAGCGACACCGCGTGCAGCGGCGAGATCATCTTCAACCAGAAGGACGCGCATCCGACTCTCCTTTACAACCAATAGTTGTCATTTAGCAGACCCGTGTCCTCATTTCCATACTTTTTTCACCAGACCGGGTATTTAATGCGGAATTCATCGGCACGCTCCGGTCGAAATGAGCATTAGTAAGGATTTTCCCGCACTATGAGACATTCTTGATGAAACGAACCAATTTCGTCGCCCGCGCCGCCGCCGCCACCGCCCGTCTCGCCGATTTCGCCGGCATCGATGTCGAGGGCCGCGTCGCCGCCGTCTCCGGTCTCGCGGTCGAGGTGGAGGGGATTTCGAACCACGTCGCCCTCGGCGACCGCATCACCCTGGCCGCCCGCGATGGCCGCGCGGTAATCGCCGAAATCGTCGCCTTCCGCGACAACATCGCCCGCGCCATGACCTTCGGCAGCACCGAGGGCATCGGCCCCGGCGCCACCGCGCGGGCGCGCCTTAACCAACCCGGCAACACCCTCGCCGTCAGCGATGGCTGGATCGGCCGTGTCATCGACCCCCTCGGCCGCCCGCTCGATCGCCGTGGCGCGCTGCCGCCCGGCGAGGACCGCCGCTCCGTCCGCGCACCACCGCCCGATGCGACCACCCGCGCGCGGCTCGGCCCTCGGATCGACCTCGGCGTCCGCGCCCTCAACGGCTTCACCACCTGCCGCGCCGGCCAGCGCCTCGGCCTGTTCGCCGGCTCCGGCATCGGCAAATCGACCCTGCTCTCCATGCTCGCCCGCCACACCGTCTGCGACGTCGCCGTCCTCGCGCTGGTCGGCGAACGCGGACGCGAGGTGCGGGAATTCCTCGAGGACGACCTCGGCGAAGCAGGCCTGGCCCGCTCCGTCGTCATCGTCGCCACCTCCGATATGCCGCCGCTGATGCGCCGCGAGGCCGCCTACGCCGCGATGACCGTCGCCGAGCATTTCCGCGACCAGGGCAAAAGCGTCCTTCTTCTTATGGACAGCGTCACCCGCTTCTGCCTGGCCCTGCGCGAGATCGGGCTATCGGCCGGAGAACCGCCGGCGACGCGCGGCTATCCACCGAGCGTCTTCGCCGAACTGCCACGCCTGCTGGAGCGCGCCGGGCCTGGGCTGGATAGCGAAAACGGCGCCGGCCAGATCACCGCCTTCTTCACCGTCCTCGTCGAAGGCGACGACCACAACGAACCGGTCGCCGACGCCGCCCGCGGCATCCTCGACGGCCACGTCGTCCTTGACCGCCGCATCGCCGAAGCCGGCCGCTACCCCGCGATCGACATCCTCCGCTCCCTCTCCCGCGCCGTCCCCGGCTGCAACGCCCCGGAGGAAAACGCCCTCGCCCGCCGCGCCCGCGGCATTCTGGCCAACTACGCCGAGTCAGCCGACATCGTCCGCCTCGGCGCCCACCGCCCCGGCGCCGACCCCACCCTCGACGAAGCCGTCCGCCTCGCCCCCCGCATCGAAAACCTGCTCCGCCAGGAGCGCGACGAACACATGACCATCGAAGAAACCTTCGCCGCCCTGGCAGCCGTCCTGGCTACACCGTGAACTGCTCGACAATGATCCGCTCCGACAACCCCTGATCCGGATCGAACAGAATCGTCGCCGCCGCCCCCCGATCCTCCCGCACGGACACCGAGACGACGTCGCGCACCTCGGTGAAGTCCGCAACCGCGGCCACCGGGCGCTTTTCATGTTCGAGCACCTCGAACAGCACCTGCGCGGTGCTCGGCAGCAGCGCACCCCGCCAGCGCCGCGGCCGAAACGCGCTGATCGGCGTCAGCGGCAGCAAATTCGCCGACAGCGGCACGATCGGCCCGTGCGCCGACAGATTATACGCGGTCGACCCGGCCGGAGTCGCCACCAGCACCCCATCGCAGATCAACTCGTCCAGCCGGACGCGGCCATCCACCAGGATACGGATCTTGGCCGCCTGGCGCAGTTGCCGCAGCAGCGACACCTCGTTCAGCGCCAGCGCCTCCTGCACCCGCCCGTCCCGCGTGGTCGCCGTCATCCGCAGCGGATGCAGCACCGCCTCCTGCGCGCGGCCAAGCCGGGCAGGGAGGTCCTCCTCGCTGAAGCTGTTCATCAGAAACCCGACCGACCCGCAATTCATCCCATACACAGCAACACTGCGCCCGAGCATGCGATGCAGCGTCTCCAGCATGAAGCCATCCCCGCCAAGCGAGACGACAACCTGCGCCTGCTCCGGCGGATAGTCGCCATAGCGTGCCGCAAGCCGGGCACGGCTCTCCTGCGCGAGCGGCGCCGGCGAGGCGAGGAAGCTGATGCAGTCCGGCGCGCGTCCGCCCGTCAAACGAGCTTCCGGTGTTCAAGAACCGGCATGTCCCGCCGCACCCGCGCCGTCACCGCCGGATCGATCCGCGCCGTCGTCCAGCCCACCCCGTCCGACACCTTCGCCACCACCGCCCCCCAGGGATCGCAGATCAGCGAATGCCCATACGTGAACCGCGCCTCGCCGCCGCGCTCGGTATGCTTGCCCCAGGTCGCCGGCGCCACCAGCCAGCTTTGCGTCTCGATCGCCCGCGCCCGGATCAGCACCTCCCAGTGGTCCCGCCCGGTCTGCTGGGTGAACGCCGACGGCAGGAAAATCACCTCCGCCCCGGCCCGCCGCAGCGCCAGAAACATCTCCGGAAACCGCACGTCGTAACAGATCGCACAGCCGATCTTCACCCCGTTCGCCTCGTAGGTGACGATCTCGCTGCCGCCGCCATACGTGTTGCTCTCGCGATAGCCGGTGCCGTCCGGGCTGGTGATGTCGAACAGATGGATCTTGCGGTAGCGCGCAATCTCCACCCCCTTCGGGTCGAACACCACCGTCGTGTTGAACAGCTTCTCCCCCGCCTTCTCCGCGATCGACCCGCCATGCACATGAATACGCTTGTCCCGCGCCACCGAACGCAGGAACTCATACGCCGCCCCCCCCGCCAGATTGCTCCCAGCCGGCGGCAGTTCCTCCGCCTGCGCAAACTTGATCGCCCGATCACCCCCCAGGCAACTCCACATCTCCGGCAGACTGACGATCTGCGGCCGATCCGCCTCCACCGCCTCATCCGCCAGACGCTGCGCCTGGGCAATATTCTCCGACTTCTCGTGGCCGCAATTCATCTGCAGAACGCTGATACGCATGGGGTGCTCCACCGGCTGATCGGGGGACGCTAGCAGGTCCGTCCCTAGCGTGGCCAGTTCAGCCGTGGCTCGGCCCGCGCGGGACGTTCAGGCGGCACCGGCCGGCGCGCCTCGGGCGCCTCTTCCTTCGCAAACCGACGCGGCTCGGGCGCGCCCTCCTGCGCAAACCGCGGCGCAATCGGCGGCGCCGACCCACCCCCCTCCGGCAGCCGCAACGCAATAACCCGCAAATCCTCCTGGATCTCCTCCAGCCGCGCCTCGATACCCTCAAGCCGCGCCTTCACCCCGAACACACTGAACGGCATCGCCAGCAGCACCAGCAGATACAGCGCGCCCACAGCAATCCCCAGGCCAATGACCCAGCTTGGCAGTCCGTCCGGCAGGGCGAAAGGAAGCGTCATGCGCCCGATGTAGCAGCGCCGCGCGGCGATGGCGATGGACGCGGCACACCACTTCAGCCATTTTCCGCGCCACACCCCCACCAGCCCACAGGTCCCCACCATGCTCCTTCTGATCCCCGGCCCCGTCACCACCAGGCCGGAAGTCCGCCACGCCATGGCCCAGGACATCGCACCGTGGGACTTCGCCTTCCGCGCCGTCTACGCCGGCCTCCGCGCCCGCGTCCTCGAAATCGCCGGCGGCAAACCCGAAACCCACGCCGTCCTCGGCCTCCAGGGCTGCGGCCATTTCGGCATGGAAGCCGCCATCCGCAGCCTCGTCGCCCCCACCGGCAAAATCCTCGTCCCCGTCACCGGCTCCTACGCCGAACGCCTGATCTACCTCGCCACCGAAGTCGGCCGCGAAGCCGTCCCCCTGGTGATCGACCAGAACCAACCGGTCTCCCCCGCCGCCGTCGCCGACGCCCTCGCCGCCGACCCGGCCATCACCCATGTCGGCCTCATCTACAGCGAAACCAGCACCGGCGTGGTGCTCGATCCCGTCGCCATCGGCAAAGCCGTCCACGCCGCCGGCCGCCGCGTCATCCTTGACGCCGTCTCCGCCTTCGGCGCCCTCCCGCTCGACGTCTCCGCCATGCCCGAACTCGACGTCGCCGTCTTCACCTCCAATAAATGCCTCGAAGGCATGCCCGGCCTCGTCTTCCTCGTCGCCCGCATCGAAAGCGTCGTCGCCGGCAAAGGCTACGCCCGCAGCTGGTCGTTCGACCTGTCAGACATCCACGCCAACCTCCTGCGCGATCCCGGAGTCTTCCGCTTCACCCCCGCCGTCCAGGTCGTCGCCGCCTTCGTCACCGCCGTCGAAATCTACGACGCCGAAGGCGGCCAACCCGCCCGCCTCGCCCGCTACCAGGCCAACGCCGAAGCCCTCTACGCCGGCATGCAAGCCATCGGCCTCGAACCCTGCCTCACCCGCGCCCTCCAGGGGCCGATCGTCATGAACATCCACGCCCCCAACGACCCCGCCTGGTCCCTGCAAACCTTCGTCGACACCCTCAAACAGCGCGGCTACCTGATCAGCAATTTCTACAACACCCCCACCCCCAGCTTCCGCGTCGGCTGCATCGGCGCCATCACCCCCGACAATATGCGCGGCTTCGTCACCGCCGTGGACGCCACCCTGACCGAACTCAACATCCGCCACCGCGCCCCATCGCGACAAGCCGCCTGAGGTCAGAAGGCAAGCCAGCCAAGCACGTTCTTTTTTGCAAAAAAGAACCAAAAAACTCTCGTCCGTCGGGGATGATGCAACCCCAGCCCACCCCGCCAAAGGCCGCCGGGCCTTTGGAAACCCGAGACTCTTCTTGGCTGCGTCAGCAGCCTTTGAACCATAGCCGAATTTGACTAAAGGCTGCTCGCGCAGCCAAGAAAGGGGAATGGGATCAAAGGGTCCCTGACCCTTTGCGGAGGCGAGGCAAAGCCTCGCCTTGTCGTCCGACGCGCCGCTTGCGCGGCGACGGCAGCGCCCTGGCCTTCCTTATGTTAGCGCTTATGCCCCATCGGCCCCTGCATCACCCGCCCAACGCGCCCGCCAACCGCCCATGCGCGATCCAATCCGCCAACTCCGGCGCGAAATGCCGCTTCACCGCCTCCTCGTAACGTTCCAGGTCCTCCGCCAGAAACACCCCCTGCCAGCGCCCATTGACGCCCTGGTTGATGAACCGCGAAGCACCACCATTCCACACGTTCCGTGCCTTCGGCAGCAGCGCATCGCCCTGCGCCTTCATCGAGTCGAACCCCGCCGCCTCGATAAGCTCCGGCCACAGGCTCTCGGCAATCTCGATCCCCAGATACGCCGCCAGCCGCCGCATCTCGCCGCCACGATCCGCCTTGAGGTCGTTGTAGTGAACCAGCAGCATGTCGGGGCTGGAACGCGCCGCCCAATAGCTGTTCTCGGTATGGAAGAACGACGCGCCCGGGTCACCCCGCGCCCCGCCATCGGCCATCCACGCCGTGAAGAACGCCGCCGGGCTTGTGGGCGTCGGCGGGAACCGGTCGCCGAACTTGGGATCGGCCAGGTTCACCGCGTCGAACAGTGCCCGCGTCTCGGCATTGAAGTTGAGCGCGTGGTTGTGCATCGACAACGCGGCGTCGCGCCCGTCCCGCGCCACATGGATGAACTTCACGCCCTCATAGATCGGCATCGCATCGAGCGGCAGATGCGTCTTCAGGAAACGCCGATGCGTCTGCGCCTCCGCCGTCGCCATCGCCGCTTCAAGCGGTCCCCACATCCGCATGTCGAACCACGGCGAGATCGCCGCAAGCGCTTGCGGCGCCGCCGATGCGAACACGAGCATGCCGACAATACGCTGCATCCACGTCGTGCCGCATTTCGGATGAGCCCCGATGATGATGTCGTCCGAACGCGGCCGATACCCATCCCACCGCGCACTGTCGAACACCCGCGATCGCACCATCCGCGCCGGCGCTTTCACCAGTACAGGCGCTTTCACCAGTACTGGCGCCTTCAATACTGCGGGCATCGGTAGTTCTGGCATCGGCGTGCCCCCCCATTATTGCGTCCACCATCAGGAACTCCCCGTTCCGCAGCGGCCCTGGCCATTACGATACCACCCAGCCGCCCGCCTGGCAACGGCGGCACGCCGGGGCCAGGGCAATCGGGTGAAGGGGAAAGGCGGTGCTCAACCGTCATTGCGAGCCCTTGCGAAGCAATCCAGAGCCGCCCGAACGGTCTTCTGGCGATGCGGGATTGCTTCGCAAGGGCTCGTAATGACGCCGTCCGGGGAAAGATGAGGGCAGAGACCTGCAATGCAGTGCTTCACCCGATCGCCCTGCTGCGCCGATCGGCTGCCGGGATCTCACCCAGGCGGGTGCGAGCCGCGGCGATGACCGCGCGACCCGGCCTGACGCCGCGGCCTGCCGCTCCACGGCTTCGGGCGCGATGATTTTCCGCTGTCGCGAACCGTGGCGCTGCTCACCGAGATCTCGAACGAACTGGAGGACGGGCGCGGCATGGTGCGCCTGCGCGGCGGGGTGGTGCAGCCGAGCACGCAGCAGCGGATTCCGGCTTAGGAAGGCAATCAGGGCTTCGCTCTGCGAAACCATTGAAATCGTTTGCCCGCCGGTGCATATGCGAGCCGCGCATGGAGGCGACAGCGATGACGGACACGGTAGTCGACAAGGACGGGGTTGAGCAGCATGGCTTCACGGCGGAGGTTGGGCGTCTGCTCGATCTGGTCGTGCATTCGCTCTATTCGGAGCGCGAGATTTTCCTTCGCGAACTGGTGGCGAATGCGGCCGACGCGACGGATCGGCGACGTTTCGAGAGCCTGACGCATGCAAGCCTGGCGCCGCCGGAGGGCGCGAAGATCCGCATCGTGCCGGACAAGGCGGGCCGTGTTCTGACTCTGTCGGATGACGGCATCGGCATGACGCGCGAGGAGTTGATCGCCAATCTCGGCACCATCGCGCGCTCGGGCACGCGCGCGTTCGGCGAAACGCTGGCCGCGGCGTCGGCGGAGGAGCGGCCGAGCCTGATCGGGCAATTCGGCGTCGGCTTCTATTCGGCGTTCATGGTGGCGGATCGGGTGGAGGTGACCAGCCGCAAGGCCGGCAGCGAGGAAGGCTGGACCTGGGCGTCGGACGGGCGCGGCGCCTTCACGCTGGCACCGGCGTCGCGCGAGACGGCGGGCAGCGACGTGGTGCTGCACATGAAGGCCGATGCCGACGAGTATCTGGAGCCGATGCGCATCGAGACGATCGTGCGCAAATGGGCCGATCATGTGACCTTGCCGATCAGCATCGTGGACGAGGGCACGGAGCGGCCGATCAACGAGGGCACGGCGCTGTGGCGCAAGGCCAAGAGCGAGATCGGCGCGGAGGAGTATGCCACCTTCTACCGCCATGTCGGCGGCAACTACGACAGCCCCTGGGCGACGCTGCATTGGCGGGCCGAGGGCGTGCTGGAATATTACTCGCTGCTGTTCATTCCCGGCATGAAGCCGTTCCAGGCGGTCGAGGAGGAGCGGGTTTCCAAGGTGCGGCTGCATGTGCGGCGGATGTTCATTTCGGATGCCGCCGAGTTGCTGCCGCCCTGGCTGCGTTTCGTGCAGGGGGTGGTGGACACCGAGGACCTGCCGCTGAACGTCTCGCGCGAGATGTTGCAGGCGACGCCGGTGCTGGCCCGCATTCGCAAGGCGGTCACCAACCGGGTGCTGACGGAACTGAAGAACAAGGCCAAGGACGCCGAGGACTACACGAAATTCTGGAACAATTTCGGCCCTATCCTGAAGGAGGGCGTGTGGGAGGATGCCGAGCACCGCAAAGAGATTGCGCCGCTGCTGCGCTTCCGCTCCTCGACCACCGAGGGCCTCGTCACGTTGCCCGATTACGTTGCGCGGATGAAGCCGGAGCAGGAGGCGATCTTCTTCCATGTCGGCGAGAACGCCGATCAACTGGCGCATTCCGCACAGATCGAGGGCTTCACGGCGCGCGGGATCGAGGTGCTGCTGCTGGCTGACCCGATCGATGCGTTCTGGCCGGAACGGATGGAGAGTTTCGAGGACAAGCCGCTGCGCAGCGTGACGCAGGGGGCGGCGGATCTGGCGAAGATCGCGCCGGAGACGGCCCCCGAGGGCGAGGCGGTGGATACAGACGCCCTGGTGGCCGCCCTCAAGGAGGCGCTCGGCGAGGAGGTTGGCGATGTGCGTACCACCGATCGGCTGGTTGATAGCGCGGTGGTGCTGGCGGCCGGCGCCGGGCCGGATTTGCAGATGCAACGGCTGTTGCGCCGTGCCGGGCGGATGAACTTCGCCATGCCGCCGGTGCTGGAGATCAACCCGCGCCATCCGCTGATCGTGACGCTGGCGACGCGGCTCGAAGCGGGCGGTGCGATCGCCGATGAGGCCGCGCTGCTGTTCGACCTTGCCCGCGTGCAGGACGGCGACATGCCGAAGGACCCGGCCGGGTTCGCGCGGCGGGTGGAGCGGGCGCTGGCTGGCGTCAGGTCATGAAAACGAAGACGATTGAAAGACGCTTGTATTCCCGCCGCGAGGGTGACATCTAGAAATTGAAACGCATGCATGGCATACCATGCGCGCGCGCCCGCTTTCTGGGCCGTATTTGGCGGCGAGGATGAGTGCCGATGATTGAGCAGAGCCTGCCTGTTGTTGCGGCCGACGGTAGTGGGGCGGATGTTCGTCTCGTCAGGGCCGTTCGTCCGGATGAGGTGGCCGCGCTGATGGCTTCGCTGCCGGCGGAGCAATCGGCATTCCTGCGCGGTTGCAGTTTCACCGCGCGTGGCGACGAGTTGGTGCTGTTGCCCGGTGCGGACGGGGTGGCGTTGGCGGTGCTCGGACTTGGCGCGGATCGGTCGCCTTATGCGTTCGGGTCGTTGGCGTTCCGGCTGCCGGAGGGGGCTTGGCGGATCGCGCCGGGTGATTTCGATGCCGAGGCGGCGACGCTGGGGTTCTGTCTCGGCGCGTATCGCTATACCGCGTTCAAGGCCACCAAGCGGGCGGCCGCACGACTGGCGGTGGACGGGCATACGGCCGCGCTGTCGCAGGCGGCGGCGATCTGGATGGTGCGCGACCTCATCAACGCGCCGGCGAATGTGCTTGGCCCGGCCGAGCTTGCGGATGTCGCGATCGCGCTCGGCGCCCGCCACGGCGCGCGGACGGAGCGGATCACCGGCGCGGCGCTGGATGTCTCCCACCCCACCATTGCCGCGGTCGGCCGCGGGTCGGATCGGGCGCCGGTGGTGGCGGCATTTCATTGGCAGGGCAGCGGCGCGACCGCGGACAGCCCGTTGATCGCGCTCTGTGGCAAGGGTGTATGTTTCGACTCGGGCGGCTACGATCTCAAGCCGTCCGCGGGTATGTTGCGGATGAAGAAGGACATGGGTGGCGCGGCGAACATCCTCGGCCTCGCCCGCATGCTGATGGAGGCCGATGTTCCCGTTCGCCTCGCGGTGCGCGTCGGCTGTGTCGAGAACAGCGTCTCCGGCCGGGCGATGCGGCCGATGGACGTGATCCGCACGCGGCGCGGGCTGACGGTCGAGATCGGCAATACCGATGCCGAGGGGCGGCTGGTGCTCTGCGATCTGTTGGCCGAGGCGTCCGACGCGCATCCCGCGCTGGTGGTGGATTGCGCGACGCTGACCGGGGCCGCGCGGGTCGCCGTCGGCCCCGACCTGCCAGCACTGTTCGTCAATGACGAAGGGTGGGCGGCCTCGTTGCTGGCGGCCGGAATGGCGGCGCATGACCCGATGTGGCGGTTGCCGTTGTGGGATGGTTATGACGCGTGGCTCGACAGCCCCGTTGCCGACCTGAACAATGTTTCATCCCGGCCGTTCGCGGGCGCGGTCGTTGCCGGGTTGTTCATGCGGCGTTTTCTTGCGCCGGGAACGAACTGGGCCCATCTTGATATCTATGCGTGGAACGATGCCACGCGGCCGGGCAAGCCCGAGGGTGGCGAGGCGATCGGCATCCGTGCCGTGGCGGCCGCGATCGCACAGCGGTTCGCATCCGCGTGATCCATCCGATTAGAGCAGTCATGAACTATTGTTAACGACGGTAACGTTCGCTTGATGGATTCCGATATAGCTTCAATGTCGAAACTTATGCTACAGAACACTACTGGCCGTTGGCACTACCCGGACGCTGTTTTCGTGGATGATCCCAACTTCCTCCGAATCTGCCTGGACCAAAAACCCACTCAACCCGCCTACGCCTTCACTAATTACACCTATGAAAGGAAAACACATGGCCGTTAGCCCCACAGCAGACCAGCTCGTTTCTATTCTTCGCGAGACCATCGTGGCACTCGTTCGCCGCGACGGACCTGATCTGTCCGCCCGTCAACTCGGCGTCTTCCTGACCTGCTATTTGCAGGACGGGGGACACACCGTGCGCGGCCTGGCCGCTGACCTCAACGTGTCCAAGCCCGCCATTACCCGCGCGCTCGACCGTCTCGGCGAGCTCGATCTGGCCCGTCGCAAGGTCGATCCGGCCGATCGCCGCAGCGTGCTCGTCCAGCGCACCCTCAAGGGCACCGCGTTCCTGCGCGATCTCCGCGGGATCATGGGTGACGCCTCGACCGGCGCCAAGAAGGCCGAAGGCGGCGCGCGTCGCGCTGCCGGCTAACGCCTGACGATCATACTCCTGATGCTCCCGATGGAACGCGCGCTGCGCGTTCCATCGGCGGGTATGCTGCCGTCATGAACGGCATCGATACGTTGGATCCTCCTCGCCATCAGTGTCTCCCCAATGCCGGCACGCGCTTTGTGCCGGGTTTTGTCGTTGGCCTTGCCGCGGAAGGCAGGATCGTCGCCGACCTCGGCCGCCTCGGCGTTGGCGGTGGCACGCCGGAGGGTGCGGCGGCAGTGGCGGCGACGCTGGTCGCCGGCGGGGTGACGCATCTTATCAGCTTCGGGCTGGCCGGCGGGCTCGATCCGGCGTTGCGGGCCGGCGACCTGGTGGTGCCCGCCGAGGTTATTGACGAGGGACGCTGCCATGCCGCCGACCCGGAGCTGCTGCGCTGGCTCGGTGGCGCGACGGCGGCGCGGCTGGTGGCCGGGCGGGCGGTGGTGGCCGATGTGGCGGGGAAGGCGGCCCTGCTTCGCGCCAGCGGGGCGGCGGCGGTCGATCTCGAAAGCGGCGCGGTGGCGCGCGTGGCACGGGCCCATGGGGTGCCGTTCGCGGTGCTCAGGGTGATCTGCGACCCCGCCGCGCGCGCCCTGCCGCCGGCGGCGCTGGCGGCGTTGGACTCGCAGGGCGCGATCGCGATCTTGCGCGTGCTTGCGGCGGTGCTAGGAAGTCCCGCGCAGATACCCGCACTGATCCGTCTTGCCGGCGATGCGCGTGCGGCGCGGGCGGCGCTGCGGGCGGCGGCGGCCGGGCTGCGCGCGCGGGGTGTTCCGAAGCAAGGAGGACGGGTGTGAAAAAGCTGCTGATCGGTGTTGGCTCGGTGCTCGGCCTGGTCGTCGTTCTCGTGCTGGCGGGGCCGCTGCTGCTGCCGGCCGGAGTGATCAAGGAGCGCCTGACGGCAGCGGTGCTGGAGGCGACTGGACGGGAGTTGCGGATTGCCGGAGCGCTGCGCCTCTCGCTGCTGCCCAGCCCCGGGGTGGTCGTGCAGGATGCGAGCTTCGCCAATGCGCCGGGCGGGGTGGCGCCCGCGATGGTGCGGCTGAAATCCCTCGACGTGGCGCTGCGGCTATGGCCGTTGCTATCGGGCCGGCTCGAGGTGGCGCGCCTCGTGCTGACGGAGCCGGTGATCGCCCTCGAGGTCGACAAGGATGGCCGCGGCAACTGGGTTTTCACCCCCGCGCGCCGTGACGCGGCGGGCGGCAAGTCCGGTGGTGGCGGGTCGGCCGATATCGCGCTGGATGATGTGCGTCTGGTCGGCGGACGGCTGAGCTATCATGACGCGCGGACCGGTGTGTCCCACGCGCTGGAGGCGATCGATATCGCGTTGTCGCTGCCGAGCCTGGCCGGCGCGCTGGTCATCGATGGCGGGGCGACGTGGCGCGGCGAGCCGGTGAAACTGCGGCTGGCGGCGAGCACGCTGGGTGGCCTGATCAAGGGCGGCGCGAGCGGCTTCGAGTTGAAGCTGGCCGCGGCACCGCTGACCACAACCTTCACGGGAACAATGACCGGTCTGCCGCCGACGCGCACGGAGGGGGTGGTCGATCTCGCCACGCCGTCGCTGCGCCGGCTGGCGGCCTGGGCGGGATCGCCGATCGCGCTGAAGGGCGATGGGCTCGGTCCGCTGTCGATCAGGGGGCGGATCGCGATGGCGGGCGCCGAGATGGCGTTCAGCGACGCCGATATCGGGCTCGACACCATTCGCGCCAAGGGGGCGCTGCGCGTGGTCACCGGCGGTGTCCGCCCGGCGCTGTATGGGCAGCTTGCGGTGGAGAAACTCGACCTCAACCCCTATTTGCCGGCGGAAACCGGGCCGGTCCCGAAGGCGACCGGCAAGCCGGCGACCGAGCCGCGCGCGCCGGCGGAATGGAGCGACGAGCCGATCGATCTGGCCGGATTGAAGGCTGTTGATGCCGAGCTTGATCTGGCCGCCGGCGGCATCCAGTTCCGCAAGATCCTGATCGACCGCGCCCGGCTGGCGATCCGGCTGAAGGACGGCAGGCTGGCCGCCGATCTTGCGGAAATGGCGCTCTACGAGGGCGCGGGCAAGGGGCGGTTCGCCGTCGATGGCGCGGCGCCGTTGCCGGGGATCGACGTCGCGTTCGCTTTGACGGGGGTGCAGGTCGACAAACTGCTGTCGGCGGCGGTGGGAATGGAGCGGCTGGCGGGCGTGGGAAGTATCGACATCGCGGTCGCCGGCAGCGGCAAGAGCCAGCGCGCGCTGATCGCCGCACTCGACGGCAAAGGGGCGATCAACCTGGCGAACGGGCAGATCAAGGGGGTGAACATTGCCGCCATGGCGAAGAACGCGCTGGCCGGCGCCACTGGCGCGGGCGCCGGGGTGGCGGGCAGCGGGGCGGATAACCGCACCGATTTTGGCACGCTGAGCGCGACGTTCCGCATCACCGACGGCATCCTGCACAACGAGGACCTGAAGGTTATCGCGCCGCTCACCCAGCTGACCGGCGCGGGCACCGTGAACCTGCCGGCGCGCACGCTCGACTATCGCGTGGTGGTGGCGATCGCCGGGGCGGTGAAGCTGCCGGTCAACATCGGCGGCTCGTGGGATCACCCGACCTACCAGAACGATCTGGCTGACACGCTGAAAGGCGCGATCCAGAATCCCGGGCGGGCGCTCGACCAGTTGAAAACGCTGGTCCCCCAGGGCAATCCGTTGCAACGGCTGCTACCGCCCCGGTAGCCGCCTGCACCGTCCTCCTGTATTGAACGGCCATGCCCCAAGCCCTGAAACCCCGCGTCGCCCTGTTCGTCACCTGCCTGGTCGATCTGCATCGGCCCAGTATCGGGTTCGCCGCCATTCGCCTGCTGGAACAGGCCGGCTGCCTCGTGGAAGTGCCGCGCGCGCAAACCTGCTGCGGCCAGCCGGCATACAACACCGGCGACCGGGCGACCACGCGGGACCTCGCGCGCGGCATTCTCGATGCCTTCGCGGGCTACGACTACGTGGTCGTGCCCTCCGGCTCCTGCGGCGGCATGCTGCGGCACCACATGGCGCATCTGTTCGATGACGACCCCAACACCAAGGCGCGCGCCGAGGCACTGGCCGAGCGCACCTACGAACTCATCAGCTTCCTGACCGATGTCCGCGGCATGACCGCCGTGGACGCGGCCTATGCGGGGACAGTCACCTATCACGACAGCTGTTCCGGCCTGCGCGAACTCGGCGTGAAGACGCAGCCGCGCGCGCTGCTGGGTACCGTCGCCGGCGTGACGCTCGTCGAGATGGCTGACCCCGAAGTGTGCTGCGGCTTCGGCGGCACGTTCTGCGTGAAGTATCCCGACATTTCCGTGCGCATGGTCACCGACAGGACGCGCGAGATCGCGGCCACCGGCGCGGACACGCTGCTGGCCGGCGATCTCGGCTGCCTGCTCAACATCGCCGGGCGGTTGAAGCGGGAGGGCAGCACCGTGAAGGTGCGTCATGTCGCCGAGGTGCTGGCAGGCATGACCGGCGATCTGCCGGCGATTGGTGAAGGCAGGGGTTGAGGCGATGCAGAGCACATCACCGGCTTTCAAGGAAAACGTCGCCCACGCCCTGGCCGATGCGGGCTTGCAGAAGGCGCTGGTGTTCACCCGCCCCTCGTTCGCGGGACGGCGGAGTGCCGCCGTCGCAAACCTGCCGGAGTTCGAGGCACTGCGCGATATCGGGCGGGACATCAAGAACCACACGCTCGCCAATCTCGATTTCTATCTGGAGACCTGGGCCGCCAACGTCGAGAAATCCGGCGGCCACGTGCACTGGTGCAGCACCGCCGAGGATGCCCGCGCGGCAGTGCTGGCGATCTGCCAGCGGGTGAACGCGCGCACGGTCACCAAGGGCAAGTCGATGATCTCCGAGGAACTCGGGATCAACGCGCATCTGGAGCAGCACGGCATCACGCCGGTCGAAACCGATCTCGGCGAATACATCCTGCAACTGCGCAACGAGCCGCCGAGCCACATCATCGCCCCGGCCTTCCACCTCAATCGCGAGGACTGGGAGGAGAGTTTCCGCGCCGCCCATACCGAACTCCCCGCCGACCGGGTGTTCGGCGAGCGGCGCGACATCCTGACCGAGGCGCGGGCCCGGCTGCGGGAGAAATTCCTTGCCGCCGACGTCGGCATCACCGGGGCGAATTTCCTCATCGCCGAGACCGGATCGAGCGTCATCGTCACCAACGAGGGCAATGGCGACCTCACGCAGACCCTGCCACGGGTGCATATCGCGCTCGCCAGCATCGAGAAGATCGTGCCCACGCTGGAGGACGCGATGAGCCTGCTGCGGCTGCTCGCGCGCTCGGCGACCGGGCAGGATTTCTCCGTCTATACGACCTTCTCCACCGGCGTGCGGCGGCCGGGCGATCTCGACGGCCCCGAGGAATACCACGTCGTCGTCGTCGATAACGGCCGTTCGGCGATGATCGGCACCGAGTTCCAGGAGATGCTGCGCTGCATCCGCTGTGCTGCCTGCATGAACCATTGCCCGGTCTATTTCACCGTCGGCGGGCATGCCTATGGCTGGGTCTATCCGGGGCCGATGGGCAGCGTGTTGACGCCCTCGCTGATCGGCGTGGACCAGGCCGGGCATTTGCCGAATGCCTCGACGTTCTGTGGCAAGTGCGAAAGCGTGTGCCCGGTGAAAATCCCGCTGCCCAAGCTGATGCGGCATTGGCGCGAGCGCGAGTTCGAACGCCATCTGACACCGCAGGCCGTGCGAACCGGCTTGGGCGTGTGGGGGTGGTTCGCCCGCCGCCCGCAGGCCTACCGGCTGGCAACACGGGCCGGCGCCTGGGCGCTCGGACTGCTGGGGCGCAAGAAGGGGCGTTTCACGTCGTTGCCGTTTGCCTCCGGATGGACGGAGGGGCGGGACTTGCCGGCGCCGGAGGGGGAGACGTTCTTCGCCCGCTACGCGCGCGCGCAGCGGGTGGGCAAGCTGTGAGCCGGGACCAGATTCTCGGCGCCATCCGGCGCGGGTTGAAGCGCGGGCCATTGCCCGAGGATCAGGCGATGGCGCTGCGGGCGCGGCTGGAAGGGCATCCCCGGCATCTGATCCCGGCCCGCAGCCGCGTCGGCCGGGCGGAGCAGATTGCGTTGTTCATCCGCAACGTCGAGAAGGAGTTCGGCAGCGTCGCCCGTGTCGCGGACATGGAGGGGGTGCCGGCGGCAATCGCCGACTACCTCGCGGCACAGAACCTGCCGAGCGATTTCGCCATGGCGCCACACCCGGAGTTGCAGGCGATCCCGTGGGCGACCCGTCCGTTGCTGCGCATGCGTCTCGGCCGCGCGCAGGCGACCGATCTGGTGAGCCTCCAGCACGGCTACGCGGCGATCGCCGAAACCGGCACGCTGATGCTGCCCGCCGCCCCGGAACGGCCGACCACACTCAATCTGTTGAGCGACACCTTCATGGTCGTGTTGCGCGCCAGCCGCGTGGTCGGCGCCTACGAGGAGGCGTGGGATATTCTCCGCGCCGAGTGCCACGACGCGATGACCGGCGGGTTCATGCCGCGCAACGTCATGCTGGTGACCGGGCCGTCGCGCTCGGCCGATATCGAGTCGACCCTCGAACTCGGCGCGCACGGGCCGCGGCGGCTGCATGTCGTGCTGGTCGACGACGATCCCGCCGCCGTCGGCTGAACCGGATGCAGCGGGCGCGGCGCAAGATTCTGAGCGAGACGGACCGTGCGGAATGGGCGAACTACGCCCGGCGGATCACCCCGCTCGCCGGGCGAACGCTGCCGGATTTGCCGGAGGCGCCGATGCCCGCCCCGATGCTGCACCCCGCCCACCCCGTCACGCCGCGCCCCCGTCCCGCGGCGCCGTCGACCCTGGCCGTCGGCGATCAGCCCGGCGGGCTCGACAATTCGAGCTGGAACCGCTTTCGTTCCGGCAAGCTCTCACCGGTCCGCACGCTCGATCTGCACGGGCGAACCGCCCAGCGCGCCTTCCACGCCCTGCACAGCTTCCTGCACGCGGCCCATAGTGACCGTGTCCGCTGCGTCGAGGTGATCACCGGGCGCGGGTCGGGCGAGCAGGGCGGCATTCTTCGGCGCGAGTTCCCGCTCTGGCTGAACCTGCCCGCGCTGCGCCCGCTGGTGCTGGCGGCGAGCCATCCGCACGCGGCCAACCAGGGCTCCGTGCGGCTGTTGTTGCGTAAGCCGAAATGACCCCGTTCGGCGCACGGCTGCGGGCCTTGCGGGCCGAACGTGGGGTCACCCAGAAGGATTTCGCCGCCCGGTTGCAGGTCTCCGCCGCCTATCTCTCCGCCCTCGAACATGGCAAGCGCGGCGCGCCGGGCACCGGGCTGGTGCACCAGGTCTGCGAAGAATTCGGCCTGATCTGGGACCAGGCGGAAGAACTCGCGGACCTCGCCCGCCTCTCGCATCCCCGCGTCGTCGTGGACACGTCCGGCCTCACGCCCGAGCAGACGGCGCTGGCCAACCGTCTCGCGCAGTCGATCCGCCGGCTGACCCCCGAAACCATCGCCTCCATCCACGCCGCACTCGACGCCACCACGCCGCAACCCAAGGCCCGCCTGCGCCGCGCCGCGGGGCGCGGCACCTGAATCGGGTAGAAAGTTTTTGTTTCTTTTTTCAAAAAGAAGCGCTTTCTTTTTTGCAAAAAAGAAACAAAAAACTTTTATCCGTTTTAGCTGCCTTTGAACTCCGGCGCGCGCAGCCTGCGCATGGGCGACGCACGCAAAATCGAGGGCGGGTGGAAGCGGGAGATTGTTGTTATATCGTAACTAATTGATCGTGCGCTGGCGGCGCGGTCAGGCGGGGCTTGTGGCGCGGTGAAACCAGGGCCAGCGGGCGCGGGGGCATAGGGCGCGCGAAGGGGCAGCGCGCGGTTGGAGGACATCGGGGGGTGGCCGCGGGGCGTGGCGGCGGAATGGGGCGGCGGGCGCGCATTGGGCGCTCGGTTCCGAGAAAGAGGGGATGGGGAATACGGCGGGGGGTGGAGCGGGCGCTTTTGGCGTTTTGACCGCGGGGCGACGGCAGGTGTCCAGGCCGAGCATATCGCAGAGGGGGCGGAGGAGGCGGCTGGCGGCGGGGATGGTGGCGAGGAGATGGGCCGCGGCGGGTTCGGCGAGGAGGGCTTCGAGTTGGCCGCGGTGGTAGGCGCCCTCGTGGCGGAGGTCGATGAGGAGCCAGGCGTGGGTGCGCGGGAGTTCGACGGGGCGGGAGCCGGAGCGGGCGCCGGTGGGGCTGGGGGCGCGCTTGCGCGGGAGGCGGCCGGCGGCGAGGTGAGCCATCAGATGGTTGAAGCGGCGGGTCGTGCGGGTGAAATAGCGCCAGAGGGGGAGGACGAGGGCGGCGCGGGGGTGCTTGAGGAAGGCGCGGGCGATGAGGGCGACGAGGGAAATGAGGATCACGCCGAGTCGTCGCCCGATCTCGGGGGCGGCGACGCTGAGGTCGGGCGTGATGGGGGTGGGGTGCATGAAATAATTCCTATCCGGGTTTGGGGACCGGTGCAAGGGGATTCTTTTGGGGGGATTTTTGATGTGGTTTGGGCCGGACTTGCCGACCCAATCCGCGGCGGGCGATCGTTCGCGCACCATCAACCGCGCCGGGTTCCGCCGCAAAGCTGCCGGCGGCGAGGGGTGGGAATACCTGATCCTGCCAGGCGCTTGGGGCTGCGAGGTGTGCAAGGGGTTGAACCCGAAGCGGGCAGGCGAGTTGCTGGCCCGGCTGGGCTTTCTGCTTGGCACTACGGGGCGCAACCGCACTGCGCCCGTAACCATCCCCGGTGAGGGGAAAATGCGCGTCTACCGGGTATCGGGCGCGATCATGGCGGGCGACGATGCGGAGGGGGGAAGCGATGGCGCTTGCTGATCTGCGGGCGCTGGCGCGCGTCGGGGAGGCCGGAACGCGTGGAACGCGTGGCGAAATTGCAACGCGTTCCCGTGCCGATGCGGAGGAAAGCCCGGAAATCTGCCCGTTTCCGAGCGTCGGAACGCGTGGAACGCCTGGAACGCGTGAAATAGATGAGGCTGGGCGCGGTGCGGAGGCGCGGCACCCGTTGCCACCCGGCATCGCCGCCCATCCCGAGACCCTAGCCGACCGGGCCGCGATAGCCGCCGACACATGGCCCGGCGGCCCGCCGGTTCATCCCGAGCCGCCCCCCGATCTGGTGGACCGTCTGGCGGCGGCGGAGGCGCGGCTGCCATGGCAGCGTGCGACCGGACCGGAGGGGCTCGACTACCTGCGCGACAACGCCCGCACGCGGCTGGCACGGCTCGACCCCCTGGCGAGGGGGCTGCTGGTGGCGGCGGCGGAGGCAACGGCGCGGGCGCTGGTGGTGCATGGCAGGACGCGGTTCGCTGGAAACAGCGAAAAAAACAGTCGATAACGGTGATGCCATGACAAAAGCAATTCAGGCCGTGCGATCCGCCGCGTATCGCCGCCGCCGCCGAAGCGGCGCCATGGTGCTGCAAATCGAGGCTGACCCCCGTGTAATCGCTGCCTTGCGGCGCCTGGGGCTGGTGCAGGGGGATGGAACGGACCGGGCAGCCATTGCCGACGCTGCCGCTAGATTCCTGACGTGCGCCCCATCCATCGCTGCCATGGGCGAGGCGCTGTTTCCCGAATGACCGGCCGCGCGAAACCGTTGGGCAACCCTTCGCCGCCCCTTGGCAGCAACGCCCCGGCCGGATGGCACGGCTATATTGCGCGCCGTGACCTGACTGCCCGACCGCCCGGCCCCCGATATCGCGCCTGGGGCACCGGCAGAACGACGGCGGAGGCGCGCGCAACGTCGGCGCTGATCCGCGCGGCTTGCCGGGGATGAAACACAAGCGGGGCGGTGGCCGGTGGCGGTTCCCGGTATCGAGCCGCGCCGGGTGGCGGGCTGGCGGCGATGGTGGAAACGGGCAGCACAGCGCCGCTGGCGGTACTACAAACGATCATGCTCTACGGTTCGGTATAGTTTGCATGCGCCCGGCGTGCACTGTACTTTGCCGACACAACGTTCTGGGCGCGACTGAGGCCAGTTTGGAGAGACGCCAGACTGCGCTAGCAGTCACTTTGATCGGTGATACACGACCGTCATATGGACAGGGGAGGGGCTGATGGTTCGTCGGGTTCTTTTGGGAATAGTTGGCCTTTGCATCAGTTTTTCCGGCATGGCTGACGCCATTATCCCCACACAAATCCAATGGCTTTTTAGCAAGGGACCCGGCGAGAAGACAGATGAGTGCGGTTTGACGTTGGCTTTTAGCAACTATCCGGGACCCGAAATCGGGCTGGTTAGATTTTCCTTGATCTCCTCAAAGACTGAGGATCGGAGTGTGTTCGGGTTCGCCATTAATTTAGCTGATGTCATCTATAAGAATGGGAAGCCGGTATCTCATAAGGACATACCGCTGGCCGACGGGGCTATTGAAGCCGACAATTTCTCCTCACGAGGGCGACTGCACTCGTCCATTCAAGAAGATGGAAGTCTATGGCTTTGGGCATCAGAATATAATACCGCACTAGATATGAGCAACGCGGTTTTGTTCAATAAAATTTCTGTTTATATCAAGCGGAAAAATTCTGAAAATATTCGTTTATACGTGATTGGAAGTGGCCCGCCTCCCGATAAAGTGCACCAATTTAACGAATGCGGGATGCATATGTTAAGCGGGCGGTGAAGACCTATCGTAACGATCGACGCTTTCGACTTCACCGCTAAATGCTCTGGTGATGGTCCACCCGTGTGCCGCTGCCGATGTAGCCACGAACCGCGTGGCTGAGGAAATTGCTGAAAGTGGCCAGTGCGGTTCCGCCGGTTTGCTGGAAAGGTTCATATGAGCCGAACCGGTCTATCTGGCGGACGCAGTCCTGGCGCTATTCGACGGAGCACATCGGAGGGGCACGCGAGACCGCGTTGCCCCCCATATGTTGCCCCATTGATGCCCCAGGCCATTTTTGACGACCCTAAAATCGGGCTAAGTCAGTGGTGTCCCCGGAGGGATTCGAACCCACGGCCCCAGGATTAGGAATCCTGTACTCTATCCTGCTGAGCTACGGGGACTTCTCACTCCATATTCAGTCCATATAACGCCAGTATCGGAAATTTCCGGCCCGCTCACCGGTCACTCTGTTCTAGCCACCGTCATTATATCGCGCCTGCTCAGATCGACCCAGAGCGGTCACCAGTCTGCCTTGTGTGGCGTAGTCGCTTTGAAATCGCAAGTTGAAGTTGGAGTTGACGCATGTGGGGCGCTTTCGCGGTTACAAGGGTGACTGCTGTCGCTTTCGTCGCCGTTTCGCTTCGCGAAACGTCTGGGTTCCAAGGGCCTTTCGGCCTTTGGTGGGTCCAGGGCAAAGCCCTGGCCTTTGCTTACGCCGGAATTCGGCCGAGGGCGCGGGCGGCGGGGGCGTCGCGGTTTTCGGCGAAGGCAGGGGGATTTGGGCGGTCAGGGCTTTGGTGTCCATGGCCGGTTCCTTGGTTGGTGGCGGCCGTCAGGATCATTGGATTTGGTGGGCAAGGCTTGTGTTTGGGGTGAGGGATAGGTGGTGGGATGCGTAGGGCATCCCACCCTACGCTTGCTGCACGGTCGATGCCAGGAAAGCGGTCAAAAGGAAGGCGACAGGCGGCAACATCGGCCGCGCCTCCAAAACGATCCGGGCGACGTTGCCGCCGCCCGGAAGCCGGATCAGTTCTTGGTCTTGTCGACCAGCTTGTTCTTGGCGATCCACGGCATCATCGCCCGCAGCTTCTCGCCGACTTCCTCGATCGGGTGGGCGGCGTTGCGGCGGCGCATGGCCTTGAAGCTGGCCTGGTTCACCTTGTTCTCCAGCATCCAGTCGCGCGCGAAGCGGCCGGACTGGATGTCCGCCAGAACGCGCTTCATTTCGGCCTTGGTTTCTTCGGTGATGATGCGCGGCCCGGTGACGTATTCGCCATACTCGGCCGTGTTGGAGATCGAGTAGTTCATGTTGGCGATGCCGCCCTCGTAGATGAGATCGACGATCAGCTTCACCTCGTGCAGGCACTCGAAATAGGCCATCTCCGGCGCATAGCCGGCATCGACCAGCGTCTCGTAGCCGGCGCGGATCAGTTCCACCAGGCCGCCGCAGAGGACAACCTGCTCGCCGAACAGATCGGTCTCGCACTCTTCCTTGAACGTCGTCTCGATCACGCCGGCGCGGCCGCCGCCGATCGCCGAGGCGTAGGACAGGCCGACTTCCATTGCGTTTCCGGACGGGTTCTGCGCGATCGCGATCAGGCAGGGCACGCCGCCGCCGCGCTGGTATTCGCTGCGCACGGTATGGCCGGGACCTTTTGGCGCGATCATCAGCACGTCGATGTCGGCGCGCGGCTCGATCAGGTTGAAGTGGATGTTCAGGCCATGCGCGAAGGCGATGCCGGTGCCCGGGCGCATGTTCGGCGCGAGGTCGTCGCGATAGAGATCGCCCTGGCCCTCATCCGGCGTCAGCACCATGACGAGATCGGCCCATTTGGCCGCCTCGGCGCCCGATATCACCTTGAGCCCGGCGGCCTCGGCCTTGGCGGCGCCAGCGCTGCCCTTGCGCAGCCCGACCACGAGGTTCGTGCAGCCGCTGTCCTTGAGGTTGTTGGCATGGGCATGGCCCTGGCTGCCATAGCCGATGATCGCGACCTTCTTGGACTTGATCAGGTTCACGTCGGCATCGCGATCATAGTAGACGCGCATGGGTAGTCTCCTTGGCTTTATCCGGTTGCAAATCTAAAAGCGGATGAAAAGTTTTTGCTTCTTTTTTCAAAAAGAAGTGCTGTTCTTTTTTGAAAAAAAGAACCAAAAAACTTTCATCCGTTTGGTGTGGGTCACAATACCCGGGCTCCGCGCGCGATGGCGACGACGCCGGTGCGGGAGACTTCGGCGAGGCCGAGCGGGCGCATCAGTTCGACGAACGCGTCGAGTTTGTCGGTATTCCCGGTCATTTCGAACACGAAGCTCTCGATCGTTGCGTCCACCACGCGGGCGCGGAAGGCCTCCGCCAGGCGCAGCGCCTCGACGCGGCTTTCGCCCTTGGAGATGATTTTGAACAGCGCCATTTCGCGCGCGATGTGCGGGCCTTCTTGCGTCAGATCGGCGACGCGATGAACCGGCACGAGACGGTCGAGCTGCGCCTTGATCTGCTCAATCACCATATCCGTTCCGGTGGTGACGATGTTGATCCGGCTGCGGTTGCGGCCATCCTCGACCGGGGCGACGGTCAGGCTGTCGATGTTGTAGCCGCGGCCGGCAAACAAGCCGACGACGCGGGCGAGAATGCCCGGTTCGTTCTCGACAAGCACGGAAATCGTTGCTGTACGCAGAGTGGTATCAATAGGGCTGGCCATGTTCTTCTTCGTTCGCTGGAGGGTCCGCCACGCGATCGCGGTCAGACCAGTACCAGCCCCTCATCCGTGATGCCCGCCGCGCGCGGCCCGTGGCCGGCGCTCAGGATCATTTCGTTATGCGCGGCCCCTGACGGGATCATCGGGAAGCAGTTCTCCTTCTGATCGACGCAGATGTCAGCGATCACCGGACGATCAGAGGCGATCATCTCGCGAATGACATCGTCGAGTTGATCCACGCTGGTCGCGCGCAGGCCGACGCCGTGGAAGCTATCGGCAAGCTTGACGAAATCCGGCAGCGCTGCCGTGTAGCTTTCAGAATAGCGTGCGCCATGCAGCAACTCCTGCCACTGCCGCACCATGCCCATGTACTGGTTGTTCAGGATGAACACCTTCACCGGGAGGCGATATTGCGCCAGCGTCGACATCTCCTGGATGTTCATCAGGATCGACGCCTCGCCGGCAATGTCGATGCACAGCGCGTCGGGATGGGCCACCTGCACGCCCATCGCCGCCGGCAGGCCGTAGCCCATCGTGCCCAGCCCGCCCGACGTCATCCAGCGATTGGGCCGGTCGAAGCGGAAATACTGCGCCGCCCACATCTGGTGCTGGCCGACCTCGGTGCTGATGAAGGTCTCGCGGCCAGACGCCCGCGTGATGTCATACAACCGCTGCACCGCGTACTGCGGCTTGATGATCGCGCCCTTCGTCATATCCTGGTGGAATTTCAGGCAATCGATGCCGCGCCATTCCTCGATCAGCTTCCACCACGACGTCAGCGCCGGGCGGTCGAACACCGCGGGATCGGCGTCCCACGCGGCAATCAGGGCCTCCAGCGCGCGCCCGGCGTCGGCCACGATCGGCACTTCCACCGGCACGTTCTTGTTGATGCTCGACGGGTCGATGTCGATGTGGATCTTCTTCGAATGCGGGCTGAACGCGTTCAGCCGCCCGGTCACCCGGTCATCGAAACGGGCACCGACATTCAGCAGCACGTCGCACCCGTGCATGGCGAGGTTCGCCTCGTAGGTGCCGTGCATGCCGAGCATGCCGAGGAACTGCGGATCGTTGGACGGATAGGCGCCGAGGCCCATCAGCGTGTTCGTGCACGGAAAGCCGGTCTTGCGCACGAAGGCGATCAGCGCCGCCGACGCCGCGTCGCCCGAATTGATGACGCCGCCGCCCGTGTAGACCATCGGCCGTTTGGCGGATTTCAGCAGCGTCACGGCACGCGCGATCTGCGCGGCATCAGGCTCGGTTCGCGGGCGATAGCTGCGATGCGCGGTCACCGGCGGCGCGGTATAGGGCGCCTTAGTGATCAGGATGTCCTTTGGCAGATCGATCACCACCGGCCCGGGCCGGCCGGAGCGGGCGACGTAGAACGCCTCATGGACGACGCGGGCGAGGTCTTCGGACCGCTTCACCAGATAATTATGCTTGGTCGCCGGGCGGGTGATGCCGGTGGTGTCCGCTTCCTGGAAGGCGTCGTTGCCGATCAGATGTGTGGGCACCTGGCCGGTGAGGCAGACGATCGGGATGCTGTCCATCAACGCATCGACCAGCCCGGTGACGGCGTTCGTGGCACCCGGGCCGGACGTCACCAGCACGCAGCCGACCTTGCCGGTGCTGCGCGCGTAACCCTCGGCGGCATGCACCGCGGCCTGCTCGTGGCGGACGAGAATGTGGCGGATTGCGTTCTGCTGGAAGATCGCGTCGTAGATCGGGAGTACGGCACCGCCGGGGTAGCCGAATATCACGTCTACGCCCTGATCCTTCAGCGCGCGGAGGAGAACCTCGGCGCCGGACTTGAGTTCGGTGTCGCCACCGTTTGACTCTATGGGGGTATGGGACTGGCTCATGGGCGCACACCTATTCCCAGAGCCGCCCTGCGTCAACCCCGCCCTTGAATAAACGCCAAGATTTTTACCCATTCACTTTCCGAAAATTGCGTAAGACCCGCGATTCGCGCATGGATAATATGCACATGGTCGGAATCCGCTAATCTTCGATGCCTGAACCACGTCGCCTGCCGCTTGGTATACTGCCCCGTGACCAGCTCGGCGCGCCCAGCCGCCTCAGCGAGGGTGAGCTCGCCGCGTAGATGGGCCGCGATTTCGCGCACGCCATGCGCCCGCATCGCCGGCAAGGCAGGGTCCAGATCGAGCGCCAGCAGGTTCCGTACTTCGTCAACCGCACCGCCGGCCAGCATGGCGGTAAACCGCCCCGCGATGGCCGCGCGCAAGACATCGCGCGGCGGATCGAGCAGAATGGCCGAAAATCGCCACGGCGCGGGCTGTGCGCCCTCACGCTGCCACGCCGCCAGGCCGCGTCCGGTGCCGCGCCACACCTCCCAGGCCCGTGCCACGCGCTGGCTGTCGGACGGCCGCAATCGTGCCGCTGTCGCCTGATCGACCTTGGCCAGCGCGTCGTGCAACCCCTTTGGCCCATGCTCCGCCAGCAACCAGCGTGCCTCGGATCGCGCCGCCTCGCCGGGATCGGGGATCTCGGCGAGCCCATCGGTCAGGCTGGCGAAATACATCCCCGTGCCGCCACACAGGATCGGCAGCTTCCCCGCCGCATGCGTCGCTGCCATGGCAGCCAACGCCGCATCGCGCCACCAGGCCACACTCCCCGCCTCCGCCGCCGGCCGTACGCCATACAGCGCATGCGGGGCCGAGGCCTCCTCGGCTGCCGTCGGACGCGCCGTCACGATCCGCAACTCGCGATAGACCTGCATCGAATCGGCATTGATCACCACGCCGCCCAGCGCCTGCGCGAGGCCGAGCGCCAGCGCCGACTTGCCGCTGCAGGTCGGCCCCGCGACGATCAACGCTTCCGGCCGCTCATCCATCTCTTGCTCGCCGCCCCATCCCGCCGCATACGGCGCCCATGACCCATGTCCTCACACTCGTCGTCGATCGCGCTGCGACCACCCTCACCGATGCCCTCATCGCCCGCGTGCGCGACGCCATCGAGGGCGGTATGCCCCACATCCTCTCGCCGGGCGAGGCCGCCGACATCCCGTTCCGCGGCACGCTGCACATCGCGGCCCTCGAAGCCGCGATCGGCAACGCACCCGTCGATGCCATCGCGACCAAAGCCCGCAACCGACGCAAGGGCCTGCTGGTGGCCGACATGGACAGCACCATCGTCACCTCGGAGACGCTCGACGAAATCGCCGCCTATGCCGGCCTGAAGGAGGAAATCGCCGCCATCACGCGCCAGAGCATGAACGGGGAGATCGATTTCGCCGAGGCCCTGCGCCGTCGCGTCGCCATGCTCAAGGGCCTGTCGCTCGATGCGCTGGAGAAAACCTGGGCCGCGACCGAGCTGATGCCCGGTGCCCGCGAACTGGTCGCCACCATGCGCGCCCATAACGCCACCACGGCCCTCGTCTCTGGCGGCTTCACCTGGTTCACCGGCCGCGTCGCCGAGTTGGTGGGCTTCGATGTCCACCGCTCTAACGAACTGCTGCACGATGGCGCCGCGCTCACCGGCGAGGTCGGCGAACCCATCCTCGATCGCGACGCCAAGCTCGCCGTGCTACGCGAACTCGCTGAAGCCCGCGGATTGCAGATCAGCGCAACCCTGGCCGTCGGCGACGGCGCCAATGACCTCGCCATGCTTCGAGAAGCCGGCCTCGGCATCGCCTACCACGCCAAACCGATCGTCGCCGCCGAAGCCCGCGCGCAGGTGCGCCACGCCAATCTGCGCGCGCTGCTGTTCGCGCAGGGGTATCGGATTGGGGATATCAGCGGCGCGTAAGCGACGGGCCTCCGGCGGCGTCGTGCGCAGCGCGCCGCCGGCGGCAAAGGGGCACGCCCCTTTGATCCCCCCGACTTTCGGGCGATGGCCTTTGAACCGTCTTGCTGGCGCCGCAGGCAATTCATTCTGGGCTTCGCCAGTACTCCCGGCGAGATGGTGCGCGGCATCCGAAGGCCGTTGATCCAGCCGCCAGCAGTCGGGGGGATCAAAGGGGCGTGCCCCTTTGCCGCCGGAGGCTTGATTGCCTTCCTACTTTCTGAACCGATAGTGAAACTGATCCCCATCCCCTTCGATCCGCCCCGCTGTCGGCGAGGGAAAATGGATCGGCAGGATGATCGTATCGGTATCTGCCACCGAGGCGAGGAAGCTGCGCCGCGAGCGGGCGGCCTGTTTTGGATCGGTGTCGAAAATCGTCGACAGCTCGGGGTCGCGGCATTGCAGTGCGTGGTGCATCATGTCCCCGGTGACGACGGCGCGCTGGCCCTTGGAGAAGATGTTGACGCAGCAGTGGTGCGGCGAGTGCCCCGGCGTCGGCGAGAGCGAAACGAGATCGTCCAGCATGTAGTCGTCGTCGACGAGCAATGCTTGCCCGGCCTCGACGATCGGCAGGCAGTTCATGCGGAACACGTTGCCGCGCGGATCGCCGGCGGCGTTGGCGGCTTCCCAGGCGAGGTATTCTTTTTTGGCGAACACGTATTTCGCCTTCGGGAAGGTCGGTACCCAGCGCCCGTCGCGCAGCACGGTGTTCCAGCCGCAATGGTCGATATGCAGATGGGTGCAGAACACGTAGTCCACGTCTTCGAACTTCAGCCCGGCGGCCTTGAAGCCGTCGAGCCACGGGGTCTTGTCGAAATCCATCGGCGCCGGGTAGCCCTTGTCCTCGCCGGTGCAGGTATCGACCAGGATGACGTGGTGCGGCGTGCGCACGACGAAGGTCTGGTAGGTGATGAACATCTTGCCGGATGCGGGGTCGAACATCCGCGGGTCGATCTCGGCGAGGTGGCGGGCGCCGATGACGGGGTCGTAGTCGAGGAACATGGCTTCGGGTTTGCGCCACGGCCCGTCGCGCTCGACGATGCTGGTGATGGTGACATCACCGATACGGATTTCCTGCATGGTCGTTTCCTGTCGTTGTGGTCTCAGGCCGCCAGCACGGCAGCTTCGGGGGCGGCCCGGCCGCGGATCATGTCGGCGGCCTTCTCGGCGATCATCATGGTGGAGGAATAGGTGTTCGCCGAGGTCATATTCGGCATGATCGAGGCGTCGCAGACGCGCAGCCCCTGCAAGCCATGCACGCGCAGCTCGTCATCCACCACCGTCGTCGGATCGCTCGCCGGCCCCATGCGGGCCGTGCCCATCAGGTGATAGCAGGTGGAGCCGTAGCGGGCGGCGAAATCGAGCCATTCGTCGTCGGAGAGTTCGTCCTGCTCGGGGGCGACGATACGGTCCATGAAGGGCGCCAGTTCGGGCGTGCGCAGCAGCTTTTGCGCCACCCGCAGGCCGCCGATCAGGGCCTCCCGGTCGGTCGCGTGGGCGAGGTAGTTCGGCTGGATGATCGGATCGACGAACGGATCGGCCGAGCGTGCCCGCACATAGCCGGTGCTTTCCGGCCGGTGCTGCCAGACGCCCACGGTCATGCCCGGGAAATCATCGAGCATGCCGACGAGACCGGCCTTGTAGCTGGCCGGCGTGAACACGCCCTGCAGATCGGGGTTGCCAAGCAGTTCGTTCGATTTCCAGAACCAGTAGACGTTGGACGGGCTGAGCGCGAGGATGGAGGGTTTGCCCACCGCCCAGCGCGCGATCTGCCCGACCAGCCCCATCCCGCGCGCCATCTCGTTCATCGTGCGCACGTTCTTCGCCTTGGCGACCAGTCGCACCGCGTAGTGATCGCGGAAATTCTCGCCGACGCCCGCCAGTTCATGCAGCACGGGCACGCCGAGGCTTTGCAGCAAGCCGCCCGGCCCGATGCCGGATATCTGCAACAGCCGCGCGGTATTCGCTGTCCCCGCGCTGACGATCACCTCGCGGCGGGCGCGCACTACATGCGTGGTCTTGCGGTCGCGATCGTCGATGTAGCGCACGCCCACGGCGCGCTTGCCTTCGAGCAGGATGGCGGCGGCGCGGGCGTCGGTGCGGATTTCGACATTGCCACGGGTGCGGGCCGGCAGCAGGAACATCCGTGCCGCGCTGCGCCGCAGCCCCTTGTAGATGGCGCGCTGGAAATAGCCGACGCCGGCCTGATCGGCGCCGTTATAGTCGGCGTTGCGCGGGATCCCCATGCCGACTGCGCCGTCGATGAAGGCCTCGTTGATCGGGTGGATCCAGTCCATGTCGGTGACCGGGACATTGCCGTCGCGGCCGTGGAAGTCGCTGTCGTCGCCGCCGATGCGCCGTTCCGTGCGCTTGAAATAGGGCAACACGTCCGCATAGCCCCAGCCGCGATTGCCGCGCTGGGCCCAGTTGTCGAAATCCGCCGCCTGACCGCGGTTATAGACCATGCCGTTGATCGAGCTCGAACCGCCGATCGTGCGCCCCTGCGTCGTCAGGATCGGCCGGCCGCCGGTGCGCTCGGTCGGTTCCGTCTTGAACTGCCAAGTATAGGCGGGATTGAACAGCATCTTGATGAAGCCGGCGGGGATATGGATGAACGGGTGCCGATCCGGCGGCCCGGCCTCCAGCACACACACGGTCACGTTGGGGTCCTCGCCGAGCCGGCCGGCGAGCACCGACCCGGCGGCGCCGCTGCCGACGATGACATAGTCGAACGTATCCGGTTCCGAAGTCGCCATGTTCCGCCGCATCTCCCTGTGACCTGGCGGCGATGCTATCCGCTTTCATGTCGCCGCAGAAGTCACCCGCTCTCGACAGTCGCCGCGGCCGGCGCAAGGATCGGCCAACCCCGCAGAAGGCGACCGCAGATGTCCACACCTGATATTCGCGCCGGGCTCGGCCTGCGCCCGATCATCAACGTCTCTGGCACGATGACCCATCTCGGCGCCTCCATCGTGGTGCCCGAAGCGGTCGCCGCCGTGCAGGCGATCCTTACCCAGTTCGTCGAGATCGACGCGCTGCAGCGCCGCGCCAGCACGGCCATCGCGCGGCTGTGTGGCGCCGAGGCCGGCTTCGTCACCGCCTCCTGCGCCGCCGCCATCACCGTCAGTGTCGCCGGTGCGATGACCGGAGCGGACCTCGCGGCCATCGAGATGCTGCCGGATGCGGCGGGGTTGAAGACCGACGTGGTCATCCAGACCGGCCACCTCGTCGCCTATGGCGCACCGATCGCCCAGGGCATTCGCCTCGCCGGCGCGCGCGTCGTTCCGTTCGGCCAGGTCAGCGGCACCCGCGCGCACCAGATGGAAGGCGCGATCGGCCCGCAGACGGCGGCGGCGGTGTTCGTGGTGTCGCACCATACGGTGCAGTCGGGCATGCTGCCGCTCGCCGAGTTCGCCGCCATCGCTCATGC
Source organism: Rhodospirillales bacterium (assembly GCA_043744375.1). Taxonomy (GTDB): domain Bacteria; phylum Pseudomonadota; class Alphaproteobacteria; order Acetobacterales; family Acetobacteraceae; genus CAIYPH01. The sequence goes on along the minus strand of JAYTUU010000077.1, from coordinate 23,232 downwards.
GCGCAAGGTGCCGGTGATTGTCGATGCGGCGTCGGAATACGATCTGCGCGGCTTCCTGGCCGCCGGCGCTGACCTGGTTCTCTACTCCGCCCACAAGTTCCTCGGCGGCCCCACCGCCGGCATCGTCGCGGGCCGCAAGGACCTCGTGCGCGCCGCCTTCCTGCAGAACAACGGCATCGGCCGCGGCATGAAAGTCGGCAAGGAGGGCATGGCCGGCACCATCGCGGCCCTCGAGGCCTGGGAGCGCCGCGACCATGCCGCCATCCGCGCCGTCGAACGCGCCGCACTCGATCTTTGGGCGGAAACCCTCGCGGGGCGGCCGGGCATCACCGCCACCCTCCTGCCCGATCCCACCGGCAACCCGCTCGACCGTCTGCGCGTCACCGTCGATCCCGCCGCCGCGCGCCTGACCGCGTGGGACCTCGCGGACCGCCTCGCCGCTGGCGACCCGCCGGTGATCGTGCGCGACATCGAGGCCGAGCACGGCAGCTTCGAACTGGACCCCTGCAATCTCCACCCTGGCGAGGCCGCCCGCGTGGGCGCGCGCATGGCCGAGGAGATCGAACGCGCCCGCGCGACCAACGCCCCCGCCGTCACCACAATCGCCGCCCGCCGCGCTCGCCAGGCCGCGTCCCGGCTGGCATGGCCCGATTGACGCCTATCGGGGCGCGACCGGCCGGGAAGGGGAAAGCCGGTTTCCCTCCGCGCGGCGCCGGTTCACAATGGCGCAAATGGAGGAGATCATCATGAGCACAGATCGCTGGGACCCCGAAATGCGCGCCGCCCGCGCCCGCATGGACGCCGAGGCCGCCAAACTGCCGCCGGTGACGTTGACCGAACCTTTCGGCCCGAGCCGTGCCATCAACGAGCAACTCGCCATGCTTTATGGCGCTGGCGGACCGGTGATGGCCGAAACCAGCGAGCGCTGGCTGTTCCTCCGCGGCCGCCGGGTGCTCTGCCGCATCCACAAGCCGCGCACTGACACGAAGCTCCCTGTACTGGTCTGGTTCCATGGCGGCGGCTGGGTGTTCCAGTCGATCGACAGCCATGACCGCCTGGTGCGCGAATACGCGGCCGCCGGCGATGTGGCGAGCGTGAGCGTCGACTATAGCCTCGCCCCCGAAAGCCGCTTCCCGCAGCCGCTGCTCGAATGCGCCGACGCCGTGCGCGCCCTGGCGGACACCGACTGGGGCCTCGATACCACCCGCATCGCGATCGGCGGCGACAGTGCCGGCGGCAACCTCGCCCTCGCCGCGGCCCTGCATCTGCGCGATGCCGGCGGCCCCAAGCTGCGCGGCATCCTCGTGCCCTACCCGGTCACCGACGCGGATTTCACCTCGCCCAGCTACGTCGCCTTCGCGGAGGGTTTCGGCCTGACCAACGCCGGCATGCGCGCCTACTGGGACCTCTACACGCGCGACCCCGCCGACCGCCTGAACCCGCTGGCGGCACCGTTGCGCGCCGACTGCGCGGGCCTGCCGCCGACCTATATTCAACTCGCGGAGTTGGATGTGCTGCACTCCGACGGCGAGCGCATGGCGGCGAAAATGAAGGCGGCGGGGGTGGATGTACTGTTGCAGACCTATCCGGGCATGCTGCACGGCTTCATGCGGCTGACCGAGGCGGTGGGCACGGCGCGGACGGCGGTGGCGGATGCGGGGGGGTGGTTGCGGCGGGTGATGGGGTAAATATGGCGGGCCGGTCTCACCCAATTGGGTGACGCCAGGCCCCCGCGCGCCGTGTAGTATCGCATTTCGCGGATCGTCCTGGGGGGCCAGGCGCGCGGTGCGCCGGCAATCCTGGCACTCAAGTTGGCTGATCCGCCGAATCCTGTGCCAGCCACCGGAGCGGAATCGGGGCGCAATCCTGGGTGGATCGATTTGGTATCGTCCGATACGTCCGCGACGTTGGACATCTCGAAACTACAACAGCTGCTGATATCCGTCATGATGCTCGCCGGCTACGCGGGCCTGTTCATTCCAATGCTGCGGGGGTTAAACGGCATCGTCGAACTTCCGTCGCTCGGTACGAGCTTCACGGGGCTGATGGCGGTCAGCCACGCGAGCTATCTCGGGTTCAAGGCGACGCAGGAGAACAAGAAATGAGCCGCCCGATCTGCAGGCGCTTTTCACGACCGTGAAAAAAGCCGTCCGCATCACCCAAACAGGTGACGCGGACGGATCGTTCGTCTGCCATAGACGTTGCAGACAGCGAATTTCGACGAAGTATCGTTTCTTGCCGCCGAGAATGGGGAGCACACTCAAATGGATGTTCGCGCCGCCTGTATCGCATGCTTTGACGCCCACAAGGGGGATTGCAGCGGCTTCGCCAAGGCGGTCGCGGCCATGTTGGGTGTGCCGCTTGCGGGCATTGCCAACCAGATCGTCGACACCCTCCGCGCCGGTGGACAGTGGCAGGCCGTAGCGGACGGGCCACATGCTACCGCCCATGCTGCGGCCGGCCGGTTCGTGCTTGCCGGGCTGCGTAGCGACGAGCAGGCGCATCCGAGCGTGCATGGCCACGTCGCCGTGGTCGTTGATGGGCGGCTGGCGCACGACGCCTACCCCTCCGCATATTGGGGGAGGCTAGGCGAGGGGTGGCTGGGTTGGGAAGGGCTTGGGGTGCGGGGTGGGTGGGAGATGATTGGCGGTACTCGCGGAATACACCTTCCGACGGTTAGTCGCCGCGGCGCGGCTCTTGTTGCGGGATCGGATTCTACAAATTTAGCGTTATTGTTTCCATCACGGCGTCTAGATCGATCTCGAAATGCGAGAATTGTTCGAAGATACTTGTGCGCAACGGAAGGGGCTTGTATTTTCTTCCGGTCTCGGTCTGACTGTTGTTTCTGGTGTGCCGCGACATCCCAGTCGTTTTGCCCGCCACCATCTGGGGAGGCCGAGATGACGACAGCGCTCGACATTCGCACCGCCTGTGCCGATTGTTTTGAGGCCAATCGCAAGAATTGCAGCGGGTTCGTGACCGCGGTTGGTGAGAAATTGGAGATCGTTGTCGCGGGCCAGGCGAATGCGATGGTCGACACTATCCGAGGTGGCGGCCATTGGCGGTTGCTCACGGACGGGAAGGAGGCTGGAGCGCAGGCCGAGGCAGGGAATTTCGTTGTTGGCGGGATGCGTGGCGATGAGCAGGTGAACCATGATGTTCATGGGCATGTCGTGGTGGTGGTTGGGGGGCAGGTGTTGGCGCATGGGCGCTATCCCGCGGCGTGGTGGGGGAGCCTGGGTGGGGAGGCGGGGCAGGACAAGACGGTGAACTGGGCTTGGACGGAGGCGGACCGGGATCGGGTGAGTTATGCGGTTTGGGTTGGTTGAGGACACAGCCGGCGGGCCAAGTAGGTGATGCCAAGGGAGTACCGAAGGTGACCACAGTCTTTCGTTCATTGCTGACGGGTTTGATTTTAACCGCCTTGGCGGGTTGCGAACGAACCTCTAACCTCGGGCCAGAAGGAGCTGTTATATGGCCGGTGGAAAACGCGATTGCGCAGATCGATGCGGTCGCTGCATTGATCGGTGGCGATGGTGCGTTCGACAAGTATAAGGTTCACTACAGCGATTGCTTGGTGGGCGGTACCAGTGCGAATACGCCTCAGTTCAGCGGCGGCGACGAAGCCAAGCTGCGCTGGTGTGTGCAGGGGGCGTTTGATGTGTTCGCGCAGAATGCGGCGAGTAGTGGTGCTTCCGGCGCGAAGGGGATGCGCAACGAAGTTGTCGGCCGATTGATGATAGCATCCAACCAAGCGTGTGCCCGCTTTACACAGCGAATGAACTCCTTTCAGTCCGGGACAAATTTCTGGGCAGGCAGCTTGGCCACAGCGTTAGCCGGCGCCGGCGCTATTGTTACCACCGCCAATACGGCCAGGATGTTCGCCGGCCTCGCGGGAGTTGCGTCTGGTGTACGGGCCGAATTCAACGCCGACATTTTCTATCAGCAGGTGGTGCCGGCGCTGCGGAAGGCCATCGATGTGAGTAGAGATTCTCTGCGCACCTCAATCCTTGGGCACTTCAGGGAAGACTACGACATTTATCCCATGCCGGTCGCCTTTGCTGAAGTGATCCGATACAATGATGCGTGTAGCTTGGTCGGAGCTCTCGCGACGATGTCCGAGAAGCTGGTTCTGGCTGAACACCCCGGGCTCGATGCTTTTAACCGAGCGCAGGTACTGGCGAATGCCGGGCGCTACATCGCGGCGAATCCGGGCGATTTCGTGAATTTTGACAACATCAACACCGATGGAACGGTCAAGACGACTAAGCCAACGGCGAGGCCCGGCGCGGTATCGCCGCAGGATACGGCGAAACTGGGCGTGGGCGATGTGGTGGACATCGAGCGGGCGCTGTGCGTCTCAACAAGTGGTAACAAGAACCGAAGCGTGACCCGTGAGGCTGTCAATACTTACCTGACACAACGGATCGGGGTATCTGCCGCTGGCACGAAACGGGCTGCCGGCGATGCGATTACGGATGATGACTATGGCATTTTGAAGATAGCCACGGCGGCGGTGCCGTCGTGCGTGGCGGCCGGGTTTCTCAACGCCTTCGAGGTTGCAAAATTCGGTGTGCCCGTGAGCGATCAGGCGAAGCGGATTTCAGATTTCCAAAATGTCCTGAATGCGTCCTTGGCTGCGGCAACCAAAGCTGGAAAACTTGATACGACTTGGGGTTTCAGTGCCACCGATCCAAAGATCGAGGTGACAGGAAAAATGGATCAGGCGACCCGAATGGCTATCGCAGCCGTGCAGTCTTCCGGGAACAAGAAGCCGGCAGATGTTAGCGGTATCCAGAATTTCGGTGAGGTTACGGCTAAGCTGTATGGGGATCGGACAAAACTGCCGCTGCCGTTGTGAGTTCGTGATGCCGGATGGGCATCTGTCAATGGAGATCGTCAATGCGCGGACTGATGAAGCGATCCTGTGCGTTTCGCGTTGAACCTGCTGGAAATGCGCGCGCCGATGGAGAGGGCGCCATGCTGGGCCAAGTGGTGCAGGTCGGTGAATGCCGGACCCTCAACGATGGCAGCGTTTGGGACTTCGTGCGTGCTACGACAGCCTTGGGCACGATTGCGGAAGGGTGGATCCGCAGCGTCGATGTGACAGTGGACGTCGTAGTCGATGCCCCAACGCCGATGCCGGGGGCAATTGCGAGCGATGACGACGTCGAGCGGGCCTTCGAACAATTAATCGTTGATCGGGAAGGCCGCGAGACTAAAGTCTATCGCGATAGTCTTGGTAAGCCAACGGTGGGGATCGGTCACCTTGTAGTTCCCGCCGACGGGCTTGAGGTCGGGGATGTGATCAGCGGTGAGCAGGTCGAAGCTTTCTTCCTTGACGATAGCCAAGCAGCAATGGCGGCGGCCCGAGCACAGGTGGCCGAGGCCGGGATTGATGACCCGCGGTTCCTGCCCTATCTGGCGTCGGTGAATTTTCAGCTCGGCACCGGTTGGAATTTGGTGTTCAAGAAGACCTGGGCATTGATTTTAGACCGGCGGTATGACGAGGCTGCGACGGAGGCAGCAAACTCGAAGTGGGCTGTGCAAACGCCTATCCGCTTGAAGGACTTCCAGAACGCGCTTCGAATGTTGGGGTGACGGACCACTTTCGACCTTGACAGTTGGCCGCGCGCCCCGCCATACCCCGTTCGATCAAATCCGCCGCTCCGCGAGTGTTCGCGCAGCGGCGCGATTTATGTTGAAGGACGGCGGTCGTGTTTGAGACACTGACGGGCAGGCTTGGGAGCGTTTTTGATCGGTTGCGCCAGCGCGGTGCGCTGAACGAGACCGATGTCATGGAGGCGCTGCGCGAGGTGCGCCTCGCGTTGCTCGATGCCGACGTGGCGTTGGATGTGGTCAAGGACTTCATCGGCAAGGTGCGTGATCGGGCGATCGGGCAGGAGGTGCTGGCGTCCGTTTCGCCCGGTCAGCAGGTCGTCAAGATCGTCAACGACGTGCTGGTCGAGGCGCTTGGCGGCGAGGGGGCGGTGCCGATCAACCTCAACGCCGTGGCGCCGGTGCCGATCCTGATGGTCGGCCTACAAGGTTCCGGCAAGACGACGACGGCCGGCAAGCTTGGCATGCGGCTGGCGAAGCGCGATCGCAAGAAGGTGCTGCTGGCGAGCCTGGATACGCAGCGGCCGGCGGCGCAGTTGCAGTTGCAGCAGCTGGCGGAGCGTGCCGGCGTGGCGAGCCTGCCGATCATTGCCGGGCAGACGCCCATTCAGATCGCCATGCGGGCGATGGACATGGGCCGGCGCGAAGTGTTCGACGTCGTCATCCTCGACACCGCCGGGCGGCTGTCGATCGACGATGTGCTGATGGACGAGATCAAGCAGATCCGTCTGGCCACCAACCCCGCCGAGACCCTGCTCGTCGTCGATGCGATGACCGGGCAGGACGCCGTGAACACCGCCAAGGCGTTCAACCTGGCCGTTGGTGTCACCGGCATCGTGATGACACGGATGGACGGCGATGCCCGCGGTGGGGCGGCGCTGTCGATGCGGGCGATCACCGGGGCGCCGATCAAGCTGACCGGCACCGGCGAGAAGCTCGACGCGCTGGAGGATTTCCACCCCGAGCGCGTGGCCGGGCGTATCCTTGGCATGGGCGACGTGGTCGGGCTGGTGGAGCGCGCCGCCGAGACGATCGACGAGGCGGAGGCGGAGAAGCTTGCCCGCAAGATGGCGAAGGGCACCTTCGATTTGGAGGACTATGCCTCGCAGTTGAAGCAGATCAGCAAGATGGGCTCGATCCAGTCCATCCTCGGCATGCTGCCGGGCGCCGACAAGATCAAGGCGCAGATCGGCAACAAGAATCTCGACCAGTCCGTGTTGAAGCGGCAGGCGGCGATTATTTCGTCGATGACCGGCAAGGAGCGCAAACTCCCCGATCTCATCAAGGCGAGCCGGAAGAAACGGATCGCCGCGGGGTCGGGCACCTCGGTGCAGGATGTCAACAAGCTGCTGAAGCAGTTCGACGACATGTCCACCATGATGAAGCGCATGACCAAGCTCGGCCAGAAGGGGCTGATGCGCCAAGGGCTTTCGGCACTGATGCCGCAGGGCAGGCGTCCCTTTTGAATCCCGACTATCGGCTATCGAACATAATAAACGGAGTGATCGACTTATGGGCCTGAAGATCCGCCTTTCCCTCGCCGGCGCCAAGAAGCGTCCGTACTACCACATCGTCATCGCCGACAGCCGCAGCCCGCGCGACGGCCGCTTCATCGAGAAGGTCGGCAGCTACAACCCGATGCTGCCCTCCGAGCATGCCGATCGCATTCGTCTGCAGGGCGAGCGCATCATGCACTGGGTCAATCTCGGCGCCCTGCCGACCGATCGTGTGGCGAAGTTTCTCGGCCATGCCGGGCTGATCCCGATGCCCGTGTTCGCCGAGCAGCCCGTGCAGTCCTTGCCAAAGAAGAAGGCGCAGGAACGCGCCAAGGCCGCGGGCGGCTGAGGCCAACTTGCCGCAACGCAGCATCCTGCTGGGCGTGATCGGCCGGCCGCATGGCGTGCGGGGGCTTGTGCATGTCCGCAGCTATACGGCTGATCCCGCCGACCTCGCGTCGTACGGGCCGTTGCGCGATGCCAAGGGGCGGGAGTTCCGGCTGCGCTGGCAGAGCGAGGGTGTGGCGCGGATCGGCGAGATCGTTGCCGGCAAGCCCGTCTGGGTCGCCGATCGCGAGGCCGCCGGTGCGCTGGTGAACACGCAGTTGTTCATTGAACGCGACCGTCTGCCGGCGCCGGCGGAGGACGAGTTCTACCTGACCGACCTCGTCGGCCTGGCGGCGTTTCGCCCGGATGGTGCCGAGCTTGGGCGGATCGCGGCGGTGCATGACTACGGTGCCGGGGCGAGCCTTGAGATCGGCGCGCTGCTGATCCCCTTCACCCGCGCCGCCGTGCCGGAGGTTGATATTGCCGCCGGCCGGGTCGTTGTGATGACGCCGGAAGATATCGCCGGCGAGGCAGCGCCATGAGTTGGCCGGCGACGGTGTTGACGCTGTTTCCGGAGATGTTTCCCGGTCCACTCGGTCACTCGCTGGCGGGACGGGCGATGGTGGATGGGCTGTGGTCGCTCGACGCGCAAAATATCCGCGCGCAGGCGGCGGATCGGCATCGTACAGTGGACGATACGCCGTTCGGCGGCGGGGCTGGCATGGTCATGCGGCCCGATGTCGTCAATGCCGCCTTGGCCGCCTGCGATGATGGGCGGCCGGCGGTGTATCTGACGCCGCGCGGGCGGCCGCTGAGTCAGGCCGTTGTGCGGGAACTCGCGGCCGGGCCGGGGGTGGTGCTGCTGTGTGGGCGCTATGAAGGCGTCGACCAGCGCGTCATCGAGGCGCGCGGGCTGCGCGAGATCAGTGTCGGCGACTACGTGCTTTCGGGCGGCGAGACGGCGGCGCTGGTGTTGCTCGATGCCTGCGTGCGGCTGCTGCCCGGCGTGATGGGCGCCGCCGAGAGTGCGGAGGAGGAGAGCTTCGCCGCCGGTCTGCTCGAATACCCGCATTACACCCGCCCCGCCGAATGGTGCGGGCGGCGGGTGCCGGACGTACTGCTGTCCGGCCATCACGCCGCCATCGCCGGTTGGCGGCGGGCCGAGGCGGAACGAATTACCCGGGAGCGTAGGCCTGATTTGTGGGCCGCGTATGAACACGAATTGCACGGCAGGGCGGTTGTAACCGCCCGCGCCGCGCCTTAGATCGAACACGAGAACAGGAAGATCACCATGAACATCATCCAGCAGTACGAGGCCGAGCAGATTGCGCGCCTCACCGCCGAACGCGCCGTGCCGGACTTCCGCCCCGGGGATACGCTGCGCGTCGCCGTGAAGGTGGTCGAGGGCGAGCGTGCCCGCGTGCAGAATTTCGAGGGCGTGTGCATCGCGCGGTCGAACAAGGGCCTCAACAGCAACTTCACCGTGCGCAAGATCAGCTACGGCGAGGGCGTCGAGCGCGTGTTCGCGCTGTATGCGCCGACGATCGCCGAGATTTTCGTGGTGCGTCGCGGCGATGTGCGCCGCGCGAAGCTGTATTATCTGCGTGGCCGTCGCGGCAAGTCGGCGCGTATTGCCGAGCGCGCCCGCGACGTGGCGCCGGTTGCCGCGGCCGAGTAATCGGCCGGGCGGGAGGAGATCAGGATGGCCGGAACGAAGCCGCGTACCTTGTTCGACAAGGTGTGGGACGCCCATGTGGTGGAGCGTCTCCCGGATGGCACCTGCGTGCTGTATATCGACCGTCACCTCGTTCATGAGGTGACCAGCCCGCAGGCGTTCGAGGGGCTTCGTCTGGCCGGGCGCCGCGTGCGCCGGCCTGATGCGACGATCGCGGTGGCTGACCATAATATCGCGACGTCGGATCGCCGTGCCGGGATCGCCGAGGAGGACAGCCGCATTCAGGTCGAGACGCTGGAGCGCAATGTCGCTGAGTTCGGCGTGCCGTATTTCCCGATCCTCAGCCCGCAGCAGGGCATCGTGCATATCATCGGGCCGGAGCAGGGGATTTCGCTGCCAGGCACGACGATCGTCTGCGGTGACAGCCATACCTCCACCCACGGCGCGTTGGGCGCACTGGCGTTCGGCATCGGCACCTCCGAGGTCGAGCATGTGCTGGCGACGCAGACGTTGTTGCAGCGGCCCGCGAAGAACATGCTCGTGCGCGTCGATGGCACGCTGCCGGCCGGCTGCACGGCGAAGGACATCGTGCTCGCCGTGATCGGGCGGATCGGCACGGCTGGCGGCACCGGGCACGTGATCGAGTTCGCCGGTGAGGCGATCCGTGCGCTCGACATGGCCGGGCGGATGACCGTCTGCAACATGTCCATCGAGGGCGGAGCGCGGGCCGGGATGATCGCGCCGGATGAGACGACGTTTGCCTATGTCACGGGTCGGCCGTATTCGCCGAAGGGTGAGGCGCTGGAGAAGGCGCTGGCCTGGTGGCGGACGCTGCCGTCCGATGCGGGTGCCGCCTACGACAAGGTCGAGACTTTCGACGCGGCCGAGATCGTGCCGATGGTTACCTGGGGTACCAGCCCGGAGGCCGTCGTGCCGATCACCGCCACCGTGCCGGACCCGGCGGATGAGCCGAACGAGGCCAAGCGGGTGCAACTTGCCCGGATGGTCGAATATATGGGCCTTACGCCCGGGCAGAAGATGACCGACCTCAAGGTCGATGTTGTGTTCATCGGTTCGTGCACCAACGGACGCATCGAGGATATCCGCGCCGCCGCCGGGATCGCCCGGGGCCGCAAGGTGGCGCCGGGCGTGCGGGCGATGGTCGTGCCGGGTTCCGGGATCGTCAAACAACTCGCCGAGGACGAAGGGCTGGACCGTATTCTGCTCGACGCCGGCTTCGAGTGGCGTGAGCCGGGATGCTCGATGTGCCTCGGCATGAATCCGGACAGGCTGACGCCGGGCCAACGCTGCGCCAGCACGTCGAACCGCAATTTCGAGGGGCGGCAGGGGCCTGGCGGGCGCACCCATCTGCTGTCGCCGGCGATGGCCGCCGCCGCCGCGGTGACCGGATACCTGACCGATTCCAGGGAGCTCGGCTGACCATGGACGCTTTCACCACGCTGACCGGCATTGTGGCACCGCTGCCGATTGCCAATGTCGACACCGACAAGATCATCCCGGCGCGCTTCCTCAAGACCATCAAGCGCACCGGCCTCGGCGTGCATCTGTTCGATACGCTGCGCTACGATGCCGAGGGCCGCGAGCGGCCGGATTTCGTGCTCAACCAGGAACCGTACCGGCGTGCCGAAATCCTCATCAGCCATGAGAATTTCGGCTGCGGCTCGTCGCGCGAGCATGCTCCGTGGGCGCTGCTGGATTTCGGCATTCGCTGCGTGATCGCGCCCGATTTCGCCGATATCTTCCACACCAACACGTTCAAGAACGGCATCCTGCCGATCAAGCTGTCGCGTGAAATCTGTGATCAGCTCATGGAAGATGCGAAACTCGGCGAGAACGCGCGGATTACGATCGATCTGGCCGAGCAGGTTGTGGTGCGGCCGAACGGCGAGAAAATCCCCTTCGAAATCGACTCATTCCGGAAGCACCTGCTGCTGAACGGACTCGACGATATCGGACAAACACTGCAACACGCATCGAAAATCGACGCCTACGAAGCCGCACAGAAAACCGAAGCCTCCTGGATGCCGGGGATCGCCGTTTAAGGAAGGGAGGGCCTATGAGGATGTTGCAGCATCTCGTCAGGCCCCGTCGTCAAGAATCACTCTGAAAGCAATGGATTCCAAAGGCTCTGCCTTTGGCGGGTCCAGGGCAGAGCCCTGGCCTTCCTTTAAATCGAGGATACACTCATGGCCGCCAACAAGAAGCTTCTGGTTCTCCCCGGTGACGGTGTCGGTCCGGAGGTCATGCGCGAGGTTGTGCGTGTGATCGACTGGATGGATCGCAAGCGTCGCGCAAGTTTCGATCTTACTGACGACCTCGTCGGCGGGGCGTCGATCGATGCGCGGGGCGTGCCGATTTCCGATGAGACGGTGGCGCGGGCCAAGGCCGCTGATGCGGTGCTGTTCGGCTCGGTCGGTGGGCCGAAATGGGACAAGCTCGGGTTCGACATGCGCCCGGAGATTTCCATTCTGACGTTGCGTCGCGAGTTGGGCCTGTTTGCCAATCTTCGGCCCGCCGTGGTGCTGGACCCGTTGGTGAACGCGTCGACGTTGAAGCCCGAGGTGATCAAGGGGCTGGACCTGATGATCGTGCGGGAGAGCACGGGCGGGATTTATTTCGGCGAGCCGCGTGGCGTCGAGACGCTGGCGGATGGCACCAAGCGGGGGATCAACACGGAGGTCTATACGACGCCGGAGATCGAGCGGGTGGCGCGGGTGGCGTTTGGCTTGGCGCGGAAGCGGCAGAACCGGGTGTGCAGTGTCGAGAAGGCCAACGTGATGGAGAGTGGGCTGCTGTGGCGCCAGACGGTCGCGGCGCTGGGGGCGGCGGAGTATCCGGATGTCGAACTTTCGCACATGTATGCGGATAATTGCGCGATGCAGTTGGTGCGCAATCCGCGCCAGTTCGACGTGATCGTGACAACCAATTTGTTTGGCGACATTCTCTCCGATCTCGCGTCGATGCTGACGGGCTCGTTGGGCATGCTGCCGTCGGCGACGCTGGGGGCGCCGGACTCGTCGGGGCGGCGGCATGCGTTGTATGAGCCGATCCATGGCAGCGCGCCGGATATCGCCGGCAAGGGCGTGGCCAATCCGCTGGCGCAGATGCTGAGTTTTGCGATGCTGCTGCGCTATTCGTTCGAGATGGAGGAGGACGCGCTGCTGATCGAGAAGGCGTGCACGAACGTGCTGGCGAGCGGCTTGCGGACGCCGGATGTGATGGCGCCCGGGTGCGCCAAGGTGGGCACGCAGGTGATGGGCGAGGCGGTGCTGCGCGAGTTGGACAAGCTGGCGGGATAGGCCGGCGGGCCGGGAAATCCGGCCAAGAGGTGTGTGGGATGGGCAAGGCACAGAAGTTCCGGCCTCCCATGCATTCCGGCCCTTGCCGCGCGGTGACGGTTCGGCTACACCGCGCCGGCTGGATGCACCCGTAGCTCAATTGGATAGAGCACCAGACTACGAATCTGGGGGTTGGAGGTTCGAGTCCTTCCGGGTGCGCCAGAGTTTCTCCTGACAGCCAGTGCGTCTTGCCCGGGGGCGCCTTCGGCGGGCATCGGCTGAGGGTTATTATTACGATATAGTAACTATTAGGATACGCGCCGGGATGATGGGTCAGGCCGGATTTCGTTTGGTCAGGCGGGGTGGCCAGGGGCGGAGGGGTTGGTGGGAATTTCGGCGGCCTGGGCGAAGGCCGAGGTGCCGGCGCGCGGGCCGGCGCTCAGCGACGATCGGACGGTGGCCATGGTGTTCGCGGCGCGGCTGTTCGACCTCGCCGACCGGGTGGAATGCCAGCCCCGGCCGGAGACGGCGCGGGAGCGCGAGGGCCGGCGGTTCTCGTTGCGGCGGTGGCTGCGCCGCCTGCTCAGGGCGGGAGTGGCGGCCTGATGAGCCCTGCCATTCGCGATCGTCGACGCGAAGCGCGCGCGACGACCGGGCAGGGCGACCTGCTGACATGGACGGCGCCGGTGCCGGTGCAGCGGTTCGACCGCGCGCGGGTGCGGGCGGCGAGCTTGGCGGGGCAGATCAAGCGGGCGATCGCGGATTTCCTCGGTGAGCCGGTCGCGAAATCGACGCTCGACGCCTGGTGTTCCGAGGTTCGCGAGGAGCATCTGCCGAGCCTGGTGAAGTTCATCGCCCTGGCGCACGCGACGTTGCGAACAAGGAGGCGGTGCGGCTGGCGTTCGGCGACGTGGTGGAAAACTACGGCATCCCCGACCATTGCTGGCTCGATAACGGGCGCGACTTCGCGTCGCACTGGATCACCGGCGGCACGCCGAACCGCTACCGCTTCAAGGTGCGCGACGACACGCCGGACGGGTTGATGCCGCAGCTTGGCGTGCAGGTGCACTGGACCAAGCCCTATTCCGGGCAGAGCAAGCCGATCGAGCGGGCGTTCCGCGATTTTGCGGGCGACATCGCCAAGCATCCGGCTTTCGCCGGCGCGTATGTCGGGCACAAGCCCACGGCCAAGCCGGAGAACTATGGCGCCAAGGCGGTCGATATCGAGACCTTCCTGCGGGTGACCGGCGAGGGGATCGCCGAACACAACGCGCGGACGGGACGGCGCAGCCATGTGGCGCAGCTGCGCAGTTTCGACCAGGCGTTCGCCGCGAGCTACGCGCAAAGCCCGATCCGAGTGGCGGCGGAGTGGCAACGGCGGCTGTGGCTGCTGGCGGCCGAGGCGATCACAATATCGCGGGCAGAAACTGACCGTGCGGTTCGACCCGCAGGCGCTGCTTGACGACCTGCATGTGTATCGGCCGGACGGCGGCTATCTCGCGGCGGCGCCGGTGCAGCTCGCCCAGATCGCGGCCCAGCGCGAGCAGAGCTTGCTCACCGCCCAACAGGCGGCCGAGCAGGCGCGGCTCGATGAGATCAAGGCGGCGATGGCGGACACGGCGAGCGCGCGCGGGGCGATGACGGCGCTGGCGCAGTCGGGCAGCGCGATGCAGTGGGCGCCGGCGGTGGTCAGTTTCGTGGTGCTGACGACGTTCGGCGTGGTGATGTACGCGGCGCTGACGCGCGGGCTGCCGGCTGGCAGCGAGACCATTCTCAACATGCTGCTCGGCACCCTCGCCGCGATGGCGACCTCGACGGTGGCCTACTGGGTGGGCTCGTCCGCCGGCAGCATGCAAAAGACCGACCTGCTGTTCCGCAGCACGCCCCCCGGCGCGGGAGGAGGTGCGGCGGCCAGCCGCCCTTTCGGCCAATGAACCCAGACACGCAGCGAAGCGAAGCGCCGCCCCTTGTGCCCGATGCCGCCATCGACCTGGTGGTGGCGTTCGAGCAGTCTGGCGTCTGCGCGATCGCGCCCTATCGCGACCCGGCCGGCATCCCCACCCTCGGCTACGGCTCGATCTGGGACCGCCGGTTCACCCCGATGCAGCGGGTGACGATGGCCACGGCGTCGGTGGACGCGGCGATGGCGCGGGAGTGGATGCGGGCCGAACTGGGCGATGCGTCAGCCGCGGTCAACCGCCTTGTCAAGGTGAAGCTGCACGATGACGAGCGGGCAGCATTGCTGGACTTCATCTATAACGTCGGGGTTGGCGCGTTCGCGGTGAGCAGGCTGCTGCGCAAGCTCAACGTCGGCGACTACATCGGCGCCGAGGCGCAGTTCGCCAGTTGGAACCTCGCCGCTGGGAAGGTCATGCAAGGTCTGGTCAGGCGCCGCACGGCGGAGGCGGCGCTGTTCGCCCAGGGCCGGGCGAAGCGGGAGGCGGCGGCATGAATATCGCAATGCTGCTCGCCTTCCTGGTCGCGTCCGGCGTCTGCGCCGAGACCAGCTTCATCGGCGCCGATGGCAGCGAACTCAAGGTGGTGGTGTGCCCGCGCATGAACCCGGCGCCGGCGGAAAGCCCGGTGCCGGAGGAAAGGCCCAAGCTGAAGGAAATCCCCGTGCTGAAGGAATGGCCCGTGCTGGAGGAAAAGCGGGCGCTGGAGGAAAAGCGGGTGCTGGAGGAAAAGCGGGCGCCCAGCGGCGGACGGAAGTCGACGCGAAGCGCGCGCGAGGGAATACCGACATGACGGACGAGATCGACCGGGCGCAGGTGGCGGAGGCGTGCTTTCTGCGAGAGGCGCTGGATCGCCAACGCGCCGCGGTCGCGCGCGGGGAGCAGGGTGTCGCCGGCCGCTTATGTCGTGTCTGCGGAGAGGAAATCGCGGCGGGGCGGCGCGCGGCGTTGCCCGGCTGCCGGTTTTGCGTGAACTGCCAATCGCTCCTGGAGCGCGGGCGATGACGCTGGACTGGCAGCAGATCGGCGCCCTTGTCAGCGTTCTCGTGGTGCTCGGCGGCATCGGGCTGTTCATGGTGCGCGCGGCGCTGGCCGGACTGTTCGCCGAACGCAAGGCGTTCGAGGCGGTGGAGGCTCGGATGACCGCGGTTGAAAAGCGCCTGGCGGAAGGTCCGACCGGGGAGGACATGCGGGAACTCTACCGACGCATGGGCACCGTGGAGGTGAGCGTCGCCAGCGCGACCACGGCGATCACCGGCGCGACCGCGGCGATCGGGCGGGTGGAGCACATGATGAGCCTGCTGTTGCAGAACGAATTGTCGAAGGGAAAGCCGAACAATGAGCCTGGCTGAAATCCTCGCCGCCGATCGGCGGCTGGTGATGCTGCGCTCGCTCGCCGAGGTCGAGCGGTATCACCTCAACGAGCTGGTGCTGCGCCAGGCGCTCGCCCATATCGGGCATGACGCCAGCCGGGAGATGGTGCGCGCCGATGTCGGCTTCCTGGTCGAGCACCGGTTGGCGCGGCGCGAGGAGATTGATGGCGGCAACGGCGGCTTGTTGCTGGTGACGCTGACCGACGAAGGCCTGCGGGTCGCGCGCGGCAAGCGCCATCCCGGCGTCGCCGAGCCGGGGCCGGCCTGATGCAGACGCGCAGCGAAGCGAAGCGGCGCCCACTCTCGCAGGGCAATCGCCCTGCTGCCGTGGCAGGGGGCGAGCGGCAGCCCCGCGACCGACAGCCGCGCCGCTTGCGCGGCGCAAGGGGGCGCACTTGCGCCCCTTGCAGCGACAGCGACGCTCTCGCGTTGCGAAAGCTGGCGAGAGCGCTTTCGCGGTTCGAAGGCGAACCGCTGTCGCTTCCGTCGCCGGAGCGCGACTGAGATGTCGCGTCCGTCAAGTATCGACCAGATGCCGGAGGAAATCCGCGCCGAGATCGGGCGGCTGCGCACCCAGGGCTGCACCATCGACGCGATCGTGCAGCACCTGCGGAGCTACTACGGCCGGGCGCCGAGCCGCTCGGCGCTGGGGCGGCACATCAAGGGGATGGACGCGCTGGGCGAGAAAATGCGGCGGTCACGCCAGGTGGCGGAGGCGCTGGTGCGGGAACTCGGCGACGCGCCGGAAAGCCGCACGGCGCGGCTGAACATCGAACTGCTGCACTCCGCCATTCTCGACCTGCACATGCGCCTCGCCGACGGCGAGGAGGTTGACGAGGAGGGCCGGGCGGCGCTGGGCGGCAACCCCGAGGGGGCGATGCTGCTGGCCAAGGCGCTCGACCATCTGGCCAAGGCGAGCAAGACCAACGTCGATTTCGTCGCCGCGGCCGAGGCGCGGGCGGTGGCCAAGGCCAAGCGCGAGGCCTCGACGGCGGTGGATGCGATCGCGCGCGAGAAGGGGCTGACCAAGGACACCATCGCGGCGATCAAGGCCGGGATTTTCGGGATCAAAGTGCCGACGCCGAGCGGGCGCGGCGAGCAACCTGAGGCTGCGACATGACGGCGCCTAAGCAAGAGGCAACGCTCTCGCGGTCGAAGGCGACCACTGCCGCTTCCCTCGCGGCGCAAGATGCGCCTCAGGTCTTCCTGCCTTACCAGCAGGCGTTCATGGCCGCCGTCGACGAACACTCGGTGATCGTGTGGGAGAAATCGCGGCGCACCGGGTTCTCCTGGGCGGCCGGCGCGATCGCCATGCTGACCGCGTCCGCTACCCGCGCCGCTGGCGGCATGGACGTGCTCTACATGGGCTACGAAAAAGAGATGACGCGGGAGTTCATCGACTACGTCGCGACCTGGGCCAAGCAGCTCGGCCGCGCCGCCGGCGAGGTGCAGGAGTTCATCTGGACCGACCCCGACCATCCCGAGCGGGAAATCCTCGCCTTCCGTATCCATTTCGCCTCGGGTTTCGAGGTGGTGGCGCTGCCCTCGGTGGCGCGCGCGCTGCGCGGCAAGCAGGGGCTGGTGATCCTCGACGAGGCCGCCTTCCATGATGATCTCGAAGCGGTGCTCAAGGCCGCCTTCGCCCTGCTGATCTGGGGCGGCAAGGTGGTGGTGATCTCCACCCATGACGGCGACACCAACCCGTTCAACCTGCTGGTGCAGGATATCCGCGCCGGCCGGCGGCCCTATTTCCTCGGCCGCACCACCTTCGACGACGGGCTGGCCGACGGGCTCTACCGGCGCATCTGCCTCACCACCGGGAAGACCTGGTCGGCCGCGGCCGAGGCGGCGTGGCGGGCGGAGATTATCCGCACCTATGGCGACGGCGCGGACGAGGAATTGATGGTGATCCCGTCGCCGTCGTCCGGCACCTTCATCCCCGGCCCGCTGATCGAGGCGCGGATGGCAGACGCGCCGGTGCTGCGCTGGGAGTGCGTGCGCGGCTTCGAACTGTGGGCGCGGCATCTGCGCGAGGCCGAGGCGCGCGACTGGATCGCCGAACATTTGGCGGCGGTGCTGCGCACCCTCGACCCCGACTGCCCGCATGTGTTCGGCTTCGACATCGCGCGGCGCGGCGACCTCACGGTGATCTGGGTTCTGGCGATCCAGGCGAACCTGGAGAAGCGCACGCCGTTCGTGGTCGAGCTGCGCAACTGCCCGTTCGAGCAGCAGCGGCAAATTCTCTGGCATGTGATCGAGCGGCTGCCGCGCCGGCGCGGCGGGCACATGGACGCCACCGGCCTGGGCATGCAGATCGCCGAGGAGACGATGCAGAAATTCGGCGCGGCGATCGTGCCGGTGATGATGAGCGAGCCGTGGTATCGCGAGAACATGCCGGCGGTGAAGGCCGCGTTCGAGGACGCGATGCTGACCGTTCCGCGCGATCGCGAGGTGGTCGACGACATTCGCATGCTGAAACTGGTGCGCGGCGTGGCGCGGGTGCCGGAGCGCCGGCGCGATGACGCCGGGGCCAAGCGCCACGGCGACGCGGCGATCGCCCTGTCGCTCGCCATCGCCGCCAGCCGGGCCGAGCCCGAGGTTTATGATTACGAGGCGGCACGTCGCGATGTCGGTGGCGAGACAACGGGCTGGCGCGATCGCGCGCGCGATGACGACGATGAGCGCTCGCCGGATCGACGCGAAGCGCGCGCGATGGATCGACGCGAAGCGCGCGCGATGGGCGGCCTGGCGGCGGAGTTGCGCGGGAGGATGATGGCATGAACCGGCTGGCCTTCGCCGATGACACCGACGACGCCACGCAGGACGCCGCCCGGGTGGCCAAAGCCGAGCGGCAGGTGATGGTGGCGACGCTCAACGCGCTGCGGCGGGTGCGCAACACGGTGCAGGATCGCGCGATCCTGCGTGGCCTGGTGCAAGCCGATTTCGACTGGCTCACCGCCGAGCAGCGCGCGGCGCTGGAGCGGATGGCGTGGAAATATCGCCGGCAAATCCCGCCGCATTTGGCGCCGAAGCTAAACCCCGACGACCCCATTGTGCGGGACATGGCGTCGACGCGAAGCGCGCGCGACGAGCGAAAGGAAGCGGCGCGTGGCTGATCTGCTGGATCAATTCGGCACCCCGATCCCGTCGGCGGTGATCCGTGCCATGCGCGAGGAAATCGCGCCGCCCGGGGCGCAGTATGGCCGGCCGCCATTATCCGGCCATCTCGCCTTCGGCATCGAGCCCGGCCGGCTCGGGGCGGTGCTGCGCGGCGCCGACGCCGGCGACAGCCTCGGCTTCATGATATTGGCCGAGGAGGTCGAGGAATTATTCCCGCACTACGCCGCGGTGCTCGCCAAGCGTCGGCGCCAGGTGTCGCAACTGCCGATCACCATCGAGGCGGCGGCGGGCGACGCGGCGTTCGAGACCCATGCCGACCTGGTGCGCGACTGGGTCGACGGCGGGGTGCTGCAATCCGCCCTGTTCGACATCACCGACGCGATCGGCAAGGGTTACTCGATCGCCGAGATCATGTGGGACACCACGCCCGGCCGCATCGTGCCGGCGGCGCTGTGCTATCGGCCGCCGCGCTGGTTCGAGGTCTCCTACGCCGATGGACGCACCTTCCAGCTGCGCACCGAGACCGGCCTGACCGACCTGATGGAGCACAAGTTCCTGCGCCATCTGCACCCCAGCAAGTCCGGCCTCGCGGTGCGCAGCGGGCTCACCCGGGCGGTGATGTTCCTGTGGCTCTATGCCGGCTACACCGCGCGCGACTGGGCGATTTTCACCCAGGCCTACGGCTTGCCGATCCGGGTTGGCCGCTACGGTCCGGAGGCGAGCGAGACGGACAAGCGGGTGCTGTGGCGGGCGGTGAGTTCGATCGCCGGCGACGTGGCGGCGATCATCCCGAAATCGATGGAACTGGAATTCGTCAAGGCCACCGACCGCACCGCCGGGGCGCAGCTGTTCGAGCGGCGGGCCGACTGGCTCAACCGCGAGGTCAGCAAGCTGGTGCTGGGCGGCACCGCCGGCACCGAGGCGATCAGCGGC
Source organism: Rhodospirillales bacterium (assembly GCA_043744375.1). Lineage (GTDB taxonomy): Bacteria > Pseudomonadota > Alphaproteobacteria > Acetobacterales > Acetobacteraceae > CAIYPH01. The sequence goes on along the minus strand of JAYTUU010000077.1, from coordinate 3,435 downwards.
GGCCACGCGGTGGGGCAGGAGCACCGGCAGGTGGAGGACGACGTCGAGAAATTCGACGCCGGGCTGCTCTCGACCAGCATCACTCGCCAGCTGGTGCAGAAGATGGTGGCCTTCACCTTCGGGCCGCAGGCGCGCTATCCGGTGCTGAAAATCGGCCGGCCCAACGAGGTGCCGCTCGCGGAGGTGATCGACGCGGTGGCGAAGTTCGTCCCGCTCGGGCTGACCTTCCGCGCCGAGGACATCCGCAACCGCCTTGGCCTGACCGCGCCGGACGGGGATGACGAGGTGCTCGGCGGCGCGCCGGCCGCGCCTGGTGGGAAGCCGGCGCCGGACGATGCCGGCGTCGACGCGAAGCGCGCGCGACGTGATGGCGGCGCGGATACGCAGTCGCGCCGAGATGGCGGGGCGTGGCTCGGCAAGCTGATCACGCGCCACGCCGAGGCGCCGCCCGAACTGGTGGAGCAACTGACCGACCGCCTCGCCGCCGATGCCGCGGGGGCGCTCGCGGGCATGACGGCGGTGGTGCGCCAGGCGTTCGAGGACGCGACCGATCTACCGGACCTCGCCGCCCGCATCCACAAGCTCAAGCTGCCCGACGCCGATTTCGCCGAGGCGATGGCGCGCGGAATGGCGCTGGCACAAATGGTCGGACAGGCGAGCCTGGTGGATGAACTCAGACGTGAAGCGTAGCGAAACGGCGAGGAAAGCGTCAGCGGGTGCCCTTGCACCCGCGAAAGCGCTGCACACTTCCTGATGCCCACCACCGTTGAAGCGGTCGCGCTGCCGTTCGAGGAGGCGATCGGGTTCTTCCGACAGAAAGCGCGGGTCTCGACGCAGCACTGGACGGACGTCTGGCGGACCGCGCATTCGCACAGCTTCATGGTCGCCGGCGCCGCCTCTGACGCGCTGTTAAGCGACTTTCAGGGCGCCATTAAAAAGGCCCTGGGGTCCGGCACGACGCTCGCCGAGTTCCGCCGCGACTTCGACGCCATCGTCGAGCGCCATGGCTGGGCCTATAACGGCACGCCGGGCTGGCGCAGCCGGATCATCTACGAGACCAACCTGAGCACCGCCTATTCCGCCGGGCGCTACGCTCAGATGACCGATCCGGAGACGCTCGCCGCCTTCCCCTACTGGCAATACCAGCACTCCGGCAGCCGCCACCCGCGCCTTCAGCATCTCGCCTGGAACGGGCTGGTGCTGCGCGCCGACGACCCGTTCTGGTCGAGCCACTACCCGCCCAACGGCTGGCGCTGCGGCTGCCGGGCGCGGGTGGTCTCCGAGGGCGGGCTGCGCCGGATGGGCAAGACCGCGCCCGACCGGTCGCCGCCGATCGAAACCCGCGCGTGGCGCAACCCGCGCACCGGCGAGACGCACGAAATTCCGGTCGGGATCGACCCGGGGTTCGACTACAACCCCGGCATGGCCTGGAAGCAGGGGGCGAAGGCGCTTCCGGTCGAGAGCGAGAAGCTGCGCCCGGTGCCGACCCGGGCGTCGCCGGCGGTGCGGACCCAGGACGCGCGGCTCACCGAGGCCTATCGCGACTGGGCGGGCAGTGCTGCGGCCCCCGAGGCGGATGCGCTGACCAACTACAAGGGCCGGGCCGGGCGCGCCATCAACGACGCGCTGCGGGGCGCGACCGAGGCGCCGGCCGAGCTGCGCGGCGCAGCCGACCTGTTGCAAGGCCTGCTCGATCGCGCCGTCGCGCCGGAGCGGCTGCATCTGCTGCGCAGCGTCGGGCCGGACGAACTGGCGGCGCTGCACCAGGTTGGCCAAGGCGGCGTCTTCGAGCAGCCAAGCTTCACCTCGGGCACGATCTCGCGCGACGTGGCGGAGCACTACGGCAAGGGCGGCCCGATCATCCATATCCGGGTGCGCAAGGGCACGCCGGGCGTCGCCTATGTGCATCCATTCCCGCGGATACGGTTTCCGCAATTCGAGGTGCTGATCCGCGCGGGATCGCGCTATAAGGTGATTTCGATCGACGGCGGCGAGATCGTGATCGAGTTGGAAGGCGGCAATGGCTGACATCGGGCATGTGGAGGGCAACCGGACGACGCTGATCGAGCGCATCGGCGCGCTCGCGCCCGGGCTGGTCGCCGCCGACACCGCCAGCACCACGGCGCAGCTGCGCTGGCTGGTCGCGAAGCTCGAAGAACAGGATGCCGCCTATCGGGACGCCGGTTTCGTCGACGTTGGCGAGTAGAGGTCGTGATGGAGTTGGGTTGGCGCGAAATTGCTGCTCTCTGGGGTGCTGGGTTGAGCACCGTCTTAGCTTTCTTGAAGTTCCTGCCATTGGCCCCACAGTTCGCTTTTGAACCCGAGACCGGGACCTCTAGTCGTCCCTATTGTCATCTCAAGGTCAGCAACCCGGGCAAGTCGACGTTGTATTTCCGGACATGGAAGCGGATCGCATTGCGCGGCGGAAAGGACGGGCTGCAAATTGCGACTTGCTACACTCCGATGGACAAGGGTGTTGGAACGGACGCCCGGTACGCTGTAGGACCGAACGGCGAATTGAGTTTTCATGTAATCGCCTCAGTGCCGGAAGATCTATGGCTGGTCATCTGGTCCTGGCATCGAGGTTGGATGCTTCCCCTGCGATTGCCTTGTCTGATGGTCATTTCGGGGGCTCGTATCGGAGCGATCAACGCCGCGATCCGCAAATGACCGGCGCGCGCGTCGTCGTGCGGGTGGATGACCTGCTGGTCGGCGGCGCCCTCGGCCGCCTGCAGAAGCTGGGCGGGCGGCCGGCGAGCCTGATGAACCCGATCGGCATGGGTATGGCGGAGAACGTGCGGGACCGCTTTGACCGTGGCGTCGATCCCGAGGGGCGGCCCTGGGTGGGGCTCAATCCCGCCTATGCGGCGATGAAGCGCGGCCCTGGCATCCTGCGCGAGAGCGGCATGCGCGGCGGGCTGCAAGCCAGCATCACCTTCAAGGTCATGGGCGCCTCGCTGCTGATCGGCAGCAACAAGGTTTACGCCGCCGTCCACCAGTTCGGCGCCACCATCGTGCCGAAGAACGGCAAGGCGCTGGTGTTCAAGCTGGTCGTGTTCTCATGCACCGTCACCAAGAAGTGGCGCTTCACCTCGTCGCGCAGATCGACGCAGCGCCAGCGCGCCACGTTGTCCGTCCGCGGGTCCGGACCCTTCACGGCCACCGCCCGCAGTTCCGCCTTCTGTCCAGCGCTCAGCGAGGGCTTTCGACCAGAACTCGACCTGGACAAAAGCCCGTCAATCCCAACGTCGTTGTAGCGACGCACCCAGTCGCGCAGTGTCTGCCGATCCATCCCGTTCTGCGCCGCAGCCTCGCTGCGCGAGACGCCCTCCAGCACCAAGGCGAGCGCCAGAAGCCGGCGAACCTGCGTCGCATCGCGCTTCCTCGACGCCACGCGCCTCAACTCCACAGCCGTGTGCTCCAGCCGCGTAACCT
>JAYTUU010000076.1:0-24740 GCA_043744375.1 Rhodospirillales bacterium | reverse complement strand
CGGCGACAGCGACTGCCCGCGTATCGCCAGCACACTGTGCCGCGAAAACGCCTGGTTCATCGCCAATCGGTCGGCTTCGGCAACGGGTTGGCTCAGGTCGATGCCAATCGCTTCAGCGCCAGTGTGGCCGGATAACGCACGGATTGAAAGTGTCATGCGCCGCGTCCCCAGGCCAATCGGGTGAAAGATCAGATAGACAAGCAAGGCTCCGCCGGCAAAGGGCCGGAGGCCCTTTGAACCCATTTTTTTCTGCGCCGCGGGCAAAATGAATGGGATCAAAGGGCCGTCGGCCCTTTGCCGCCGGAGGCGTCCTTGTTCACCCGATTGCCCTGAATGCTGCGGCGCAAAGGCTCGCCAGCGCGGCCGATACCGTGGTAGAAGACTCGCGGGAACGGGATTGAAACTACTGCAACTTAACCGCTTGTTTTCCTTGAGGCGATGATGCGCGCTTTGGCTGTTCTCCTGCTATTGGCCCTGGCCATCCCACACGATGCGGCGGCCGGTGCGGTGCTGATCATGAATTCCGGCGAGGCGTCGCTGAGCGTGATCGACATGACCACCTTGCGCGAGTTGCGGCGCATTCCCGTGCTGCGCGAGCCACATCATTTCGCGCTGACGCCTGACCGAAAGGACCTTCTGGTCGGCGACACCGGGGCCAATGAGATCCTGGTGCTTGACCCCGCCAGTTTTGATGTACGCCGGCGTATTCCGGCCTCTGATCCGTATCAGCTTAGGTTCAGCCCGGACGGAAAGTACCTGGTGGTGGCCGCCATTGCGCGCGCGCAGATCGACATTCTCGAAGCCGGCACCTACAAGCTTGTCAAGCGCATCGCCATCAAATCGATGCCCAGCCATATGGCGTTCTCGCCGGATAGTGCGAGTGTGTTCATGAGTTTGCAGGGGACCGGGCAGCTTGCGGCGATTTCGCTGCGGGATTTCTCGGTGCGCTGGGTGACCGATGTCGGGCCGGCGCCTGCCGGGGTGTTGTGGCATAACGGGCGCGTGCTGGTGGCCAATATGGGCAGTGACGATATCGTCGTGGTCGATCCCGCGAGCGGCAAGGTGGAGCGGCGCATTCGCACCGGGAAGGGGGCACATCAGCTGTTTCCCTCACCGGACGGCAAGACGATCTATGTCAACAACCGCATCGACAGCACATCGGTGGTGCTCGACGCCGTCACGTTGAACCAGATCCGCAGCTATAAGCTGCCGGGCGGGCCGGACGACATCGAGTTTGCGCCCGACGGCAAGGTCTGGTTCACGCTGCGCTTTGTCCACAAAATCGCGGTGCTTGATCCCGTGACCGGCGACTTCACGACGATCGCGGTGGGCCGATCGCCGCATGGTATCTACCTCAACGCCCGCGCGACGGCGAAATGAACACGCCGTTCGACGCCATCGCCGGCTGGGTACAGGAAACCCTGCTGCTGCCGCTGCTGTATGCGGCGGACATGATGCAGTGGGAGGACGTGTCGTTCGGCTGGGCGCTGTTCGCCGTCTATGGTGCCGTGCAGGTGGCCGTGACCTTCGCCGTGTGCGTGCCGCTGGAGCGTTGGCGCCCGGTGGAAACCTGGCCGGACAACAAGGCCGTGGCGATCGATATCCTCTACACATTCATTTCCCGTGTCGGACTGCTGCCGCTGGTGACGTTCGTTCTGTTCTACAAGCTCCAGGTCGGACTGAACGGCTGGATCGCCGATCAGGGTTGGGTGCCGCCCACGCTGGAGCGGCTGTTTCCGGCGCTGCTGGGGCAGCAGGTTCTGACATTCCTCTGCTACATCATCATTCTCGACTTCTTCGAATACTGGCGCCACCGGCTGAGCCATGTGTACAACTGGTGGTATGCGCTGCACGCGCTGCATCATGCGCAGCGGCAGATGACGTTCTGGTCGGACGACCGCAATCACCTGCTCGACGATATTTTCGCCTTCATCTGGTTCACGGCCATCGCGCTGCTGATCGGCATTCCGCCGATGCAGTTTCCGCTGCTCATCCTCGTGCTCCGCCTGATCGAGAGCCTGTCGCACGCCAACGCGCGGATATCCTTCGGCTGGCTCGGCGAGCGGCTGCTGGTGTCGCCACGTTTCCATCGCGCCCATCACGGCGTTACCGCGGCCGGTTATGACAGTGTGAACTACGGCGCCATCCTGCCGTGGTGGGACATGCTGTTCCGTACCGCCGATTTCTCGCGCACGTTTGTGGCCACCGGCGATCCGACGGCCGAGGAGGCGCTGGCGACCGGCTCCTATCTCGCGCAGCACACCACGGCGCTGCGGCGGATGGTGCGCGGGCCGCTCAAATCCCTCTGAAGACCGGCTTGCGCTTTTCAATGAAGGAGGCGGTCGCTTCCTTGAAATCCTCGCTGTTTTCCGCGGTTCGCTGCATCGCGTCCATGCGCGCCTCATCACGCTCGGCACGTTCCAGTCCGAGCTGGTTGATGAAGAATTTTGACGCCTTGATGGACAGCGGCGCGTTGCCAGCCAGCGTCTCGGCGTAGGCGACCGTGACCGCCTCCAACTCCTCGGGGTCCACGACCCGGTTCACCAGGCCGATCCGCAGCGCCTCCTCGGCCTTGAGCCGGCGAGCGGAGAACATGATGTCCTTGGCGACGCTTGGGCCAACCAGATCAACGAGGGCCTGCAAACCTTCCGGCGCATAGGCGATGCCGCGCACCGCAGCGGGGACGCTGAACTGGGCATCGGCAGAAACAAAGCGCAGATCGGCATTCAGCGCCATTCCAAGGCCGCCGCCAAGGCAATATCCGTAGACCATCGCAATCAATGGCTTCTCAAGGTTCAACATCGCCAGCCGCAGCTTGCCGGGCGCCTCGCGGGCCAGACGGGCAACCTCGGCGTTGGCGCGCGTCGTGCTGAAGCTCTTGATGTCGCCGCCGGAAATGAACGCCTTGCGCCCCGCGCCGCGCATCACGACCACCTTGATGGCGGGATCGACGGCATAGGCCTCGATGACCTGCAAGGCGTCCTCGGTCATGCCCGGCGAGAGGGCGTTGAGCTTGCTCTCGTTGTCGAACACGAGCCAGCCGATGGCGCCCTGCGTGCGCGCGCTGATCAGTCCGGAAGTGAGGTTCATCGCTGTCTTCGCCTTGCTGCCATGGTCGGGGCAACGCGTCTCACGTGGGCAAGATTACGTCAACCGGAGGCTTGGCAGCGCTCTATCGGCTCGGCGCGAACGGCCGAACCGCGTCGAGCAGGTGTTCGGTCGCGGCGAGCCGGGGGCCATCGCCGTCATTGGCCGGAGGAACGATGTGCACGCCCCAACTCGGGAGAATGACGAGCGAGGCGCGGGCGATGGGGTGGTCGAGCAGCGGTTGGTTGAGCGAGGGGGCGACGATGACGGGGGTTCGCCGGCCGATGGCTTCGGCGACGACGGAGAGGGCGAGGCTGTCGGCGATACCGTGGGCGAGTTTGTTCAGCGAGTTGAAGCTACAGGGGGCGAAGAGCACGACGCCATGCGGGGGGCTCGGGCGGATGGCGGCATCGAAGTAGGACTCGACGAGGCGGGTGCCCGGCACGTCCGCAAGGTCGCGGGGGGCGATGACCCGCGATGCGTTGGGGGTTGGCAGGGCGATGATCGTGGTGAAGCCGAGGCCGGCCAGGCCGCGCAGGATGGCGGGGCAGCGGGCCGCGGTGGCGGCGCCGCTGTAGACGAGGTAGACGGTGTCGAACACCGGATCAGGCCCCGGTTTGCTTCAGGCCCGGTTGCCGCCCTCGGTGGGTTCGCGGACTTCGGGAGCGACCATCCCCTCGCATTCGCGCATGATGTTCTGGCCGATCATGTTCCACGTGTTGACGCCGCCGACCATGATGACCTGCACCAGACCCTCGGCGAGTTCGGGCAGCGTGAGGCCGAGGCGCATGGCGTTGGCGGCGTGGCTGCTGGCGCCCTTGGCGTCGCCGCGGAGAACGTCGAGCAGGACGAAGATGAACTCCTTGGTTTTCAGGTCGAGGGCCGCGTGCGGCTTGTCCTGCATAAGGGCGTTGCGGAGCAGGCCGTAGCCGGCGAAGGCGGCGGGGGCGTGCTTCATCAGCAGTTGGAAGCTGTCGGGTACGCGTCCGGAGGTGGCAGTGAAGTTGGCGACGCCGATGTCGGTGGCCGCGCGGAGAATATCGGTCATTTCATCATCCATGGGGGGGAGGGGAGGTTCTTGCTGCGCAGGAACTCGGGGTTGAACAGCTTGGACTGGTAGCGCGCGCCGCCATCGCAGAGGATGGTGACGATGGTATGGCCTGGCCCCATCTGGCGGGCGACGCGGATGGCGGCGGCGACGTTGACGCCGGCGGAGCCGCCGACGGAGAGGCCTTCGTGGATCAGGAGGTCGTAGATCTGTTCGAGGGCCTCGGCGTCAGGGATGCGGACGGCGTCGTCGATCGGCGCGCCTTCGAGGTTGCCGGGCACGCGGGACTGGCCGATGCCTTCGGTGATCGAACTGCCCTCGGCCGTGAGATCGTTCGACTTCACCCAGCCGTAGAGGCCGCTCCCCTCGGGGTCCGCGAGGACGATGCGCACGTTCTGGTTGCGCGCCTTGAGGGCCAGTGCGACGCCGGCGAGGGTGCCGCCGGTGCCGCAGGCGCAGGTGAAGGCGTCCACGGCGCCGGCGGTCTGGTGCCAGATTTCCGGGCCGGTCGTGGCGCGGTGGCCCTCGCGGTTGGCGAGGTTGTCGAACTGGTTGGCCCACACCGCGCCCATCTCCTCGGCCATGCGGCGGGAGACATGGACGTAGTTGCCGGGGTCGCGATAGGGCTTGGCCGGGATCAGGCGGAGGTCGGCGCCGATCATGCGCAGGAAGTCGATCTTCTCCTGGCTCTGGGTTTCCGGCATGACGATGACGCAGCGATAGCCGCGTGCGTTGCCGACCAGAGTGAGGCCGATGCCGGTATTCCCCGCGGTGCCCTCGACGACGGTTCCGCCGGGTTTGAGCAGGCCGGATCGCTCGGCATCCTGGATGATGGCGAGGCCAGCGCGGTCCTTCACGGAGCCGCCGGGGTTCATGAACTCGGCCTTGCCGAGGATGGTGCAACCGGTCGCCTCAGAGGCGCGGCGCAGACGGATCAGCGGCGTGTTGCCGATGGCCTGGGCGAGATCGCCGGCGACCGAGGGCGGGACGGTGACGTGGGTCGTGTCGTTCATGGCGGCTCCCGTCGGTGTTGCGCTCAGTTCAGGGTTGCACTCAGTTCAGGGTTGCACTCAGTTCAGGGTTGAACCAAAGAGCATGGCGTGCGAATTGCCCAGTGCATCATAGGTCATATCATGGAGGACTTGGACGTGGTCGACAATATTCACCCGCGCGATGTCTGGGACGCGCTGCGCAAGGAGGCGGGCGCGCAGTTGATCGACGTGCGCACGGATGCGGAATGGACCTATGTCGGGCTGACCGATCTTGCGGCCGCGGGCAAGCAGCCGGTGCTGATCCCGTGGCAGGTTTTTCCGGCCATGCAGGTGAACGCGGACTTCACCGAGCACCTGACCGCGGCGGGGCTGCGGCCGGAGCACACGCTGTATTTCATCTGCCGCAGCGGCGTGCGCAGCCTGGCGGCGGCGGCGGCGGCGATCGAGGCGGGGTTTCCGCATGCCTTCAATGTCGCGGATGGCTTCGAAGGGCCACCGAACGGCGAAGGGCATCGCGGCGAGGTTGCCGGCTGGAAGGCGGAGGGGTTGCCTTGGCGGCAGCGTTGAGCGGTCGCGCGGGCGGGGCCTAGCGCGCTGTTCCCGATTTTCAGATCGATCGGCGAGGGTGGGCAGGCAGCGCTTGGCTATGTGCGCGCGTATCCCTGGCAGGCGGCGGGGTTGCTCGGCCTCTATGCGATGGGTGCGGCGCTGGGGGCGAGCGGGGTGGTGCATCTGCCGCTGCCGATCTGGCTCGGCGGGCAGATATCCGGCTGGCTGATCGGTGCGCTGACGATGGTGCTGCTCGCACCCGTCTGGGCCGGCGTCTACCGCTTCGCCATCCTGAAGGACACGGAGCGGAGCTGGCGGCAGGTTGATGTGCGGTCGCGGCGGGTCGCCGGGGCGATGCTGGTGCTCGCGGTGGTCGGGCTGATCGGTGCCGTGCCGTTCGCCCTCGCGCTCGACGTGCTGCCGCAAATCCGTGCCGGGAAGCGCCTGGTGCTGGTGGCCGTCGGCTTTGCGGCGGTGGTCAAGATCGCCGGCTGGTGGCTGGCCGCGCGGCTGGCGATCGCACCGGCGATGGCGGCGACGGGCACCAAGCCGCAGGCGCTGGATACGTCGTTCACCTATACCGGAGGTGCGGTGTTCCGCATTCTCGCGGTCAAGCTGCTGGTGCAACTGCCGAAACTCTCGGTCATCGGCGGTCTGGCGCTGCTGGCCGACGTGCCGGGGATGTCCGGACCACCCGGATCGGTCTCGCTGCTCGGCATCACGACCGTGGTGATCGGGACGTGTTTCGCTGCTGCAACTGACTTGTTTGACGCCGCGGTCATGGGACGGGTGGCACTGCCCCTGGTCAAAGGGCACCATGCCCGCATGGCCGAGAAGGCCAAGCGGGCACGCAAGGCGGCGGAGGATGACGACTGAGGCTTGTTTCCTCAACTGAGGCTTGTTTCCTCAGTCGAGTGTCGCCAACAGGCCGGCCATCAGTCGGCCCCGCCAGAGCAGGCTGTCGATGAGGATGTGCTCCTCCAGCGTGTGACCGCCGCCGCCCTGGACGCCCAGGCCGTCGAGGGTGGTGATGCCCATGGCGCCAGTGAAATTGCCGTCCGAACCGCCGCCGGAGCTTTGATGTGGCAGGGCGTGGCCGAGCGTTTTGGCGATGCGTTCGGCGTGGGCGTGCAGCGCGAGGGTTTTCGCGTCGGGCTCCCAGACCGGGCGGGTGACGCCGCGGGTGACCTTGAACTGCACATCGTTCCCAGTGGCGCGGATGGCCAGCATGGTTTCGACGCCGCGGTCGAGATCCTCCTGGCGCTTGGCCATCGACAGCGCCTCGCCGGTGCAGGTGGTGGTGACGCAGTTGACCCACTGGCCGCCATGGATCACGCCGACGGAGAAGGTGCAGTCCTCCGTCGTCATGTCCTCGATGGCGATAAGCTGGCGGGCCATTTCGCGAATGGCGGAGCGGCCATCGGCGAGGCGGGCGCCGGCATGCGAGGGCTTGCCCGTCGATTCGAGGTTGAAGCGGGCGATGGCGTAGCGTCCGCTGGTGACGCCGCCGTCGAGCCGGCCGGGCTCGGGGACGAGCACGTATTTGTGCCGGCTGGCTTCGGCTTCGATGAGATCGCGGGTGGAGGGGCTGCCGACTTCCTCATCCGATGTGAACAGCACGGTGATCGGGAGTTTGCTGGCAATCCCGGCGCGCTGGAGCTGCTTGATGGCTTCAAGGCACAGATAGTTGCCGCCCTTCATGTCGTAGATGCCCGGGCCGTAGCAGCGCTCACCGTCGCGCTTCCAGGGCAGTGGGCCGAGCGTGCCGATCGGGTGCACGGTGTCCATATGGCCCATGACCAGGATGCCCGGCGCGGACGAGGCGTGCGGGAAGCTGGCGCGGACACAATCGCCAAAACCCATGCGGCCCGCGATGCGCTCGACGCGGGCGCCGGCGAGGGCGAGGTCACGGCCGGCGAGGTCCATCATGCGGTTGACGGACGCGGCGTCGAAGGTCGGGGATTCGCATTCGACCCAGGGGCGCAGGCCCGCGAGCATGGCGTCGGCATCGAAGGGGAGGGCGTTGGGGTCCATCAGGCAACTCCGAGATAGGCGGCTTTCAGCCGGGGGTTGTTTTCAAGCGCGGCGGCCGGGCCGGACAGCGCGACCTGGCCATGTTCGATCACATAGGCGCGGGCGGCAATGGCAAGGGATTGCACGACGTTCTGTTCGACGAGGAGGATGGACAAGCCGCCGGCGTGCAGGCGCTTGATGAGGGCGAACAGATCCTCGGTCAGCAGCGGCGAGAGGCCGAGCGAGGGTTCGTCGAGGATCAGCAGGCGCGGTTCGGCCATCAGGCCGCGGCCGATCGCCAGCATCTGCTGTTCGCCACCGCTCATCGAACCCGCACTCTGGGCGAGGCGTTCGCGCAGGCGCGGGAAGATGTCGAGCACCTCGTCCATGTTGCGGGCGCGGTTGGCGCGGCTACGCAGCCAGCCGCCGAGCAGGAGGTTTTCGTGCACGGAGAGGTTGGGGAAGATCTTCCGCCCCTCGGGCACATGGATCAGGCCGGCACGGACGATGCTGTCGTGGCGGGCGGCGGTGATGTCCGCGCCGTCGAACCGGATACTGCCCGACGTCGGGCGGATCAGGCCGGAGAGGGCGCGGTTGAGGGTCGTCTTGCCGGCGCCGTTGGCTCCGAGCACGGCGACGATTTCGCCGGGGGCCACGGTGAGGTCGATCCCGTGCAGGACAGCGAACTCGCCATAGCCGGCATGAAGGTTTGTCACCTCAAGCATGGGCGGTCATGCGGCTGGCGGCGCCATGGCCGAGATAGGCCTCGATGACCGCGGGGTTGCCGGCGATCTCGCGCGGGGTGCCCGCGGCGATCAGGGCACCCTCGGCGAGGACATGAACGTGATCCGCCAGCGCCGCGACGGCCTGCATGATGTGCTCGATGAGCAGGATGGTGACGCCGCTGTCCCGGATGCCGCGGATCAGCGCGACGATCGCGTCGATTTCTGTTGGGTTGAGGCCGGCCATCACTTCGTCGAGCAGGAGCAGTTTGGGGTTCGTCGCGAGCGCGCGGGCGACCTCCAGGCGTTTGCGGCCGGCCACCGTGAGCGCACTGGCGGGGCGGTCGAGAAATGCTGCCAGGCCGAGCCGCGTGCCGATGTCGCGGGCATGGGAGGTGGCCGCGGCGGTGTTTGCCGTGCGCAGATAGGCGCCGACGCGAATGTTCTCCATCACCGTGAGGCCGGCGAAGGGCTGGGTGATCTGGAACGTCCGGATCATGCCGAGCGTGGCGATCTCGTCCGGTCGTCGTGCCGTGACGTCGTGGCCGGCGAAGGCGATGCGGCCGGAATCGGACCGTATGAACCCCGCGATCATGGCAAAACAGGTGGTCTTTCCGGCGCCGTTGGGCCCGATCAGCGCAGTGATGGAGCCGGTCTGAACGCGGAATGACACGTCGTGGACGGCGCGGAGGCCGCCGAAACGTTTGGAAAGATTTGTGACGTCAAGCACGGCGCATGCGCTCGATGAGGCCGGCGACGCCTTGCGGAAGGAAGGCGATGATGACCAGGAGGACCACGCCGTAGAGCATCGGGGCGAAACCGGGCGTGGCGATCCAGGCACGCGAGACATCGGCGATGACATGCAGCACGATGGCCCCGAGGATGGGACCCCAGACGGTGCCGGCGCCACCGATCATGGCGACGAGCAGCATCTCGACGCTACGTTCGACGCTGAAGGCGATGGAGGGGTCGATGTAGAGATAGGTCTGCGTGTAGACGACGCCGCCGAGCGCGGTCAGGCCACCGGAGAGGGCGAGGGCATAGGTCTTGGTGCGCACCAGGTTGACGCCGAGCGCGCTGGCGGCGTCCTCGTTCTCGCGAATGGCGGCGAGGTGGGCGCCGAAGCGGGACCGCTTGAGATGGGCGGCGCAGAGTGTGGCCAGCGCGAGCAAGGCGAGGACGACGGCATAGCTGGCGCGCCGATCGGCGAACTGGAAGTTTTCCGTGCCGAGCTTCAGCGGGATGTTGATGCCCAACCCGCCATGGGTGAAGTCGAGACTGTTGGAAAGCACACGAAATACTTCCGCAAACGCCAGCGTGACGAGTGCGAAGTAGCTGCCGCGCAGGCCGGCCCGGAATGACGAGGCTCCGATGGCGGCCCCTACGGCGCCCCCAAGCGCGAAGGCAGCGGGCAGGCCGAGCCAGGGATTGACGCCCCAGCGGGTCTGGATGATCGCCACCGCGTAGGCACCAGTGCCGAAGAAGACGGCATGGCCGAAACTGGTCAACCCGCCAAAACCGCCGGCGATGTTCCAGGCCTGGCCGAGAAATGCGGAGAAGGCGGTGAGCATGGCGATGTTGACGAGGGATTGCGACGGCACTGCGAAGGGGATGAGGGCCGCGGCACCGATGAGGGCGGCGCGCTTCATCGTGCGGCGCCGAACAGGCCGGTCGGGCGGAACAGCAGAACGGCGATGAACACGAGGGAGATACCGATGGGACCGAGTGATTCACCGAGCAGGAGGCCGCCGAAACTCTCGGTGACACCGATCAGCAATCCGCCGATGACAGCGCCCGGAAAACTGCCCATGCCGCCGAGCACGACAATGGTGAAGGCGACGAGGACGAAGACATTGCCGACATGTGGGGAGACGTAGAACGTTGGCAGCAGCAGGCAGGCGGCAGCACCTAGGCAGGCAATGCCGATGCCGTAGGCGAGCGCGAAGATGCGGTCGGGCCGGATGCCCATCAAGCGGGCCCCCTCCGGTTCGCGGGCAACGGCGCGGATGGCCCGTCCCGTATCAGTGCGGGACATGAACGCCCAGAGCGCGCCGGCAAGTACGATCGAAACTACAAAAGAAACGATTTTCGGGACCGATAGCAGCAGCGGCCCGACCTCCCACATCGCGAAGGTGAGCGGTGTTTCGATCTGTCGCGTGTCGCCGGTAAAAATGACCAAGGCAAGGTTGTCGAGCACAACGGCGATGCCGAGTGTGGCCAGCAGGATTGCACGATCCTCGCCGCGCGACACGATGCCGATGACAAATCGATAGAGCGCCCAGCCGAGGCCGAACATGATCGCCGCCACCAGAGGCAGGGCGGTGTAGGGATCGATCCCCGCCTTCTCCGCCAGCAGCCAGGCGGTGAACATGGCGACCATCAGCAGCGAGCCATGCGCGAAGTTGACGATGTGCAGCACACCGTAAATGAGTGTGAGGCCAAGCGCCACGAGCGCATAGACGCCGCCGATCAGCAGTCCATTGACGAGGGCTGCCGCGTAGATCTCTGGCAAATCAGGCCTTCGGGCGCGGGAACACCGCGGTTGTGTCCGCGAAGGCATCCGGCCAGATGACTTTCATGTCGCCCTGCTGGATTTGCAGTGCGACCGGATGGCTGCCCGAGTTCTGCCCGTTGGTGAATTTCGTCGGCCCATACGGCATGAAATGATCGGACATCGTGGAGGCATCGAGCGCCGCGATGGTCTTGTCCTTGTCGACGCTACCGGCCCGTTCCCAGGCATCGGCGAGCAGCTTGACGGCGAAATAGCCGAACGGAAGCTCCCATGAATAGAACTGCCCGCTGTCCTCCACGCGCTTGCGGAAGGCGATTGCGCGCGGGTCCTTCGGGTTGTGCCAATGGTTGAAGTCGATCATGTTCTCCGCGACCGTTGGGGCTTCCTTGGCGAATTTCAGGTTGAAGCCGCCGCCGGAGATCGAATAGGTCGACACCAGTTCGACGCGCTGCTGCACGAGGGTGCGGGCGAGCAGGACGTATTCGTTCTCGTAGTTCGAGATCAGAACGATATCGGGTTTTTCGGACTTGATGCGCAGCACGATGTTGGTGAAATCCCGCGTCGGCGTCGCGTGCGGGAGCATGGCCTTCAACTCGATGCCGATCTTCGGCAGGTTGGCGGCCTGGAGCTTGGCGGAGTTGGTGCCGAACTCGCTATCCTCATGGACAACAACCGCGGTTTTGGCGGGCGATCCGGCTTTCTTGTTCAACGCATCGAGGGCAGCCATCGCATCGCCGGTCGCGGTCGTATTGTTGGGGAAGAAACGAAACACGTTCTTCAATCCGCGCGTGGTCAGCGCGTCGGCGATACCACTGTCGATCGAGAAGGGAATGTTGTATTTCGCCGCCGCCTGCGTTGCGGCCAGGCCGAGGGCGGAGGCAAAGCAGCCGGTGAAACCGGAGGCGCCCGCCTCAGCCATCTGGTCGACGATCTGGGCGGCGATCTCCGGCCGGCCCTGGGCATCACCGAGAAGTGCCTCGATCTTCGCGCCGCCCATCGACTTGATGCCGCCGGCGGCGTTGATGTCGGCGATGGCCAGTTGCCCGCCCAAGCGGCAACGCTGGCCAGCTCCGGCCAGGGCGCCGGTAACGGGATGAATGAGGCCGAGCTTCACCGTCGCCGGCTGGGCTCGCGCCACCAGTGGCATAGCAAGCGTGGCTGCGCCGGCGATGGCAATACGGCGCGTCAGGCGGGTGACGTCGCTCATCGGTATCCCCTCGGATCAGTTGCTGGCGCGCAGCATACAGGTTCTGCGCGCCGATATCATCCCGATCAGTTCGGGCGGCCGTAGAAAAGCACCGCGGTGTGAGTTGCCTCAGCAAAGAACAGCCAGCGCTCGAGCAGGATGCCGACCAAGGCAATGGCCGCAGGGACGGGGAGCGTGCTGGCGGGGAGGGGGCCGGCGATGATCGCGACCAGCAAGGCGAGCGGAAGCGCGAAGGCGGCGAGCAGCGCATAGCCTCGCAGTTTCGTCGCGTGTTTGCGGCCGATGCGGAAGCCCATTTCCTTCAGGATGTAGTTCTCCTCGGTATGCGGCGCCTCGAAGCTGCGGACTTTGCCGAGATGGCCGAGGCCGGTGGCGGACTCGATCGTGCTCGTCGCTGGAGCCGCATCGATATCACGCCAATAAAGCATCTTGACCGCACCAGCCGCGAACCCGCAAAGCACGGCAAGGATCGCGAGGATGCGAGCCGTTGCTGGGTCGATGAAGGCAATGATGGCGGCAAGACAAAGCGCACCGCTGAAGGCCGCTGCGAGCAGATAGAAGACCGGCACGAGACGGTGGCGCCACTGGCGGACCGGCTTGAGTGACGCATAGATCATCGCCGTACATGTAACGGTCGCGGCGGCAAGAATGGCGGCAGCAACCGCCGGCTTTGCATCCGGCCTTGGATCGATCATCCACGACAACGCGAACAGCCCAAGGGGAATATAGGTGAGCACGGCGGCGACACCCTCGCGGGAAAGCCAGGATGAGCGCCATTGTGACAGCGCGCGCCAGGCGCGCTCGGGGTGGCCGAGGTGGACGGTCGAGGCAAGCAATCCAGCGGTGACGAGTGCCACCGCGAGGCCGATCGCGACGATGCCGAACCACAGCGCGCCCGGCAGCAGGCCAAGTGCGGCGAAGACGCCCAACCAGAAGATCATGCCGTAGCCAGCACCCGATGCGGTGGTGAAGAAGATGATGGAGAAAGCGGGTTTCATGTTCCGACTCCCATTCTCAACGCGACAGCGCGCGGTCGATCCAGCGCATGAGCGCGGATGCCGGGGCGGCTTCGGGCTCCGGAATGTGCACGCGCGACGCCGGCTGCTTGCGGGGGGGGAGATATTTGTTGGTTGGCTTGTAGCCCATTTCCGGCATCAGGTCGTAGCCGCCGCGTTCGAGGACGAGGCGGGAGACGGCGCTTTCGGGGTCTCCAAGATCGCCGAAATGGCGCGCACTGGCTGGGCAGGTGGAGACGCAGGCCGGAACACGCTCCGACTCCGGAAGGTTCTGGTTATAGATACGATCGATGCACAGCGTGCACTTCTTCATCACCCCATCGTCGGCGTCGAACTCGCGCGCCCCATAGGCACAGGCCCAGGCGCATAACTGGCAGCCGATGCAGGTCTCCGCGTTGACCAGTACGATGCCGTCCTCGGCACGCTTGTAGGACGCACCGGTGGGGCAGACCTCGACGCAGGCCGGCTCCTCGCAATGCAGGCAGGAGCGCGGGAAATGCACGGTGCGGCTGGCATCCCCTTCGCCGGCTTCGTATGTGTGCACGCGGTTGAACCACACGCCGTCAGGTTCGTCGCGATACGCGTTGAAGTCGGTGAGGGGGGCGGAATGGCCGCTGGCATTCCATTCCTTGCAGTTCACGGCGCAGGCATGGCAGCCCACACAGGTATCGAGATCGATGACCAGGCCTAGCTTCTTCTGGCCGGGCAGGGCGGTCGGGAGGCTTGTCATCGGCGCGGCTCCGAGGCGTTGTAACGCAAGTTTCGTCCCGGCGGGGCCATGCCGCGCGGCGTTTCGAGCGGTGTGAACTTCGGCGCCGTCTGGCCTTCCTCGGCGGGCATGACCTTCTCGATCCGCACGCGCAGATCGTACCAGGCGGCCTGTCCGGTAATCGGGTCAGCATTGGCGGTACGATGCTCGCCCTGCTGGGGCAGCCATTCGGAAATGACGTGGTTGAGCAGGAAGCCCTTTTCGCTTTCCGGTGCGTCCTTGGCGAGATTCCATGCGCCCGAGCGTTTGCCGATGGCGTTCCAGGTCCAGACCGTGTTGTGGTTGACGCCTTCCATCAGCTTGATCTGGCACTTCATCCGCCCGTTGCGGCTGACGACCCAGACCCAGTCTTCATCGACAAGGCCGAGGCTGGTGCCCATGCGACGGTTCACATAGAGGAAGTTGCGGCTGTAGATCTGCCGCAACCAGGCGTTCTGCGAACCCCAGGAGTGGTACATCGGCATCGGCCGTTGCGTGATCGCATGCAGCGGGAAGGCGGCCGCTTCGATCATGTCCTGTTCGAACGGGACATACCAGAACGGCAACGGGTCGAAATAGGTGCGGATGCGCTGACGGAGCCGCTCGGGCGGCTGCACGGGGCCGTGCCCCTCGGCGGCAAGGCGGAAGCGTTGCAGGTGTTCGCTGTAGAGTTGCAGAACGATCTGGCTGGTTGCGCCGACCAGCCCCATGCCATGCGCGGTTTCCAGGTAGGCCTTGTTGGAGTGCTTGAAGTATGTTTGCTCCGGCGGCAGGCGAAATTCCCAGAAGCATTCGTTCTCGATGTAGCGGGCCAACTGATCGGGATTTGGCGCACCCTTGCCGTGCGATTTTCCATCGGCACCGCGCCAGCCGCCGAGCGGGCCGACGCCGGGGGAGCGTTCATGGTTGGCGATATAGTCCGCGTAGTTGGCGAACTTGGCGCTGCCATCGTCCTTGACGAAACCTGGCATGCCCAGGCGCGCGCCGAGTTCGATCAGCACGTCCTGGAATGGCCGCACGTCGCGGTCGGGTTTCACCACGGGCTGACGGATCGCGTCGGCCGGCCCATGGCTGCTGCCGATCGGACGATCGAGCATGGAGATGCAGTCCCAGCGCTCCAGATAGGTGGTGTCGGGGAGGATCAAATCCGCGTAGGGCACCGTTTCGGAAAAGAACGCGTCGGAGTAGATGACCTTGGGGATACGGTATTCGCCGGTCACCGGGTCTTTGTCGGTGAGCTGGCGCATGGCGTCGCCTGGGTTCATCGACGAGTTCCAGGCCATATTCGCCATGTACATGAACAGCACATCGATCTTGTAGGGATCGCCGGCATGGGCGTTGGCGATCACCGACTGCATCATGCCGTGGGCGGAGATCGGCGCCTCCCAGGAGAACGCCTTGTCGATGCGAATGGGCGTGCCGTCATCGTCAAGCAGCAGATGTTCGGGCCCCTGCGGAAAGCCCAGCGCCATGCCCGCGAGTTCCTTGTTGGGGGCAGAGCCTTTGCCGACCGGCGGCGGGCCGGGAGGGATCGGTCGTGGGTAGGGCGACTTGTAGCGCCACGAGCCCGGCGTATCGATCGCGCCAAGTAACATCTGCAGTACATGCAAGGCACGACATGTATGGAAGCCGTTTGAGTGCGCGGAAATGCCACGCATCGCGTGGATAGCCACGGGGCGGCCGATCATCTGCGCGTGCACGCGGCCATGCGTGTCGGTCCAGGGCTGATCGAGCACCAGCGGGTGGTTGAACGCGACATCCGCCATTTCGGCGGCGATCCGCCGGATCGCCTCCGCCGAGATGCCACAACGATCGGCTACGGCGGCGGGCGCGTAATCGGGGGAGAGATAGCGTTCCGCCATCAAGTGAAATACGGGAATGGCCCGCCGGCCGTCGGGCAAGGTGACCTCGCCGACAATGGCGGGGTTCAGGTCGAGTGTCGCCGCATCGACGGGGGCGTTGGCGGTCTTGTCCCATGCCTGCGGCTTGCCGAGTTCGTCACGCGCGAATAGCCCGTCATCGGTGCCGCCGGGGTTGCGCACGACCAGCCAGTGCGCGTTGGTGGTGCGCACGAGGAAGTCGAGGTCGATCTTGTCGGTGCGCAGAAGTTCGTGGACGAGGGCAAGAACGAACAGTCCATCGGTGCCCGGCCGGATACCGACCCATTCATCGGCGACCGCGGAATAGCCGGTCTTGACCGGGTTGACGGAGACGAACTTGGCCCCGCGCCCCTTCATCTTGGCAATGCCGGCCTTGATCGGATTGGAGTCGTGGTCCTCGGCGACGCCGAGCATCAGCAGGTATTTCGTGCGCTCCCAGTCCGGCTCGCCGAATTCCCAGAAGCTGCCGCCGATCGTGTAGAGCCCGGCGGCGGCCATGTTGACCGAGCAGAACCCGCCATGGGCGGCGAAATTCGGGGTGCCGAACTGTTTGGCCCACCACCCCGTCATCGACTGGCTCTGGTCGCGCCCGGTGAAGAAGGCGAGCTTTTTCGGGTCGGTGGCGCGCACGGCCCGCAGCCAGTCGGCCGCGATGCCGATCGCCTCGTCCCACTCGATTTCCTTGAACTCGCCCGAGCCACGCTCGCCCACCCGCAGCAGCGGCTTGGACAGCCGCGCCGGCGAGTAGTGCTGCATGATCCCAGCCGCGCCCTTGCCGCACAGGACGCCCTTGTTGACCGGGTGGTTCGGATTGCCCTCGATGTAGCGGATCTGTCCGTTCTTCAGATGCACCTTGATGCCGCAGCGGCAGGCGCACATGTAGCAGGTCGTGAACTTGACCTCGTCGGACACGCTCGGCGACAGGTCGATGGTCTCGGGGGGGGCAAAAAAACTGTTCATCTTGTCTCCGAGGTCCTACCGATTCTGACGGTATGGCCAATTTGTGCCACCATTCCAGCCCTGTCCAGCCACATCCCGGAGCCGACATGACCGCTGATCGCATTGACGCCATCGACCTGCGCCTCATCGAAAGCCCGATCCGCAGCGCCCGCAGCCATGGTTCCGGCCATGTGAAAATGGCGGTCCGCCGCGTGATTGTAACGATCCGGACCGCGCAGGGGCTGATCGGATGGGGCGAGGCCGCGCCGTGGGCACCGTTCGGCAACACCGCGGAGACGGCTCTGGCGGCATTGCGCCATGTGCTCGTGCCCGTACTGATCGGCGGCGATCCGGCACGGATCGGCACCAGGATGGCGGATTGTGGCGCGGCCCTGGCGGGGCATACGGATGCCAAGGCGGCGCTTGACATGGCCCTGTGGGATATCGCCGGCAAGCGGCTGGGCGCACCGCTGCATGTGCTGCTGGGCGGGCGGGTACGCGATACCATCCCGCTCTCGTTCTCGATCGCCGACCCCGATTTCGCGGCCGATCTGGAGCGTGCGCAGGTGATGTTCGCGGCCGGGCACCGCATCCTCAAGATCAAGACCGGCTATCTCGATCACGCCGCGGATCTCAAGCGGTTGGAGGCGCTGCGCGGCGCGCTGCCGGGGCTGGACTTGCGGGTGGACTACAACCAGGGCCTAGCGCCGCATGACGCAATCCGGCGGCTACGTGATGTCGAGGCTTTCGCGCCGACCTTCATCGAGCAACCGGTGCCAAGGGGGCAGGAGGTGGCGCTGGCGGCGATCACGGCGGCCCTCGACGCGCCCGTGCTGGCCGACGAGAGCGTGACCTCGCCCGACGAGATGCTGCGTGCCGCCCGCGAGCACTTCTCCGACAGCGTTTCGATCAAGCTGATGAAGTGCGGCGGCATCGGGCCGGCGCGCGCGATTGACACCATCGCGGCGGCTGCGGGCATGCCGAGCTATGGCGGCACGCTATGGGAGGGCGGGATCGCGCTGGCGGCCGCGGCGAACCTGCTCTCGACGTTGCCGAATTGCTCGCTCGGCTGCGAGTTCTACATGCCCAGCTACGCGCTTGTGGAGGACATCTGCCCGGACGTGCTGCGCGCCGGTGGCGGTGTGATCCAGGTGCCTGATGGGCCTGGGCTCGGGGTGGAGGTCGATCGCGCGCGGCTGGATGCGCAAACAGTCACCCTCTGAACGAGAGCCCGGCGGACGGCTGCCAGTACTGAGCCCCAGTCGCCCGGATTGGGTTGGCGGAACTGGCGCAGGCTCGGGTACCACGGGCTGTCGTCGCGGCCGAGCATCCAGCGCCAGCACGGGTCGAACCGGTTGAGCAGCCAGACCGGCTTGCCGAGGGCGCCGGCTAGATGCGCGACGGCGGTGTCGACTGTGATCACCAAATCGAGCGCGCCGACCAGAGCGGCAGTGTCAGCGAGGTCGGTGAGTTCGGCGGTCCAGTTCTGCGCTTCGAGCGCGACCGGCGGCGGGGCAGCTTTCTGCAGCGAGACAAAGTTCACGCCCGACACGCCGGCAAGAGTGGTGAGGTCGGCGGCGGGGATGGAGCGGCGGAAATCGGCGGCATAGTCGGGGTTCCCAGCCCAGGCGATGCCGATCTTCAGGCCGGGCAGGGACGCCAGCCGGGCGTGCCAGACGGCCATGGCTTGTGGGTCGGCGAGCAG
This sequence comes from Rhodospirillales bacterium, assembly GCA_043744375.1. Classification (GTDB taxonomy): domain Bacteria; phylum Pseudomonadota; class Alphaproteobacteria; order Acetobacterales; family Acetobacteraceae; genus CAIYPH01. The sequence goes on along the minus strand of JAYTUU010000076.1, from coordinate 6,322 downwards.
ATAGGGCGTGGTGGGGAGGTGCCTCTCGGTGGCGACGCCGAGGACATGTGGCAGGCTCATCAGTGGGCAGGCGAGGTCGTGCTCGCCGGGCTCGGTCGCGATGCGCTCGACGTTGGGAATGGCTGAAAACAGACGTATCAGAGGTGCAGGCACCGCGAGCGTCACGCGATGACGGCCGGCGATGAACGGGATGAAGCGGGCCATCTGGATGCTATCGCCGAGGCCCTGCTCGCCGTACAGCAACAGCACCTGATTGCCAGTCGTCCCGCCGATCCAGCGCGTACGGATGGTTGGTGCGGGGTCGGCGAAGCCGCGCCTCTGCCAGCGCCGTTCGAACCCGGCCCAACCCTCCGCCCAATGGCCGCCGAGCAGGAGCGTGGTGCCGAGCGAATAGGCGGCGTCAGCATGATCAGGCGCGATCGTCAAAGCGGCTCGGAGCGATGCCTCGGCGGCATCGAGGTGGCCGGCGGCGGCAAGGACATTGCCGAGATTGCACAAAGGGTCGGGCATGCCGGGCTGGCGGATTGCGGCTTGCCGGAGCAGATGTTCACCGTCATCGAGCTTTCCGGCATCACGCCGCAAGATACCAAGTCGGGTCATGATGTCGACGTCGCCGGGTCTCAGTGCGAGAGCGGCTCGCAGCAATTCGTCGGCCTCGGCGCTGGGGCCGCGCGCACAAAGAGCGGCAGCCAGACCGCAGAGGGCGGCGATATTCTTTGGCTCGCGCCGCAGGACGGTTCGCAGCCCATCCTCCGCCATCGCGCTGCGGCCCTGCAGGACGAGGGCCGCGCCGAGATTGATCCGCGCGTCGATCGCGTCGGGTTGGAGGGAGAGGCATTGGCGAAAGGCGGTCTCGGCTTCGGCAGGGCGGTCCTGACGGAGCAAGGCGAGGCCGAGGTCATGCCGTGCCCCGGCATCCTGCGGGTCAGCCGCAATCGCCTTGCGCAGCCAGTCCTCGGCGCGCGCCGGCCCGCCCGCAGCCAGGCACGCGATACCGGTATTGGCGAGGAAATGCGCGATCGCCGGGCGCAGTTTGCAGGCGGCTTCGAGATACGGCAGGGCGTCAGCACTTGCGCCATCCTGATGCAGCGCAAGGCCGAGGAGATGAAGCGCGTCCGCCTGATCAGGCACACCCGCCAACACGGCGCGGTAACAGGCGGCGGCGGCGGCAAAAGCTCCCTTTTGGTGATGTGCGAGCCCAGCTTCGAGCGATGCGGCCTGATCCATCGCCCGATCGTCTCACGCGATCGCTTACCGCTTTGCTAACCGCGCCGTTTGGCCCCGGGGTGGCAGCACCGCCAGAGCGATGCCGGCGAGCACGAGCACGGCACCGATGCCGAACCGCAGCCCAATCGGATCGCCCAGCAGCCAGGCCGAGGCGCCGACCCCGATCAGCGGTTGCAGGAACTGCGACGATGCGGCGATGCGGGCAGGCACCAGGCGGAGCATGTTCAGCCAGATCCACAACCCGGCGACGGTGACGAGCAGGCCGAGATACAGGATGATCAGTACGCTCGTGAGATGCGGCTGCGCCGGCGTGGCGGCGAGTTCCCACCATGCCGGGGGGAGCATGCCGAGCGTGCCGAACAGGCAGGTCCAGCCGGCGACGACGATTACGCCATGGCGTGCGATCAGCCCGGTGGCGAGGATGTAGTAGGCGGCGATGGCGGCGGTCGAACTCATCACCATCAGGTTGCCTAGCAGGTCCGACCCCGTGGCGGCGCTGTCGTCCCAGGCGATCACGATCACGCCGGCCAGGGCCACGACCATGCCAGCGAAATGGCGCGGGCCGACCCGCTGGCCGAGGAACAGCGCCGCCATCACGGCGATGAACATCGGGCTGGTCGCCGACAGCATGGTGGCAATCGAGGCGGACGTTCGGAGCACGCCAAAGGTTTGCAGGATCTGGCCACCATCGATGCCGAGCACGCCGAGGCCGGCGAGGGCCAGCATGTCGCGCGCACCGGGTATCGGCCGCCCGAGCATGAAGAGTGCGAACGCGGGAACGGCGGCAAGGTAGCGCGCGGCGGTCAGGGCCAACGGCGGGAAATCCATCAGCGCGATCTTGGTGGCGGGGATGGAGGCTCCCCAGACCACCATCAACCCGGCGAGCACGGCCATATAGAGCGCCAGTGTGCGGGGCGGCAGCGCCGCTTCGGGGCTAATAGTGGCTACCTGGCAGGACCAGCACCTGCGGCATCTGCGGCAGGGTCGCGCGGGCGACGATGGTGGTCCGGTCGGGCGACAGCACGATCTCGTAGCGGTCTTTCATGCGGTCGAGGAAACGCCGCAGGATGGTCTCGCCGAAATAATGCATTGGCAGCACGATACGCGGATGCAGTTGGTCGATCACGGCGATGATATCGGTCTGCCGCATCGTCCAGCCATCGTCGATCGGCGCCATGACGATGTCGATGTTGCCAAGCTCGGCGAGGTCGTCGGGTGTCAGGAGGTGGTGGAGATGGCCAAGATGGGCGATGCACAGCCCGGCCGCTTCGAAGACAAAGATTGAATTTCCATTGTACTCGGTGCCGCCGCCGTCGCGAATATTGGTCGGCAGGTTGCGCACCCTGAGATCGCCGACGCGCAGGTCGTGTAGCGGCGCCTTGCCCCCGGTCACCCATCCCCGCAGCACATGGCGAATGCGCGGGTCCGGCTGGTCGGTGTAGTGCGTCGAATGGGCGTGGTTCATGGTCACCACGTCCGGCATTGTCTCGGGCGCGTGATAGCCGGAGAAATCGGTCACGGCGCCGATGCCGCGCGGCGTGACGATATGGAAACTGGCATGGCCCAGGAAGGTGATCTCCACCGCCTCCGCCGCAAGACTCGCCCGCATGACTCCGCCCCGACCGGCAATATTGCCACAGGCGAAAGCGTCGAGCGGGAGCAGGAGAAGCACAGCGGCGAGAATCCGTATCATTGCGGCCGCCCCCGTTCGGTTCAGATGGATTGCGCCATCTCTTGCCTCATGATGCAAGCGTGATCAGCGTGCGGGCCAGCACGTGCGTGCCGGCGGCGAGGTCCTCAGCGCCAGTATATTCGGCGGGATTGTGGCTGATGCCGGCTCGCGATGGTACGAAAATCATGCCGGACGGAGCGACCGCGGCGGCGAACTGGGCATCATGGAACGCGCCAGACGCCAGGCGCTGGCTCGGGTAGTCGGCAGCGGCGGCAGTGATGGCAGCGATCACCACGGGATCGAACGCGATCGGCATGGCGTGGAACACCTCCTCCACAACCGCGTCGCAATGGCGCATCGCGGCCTGGATTGTCGCCGCCACCGCGTCGCCACGCGTGAGTAGGATAGTGCGGTCGGGGTGGCGACAATCGATCGTGAACACCACGCGCCCCGCCACACTGTTGGAACTGTTCGGCTCGACGGTGATGCGCCCCACCGTGAAGCGCAACACGTCGCTGGGGTCGTCCATCAGCACGTTCAGCGCTGCAATGGCGCGCACCATGTCCTGCACGGCGTCGCGACGCAGACCCACGGGCGCGGTGCCAGCATGGGCGCTGTCGCCGGTGATCGTGACGCGGAACCAGCGGCTACCCTGGATGCCCGTGACGATGCCGATGGTGTCGCCGGCCGCTTCCAACAGTGGCCCTTGCTCGATATGCGCCTCGACATAGGCATGCGGCTTGCCGCCCAGCGCGCGACGCGGCAGATCGGCCTCGGCGGCGAGATGCTCGGCCAGCGCGTCGGCGAAGCGGATGCCGTCGAGGTCGCGCACGTCGCTCCACGTCGACAACGGCGAATGCCCGGCCCAGGCCATCGCGCCCATGCAACCCGGCGCGAACCGGCTACCCTCCTCGTTGGTCCAGGCGACCACCTCGATCGGCCGGCGCGTGGTGATGCCGGCGTCGTGCAACGCGGTCAGCGCCTCCAGCCCGGCGACCACGCCGTAGATGCCATCGAAGCGCCCGCCCTGCGGCTGGCTGTCCATATGGCTGCCGGTCAGCACCGGCGCCGCGTTGGGATCGCTACCCTCCCGGCGCAGGAATAAATTGGCGGCGGCGTCGATGGAGACCGTGGCGCCGATCTCCGTGGCCCAGGCGATCATCTGCCGCCGCGCCTGACGGTCAAGCGCGGTCAGGCAACCGCGATGCACGCCATCGCCGGGGATGGCGCCGAGTTTGGCGAGGGTCATCAGGCGGTCCCACTGGCGGGTCTGGCTGACGCTGGCGGCGACGTCGGTCAAGCGCGCAACAACCCGCGCATCGGGCCGGCCGGCGCGCTGTCCGGAAACACAGTGGCCAGCTTGCCGGCTTCGAGGCCGAGATGGGGGCCGAGCAGGCCCTTGGCGACGCTGCGCAAATCAGCCGTCGGCATCAGATCGCGATTGTCGAGCAGCTTGCCCTGACCGAGACCGGGCCAGTCCGCCACCACCCGCCCACCGGCAACATTGCCGCCGGCGATAAAGCCGACCGTGCCGGTGCCGTGATCGGTGCCCTTGGTGCCGTTGATCTGCGCGGTGCGGCCGAACTCGGTCATCACCAGCACCACGGTGCGCTTCCAGGCGGGGCCGAGGCCGGCCTTGAGGGCGACGATCCCCTGGTCGAGCGGGCCGAGCACGCCGGGCAGGCGGGCCGCCTGGGCGGCATGGGTGTCCCAGCCGCCGATCTCCAGCGCGGCGAGGCGCGGGCCGTCCGGAGCTGCCAGGAGCTTGCCGGCGGCGTTCGCCAACGCGGGGAACGCGTATTTGTTCGGCACCTGCGCCGAACCGCTGAGCACCTGTTCGCTGAACCCGCGATCCTTCAGCCCTTCGGAGATTGCCGGGCCGGTGACCGGATCGCTCCGATGCAGGGCGGCGAGCTTACGGTAGATTTCAGCCTCCGGCTGGGTGAAGCCCTGCGGTAGCCAGGTGCCAACCGGAGCCGCGCCGCGCAGCAGCAGCGCGACCGTGGCGCCGACGGAAAGCGCGGTTTTGCTGCCCGGTTTCTTCGCCTGCTGGGCCGGTAACAGCGCCGCGACCCGGTTCAACCAGCCGCTGGTCAGCCGATGATCGGCGCCGAACTCCATCAGGTCCTGCGCTTCGAAATGGCTACGGCTGCGATAGGGCCCGGCGACGGCATGGACGATCGCCAGTTCCCCCTCGCGATACAGCCCGTGCATGCCGGACAGGCTGGGGTGCAGCCCATAGAAGCCGCCGAGATCGAGCAGCCCGTTCGGCTGCCCCGGCGGCGGCGTGAGCAGTTCGCCGCGCAGCCCGGCTAGCGCGGGATCGCCATAGGGCATCACCGCGGATAGTCCGTCGAGCGCGCCACGCAGCATGATGACGACGAAGCGCTGCTCGGTGGCGGCGGCGGCCAGCGCGAGCGAGCTGCGGCCAAGGCCGATCACGCTGGTCAGCCCGAGCAGCGCGCCGCGCCGGGAAAGCGTATGCATCATCATCATCGCCTCTGGAATTCGGGAGACGCGAGCAGCAAAGTCATCGCCTCACGTTGCGAGCCGGCGCGGGCGATCTGCTCCCGCGTGTCAACCGGCAGCAGTGGGCCGAGGCTGTTCTGCGCGACGGTCACCGGGTCGAGCGACGCGGCACGGGCAGCGATGCCATAGGCCCAGTCGACCCGGCGCATCATTGCCTCCGGCGCCGCCCATTCGACCGCCTGGTCGGACCAGCCATTGGGCAGTGGTGCCGTGTGCAGCGGCTGGCCGAGGCCGGCGATCACCGCGGTGACGTCGGGCCGGCTGGCAGCCGGCAGGTCGAGCGCGCGCAGCACGGCAACGACGTAGTCGATCGGCGGCCGCAACTTGGTGAGCGGCTGCCAGGCCTCGGGCATGGCGATCAGGGCACGCGATGCCGCGTTCAAGTCGCCGCCGGACTGGCGCAGCCCGGCCTCGATCCGCGCGACCGCGGCCTCGGGCGGCGCGTCGGCAATGAAGTGCCGCACCAGCTTCACGGCCAGGTTGCGATGGGTCGCCGGGTGGACGGCCAGCCAGCGCAGTGCCGCCACGCCGGCCTGCTCGCCGGCGGGATAGCGCCGGCCCATCACCGTCTTTTCGCTAGGCTCATGCGTGGCGGGACGAAAGATGAAGCCGTGACCGCCACCCTCGAACTCGATCGACCAACCCGTCAGCACCCGCGCGAAGGCGGTGACGTCCGCCTGCGTGTAGCCCGAGGCAGGGGTGACGGTGTGCAATTCGAGGCACTCGCGGGCGAGGTTCTCGTTCAGGCCGCGCTGGCGCCGCTGGCCGGCCGGGCTGGTGGGGCCGACCGAGCCGTTATTATCCAAATAATACAGCATGGCGGGATGGCGCATCACCGCCAGCAACATGTCCTCGAACCGGCCGGTGACGTGCGGGCGGATCGCCTCGCGGATA
>JAYTUU010000075.1:0-24888 GCA_043744375.1 Rhodospirillales bacterium | reverse complement strand
CCCATGCGCATCTTCAGCGTCACCGGCACAGCGACGGCGCGGACGGTCGCTTCGAGCAGGCGCGCGGCGAGAATTTCGTCGCGCATCAACGCGCTGCCGGCCATCTGCCCGACCGCGACCTTCTTCACCGGGCAGCCGAAATTGATGTCGATGATGTCCGCACCACGGCCGACCGCCACGCGCGCAGCCTCGGCCATGGCGGCGGGGTCGCAGCCCGCAAGCTGGATGGAGTTCGGCTTGCCGTCGAGCGCGGTCATCCGCAACGTGGCGGCGTTCTCACGGATCAACGCCCAGGAGGCGATCATCTCGGAGACGACCAAGCCGGCCCCAAGCGCACGGGCAAGCCGACGGAACGGCAGATCGGTGACGCCCGACATCGGTGCCAGAATCACGGGCATGTCGATCACGACATCGCGTCCGAGGTGGATCGGGGCGAGGCGCGGGTGCCCCGGGGAGATTGGATTGCCCATGATTTGGGCAAACTAGTGCGGCGCCTCGGCAGACGCAACGCGGGATCGGCAATGGGGCAAAGCCTTGACGCAACCTGGTCGTGCGGCGAGTTTGCCGCCCATGTCAGAGCATCCGCGCATCGCCGCCATTCTCGTTGCCGCCGGAACCGGCGCGCGGTTCGGCGCGGCGCGCCCGAAGCAGTTCTGGGAGATCGCGGGCAAGCCGGTGCTGCGCCATGCGGCGGAGGCGTTGGCGCGCGATGTGGACACGCTGCAACCGGTCGGCGATGCCGCGGCGATCGGGGCGGTGTTGGCCGGCGTCCCGCATCGTCCGGTGGTGGCCGGCGGGGCGACGCGGCAGGCGAGTGTGTTGGCCGGTTTGGAGGCCTTGGTAGCGTTCGCGCCCACTATCGTGCTGGTGCATGACGGCGCCCGCCCCTTCATTCCGACCGGGACGGTGGCGGCGCTGGTGCAGGCGTTGGCGACGCATAAGGGCGCCATTCCCGCCGTGCCGGTGGCGGATACGCTGAAGCGGGCAGTCGGCGATGTGATCGAGGCGACCGTGTCGCGCGAGGGTTTGTACCGCGCGCAGACCCCGCAGGCGTTCGATTTCCCGACTTTGCTCGCTCTGCACCGGGCCGCGCCGGAGGGCGCGACGGACGACGCCTCGGTGCTGGAGGCGGCCGGCTTCGCGGTCGCGCTCGTAGCTGGGTCAGAGGATAACATCAAGCTGACATATCAGGAGGATACCGTGCGTCTTGAACGGGTTCTGGCGCCGCCACTGATCCCGCGCGTCGGCACCGGGTTCGACGTCCATGTGTTGCAGGCCGGCCGCAAGCTGGTCCTGTGCGGCGTCAATGTGCCCCATGACCTAGGGCTGGCCGGGCATTCGGACGCCGATGTCGGCATCCACGCGCTGTGCGACGCGCTCTACGGGGCGCTGGCGGAGGGCGATATCGGCCGGCATTTCCCGCCGAGTGAAGCGCAGTGGAAGGACGCCGATTCAGCCCGCTTCCTCCGCCATGCCGCCGGGCGGGTAGCGGCACGCGGCGGACTGGTGGCCAATGTCGATGTCACCCTCATCTGCGAGCGCCCGAAAATCGCGCCGCATGCGCCGGCGATGATGGCGCGGCTGGCCGATCTGCTCGGCGTCGACATCGGCCGCGTGTCGGTGAAGGCGACGACCACCGAACGGCTCGGCTTCACCGGGCGTATGGAGGGCATTGCGGCGCAGGCGGTGGCAACGATACTCCTGCCGCTCTGATCATCTGCCGCTCTGATCATTCGGCAACGGAGAGTTTCATGGCCATTGCAGCGCCCCCCGCCGAGACCGCCTGGCTGCTGCACCACGTGCTCGGGTTCACCGACATGGACGAAGCCGACACGGCCGCGATCCTGGAGGAGGCAACACGCACGGCCGAGGGCGTGCTGGCGCCGCTGGACCAGGCGGGCGACCGGATCGGCGCCCGGCTGGTCGATGGCACGGTCGTCTCGCCGCCCGGGTTTGCCGAGGCGTTCGCCGCCTATGCCGAGGCCGGCTGGATCGGCATTGCGGCGGATGCGGCGCAGGGCGGGCAGGGTCTGTCCCACGTCATCGGATTGGCGGCGTTCGAGCCGGTCAGCAGTGCCAACATGGCGTTCGGCCTCTGCCCAATGCTGACGCAGGACGCCATCGCGCTGCTGGAGACGCACGGCACGGAAAGCCAGAAATCCCGGCTGCTGGCGCCGATGGTAGCCGGCGCCTGGACGGGGACGATGTGCCTGACCGAGCCGCAATCGGGTTCGGATCTGTCGGGCGTGCGAACCCGTGCCATTCCCGAGGGTGCCGGATATCGGATCACCGGAACCAAGATCTTCATCACCTGGGGCGAGCACGCGATGGCGGGCAACATCCTGCACATGGTGCTCGCACGGCTGCCCGACGCGCCCGCGGGGAGTGCCGGGATATCGCTGTTCGCGGTGCCGAAGTTCCTGCCCGACGGGTCGCGCAACGCCGTTTCATGCAGCGCCATCGAACACAAGCTCGGCATCAACGCCTCGCCGACCTGCGTGATGGAGTTCGAAGGCGCGCTGGGCGAGATGGTCGGAAAACCCCATCGCGGCCTGCCCAGCATGTTCGCAATGATGAATGCGGCCCGCCTGGGCGTGGCGATGCAGGGCGTCGCGGCGGCGGAGCGGGCGTTCCGCCGCGCCACCGACTATGCCGGCCAACGCATCCAGGGCGGAGGCGCGATCATTGCGCACCCCGACGTCCGGCGGATGCTCTGGACGATGCGCGCGCTCGCCCTCGGCGGCCGGTTGCTGGTGCTGCATGCGGCCCTGGAGCGAGACACGGCGCGCGGCGAACTGCTGATCCCCGTCGCCAAGGCATGGTGCACGGATGCGGCGGTCGAGGCGGCCTCCCTCGGCGTCCAGGTGCATGGCGGAATGGGGTTCATCGAGGCAACCGGCGCCGCCCAGCATCTGCGCGATGCCCGAATTCTGCCGATCTACGAGGGCACCAACGGCATCCAGGCGATCACGCTGCTGAAACGCGGGCTGCTGCGCGACCAGGGTGCGGCGGTGACGGAACTGCTGGCGGAAATCGAGGCGGCCGACTTCGCCTCCCCTGCCCTGCTCCATGTGGCCGCCTCGGCGCGGGAAGCCGCGGCATGGCTGCGAAGCGCCGACCCGCGGGTGGCCGAGGCCGGAGCGGCGGCCTTCCTGCAGGTGATCGGCACGCTGACAGCGGCCTGGCTGTGCGCGAAGGTGGCGGCACGAGCGGATGCACCAGCGGCGGCCCAGGCGGCGGCGACCGTGTTTCTCGACCAGATTCTGCCGCGCGTTCTGGCGCACGCCGCATCGCTGCAAAACCCGAGCGCGCCCCTGGTCGATGACCGGGCGATTGCCTAGGCTCTGTATCCTGAAGGAGATCGTCCCATGAAACTCGTTTGGCTTGCGTTCGCGGCTATTCTGCTCAACGGCTGCGAGACCGTGCGCGAAAACGCCGGCGTGTGTCAGAGCCCGCCGCCGCTGCGCAGCGAGGTGACCCCGAAGGCACCGCTGGCCGAATACACCCAGACCTGGCAGCCCGGCTACTGGGATTGGAACGGCAGCACCTACGCCTGGCGCGATGGCCTGTGGATCAAGAGCCAGGGCGGCTCGAACCAATGGCTGCGCGGCTTCTGGGACCGCCCGGTGACGCCAGGACCGTGCGTGTGGAACCCGGCGCACTGGGTGTGACAGCCCGCGTCCTCGCGGTGCATCGCGACGGGTCGCACCGCTTCTCCAAGACTCCGCAACTCTTCACCCACCTGCGCGCCGGCCTGGGCGTGGAGGGGGATGCCCGGCCTGATGGCGACGCCATCCGCGTGGTGTGACGGGCTAGAACCCGGGGCGGGGCGAAAGCTCCATCATCACCTGGTCCACGCCGCCATCCACCAGGATTTCGGCGCCGGTGACGTAGGAGCTGCGTGGGCTGGCGAGGAACAGCACGGCATCGGCGATGTCCTGCGCCGTGCCGATGCGCCGCACGGGCACCATCGCCTCCCGCCGCTCCTTGACCCCCGGCGCCTGGTAGAACGTCTCGCTCATCGGCGTGCGGATGAAGCCGGGGCTGACGATGTTGGAGCGAATATGGTCCGGCCCCCATTCCAGTGCGAGTTGCCGCGACAGCATGGCAACCCCCGCCTTGGATGCCGAATAGGCGCCACTGCGCGGCTGCGGATTGCTGGCGGCAATGCTCGCAATGTGGATCAGCGCGCCTCCCTGATTGGCAAGAATTTGCGGGCGGAACGCCTGGGCGCACAGCAGATAGCCGGTCAGATTGATCGCCATCAGCGCGTTCCAGGCATCGAGCGAGATATCGGCAAGCGCGCCCGCCCTGAGAACACCGGCATTGTTCACCAGGATATCCGCCGGGCCGAGCGTGTCCGCCATCGCCTTGGCCGCGGCGGTGACAGCGGCCGGGTCCGACGTGTCGCACGGGATGGCGACGGCACGGCCACCCTTCTCCGCGATCTGCCCCGCAAGCATGCGGCAGCCCTCGGCGTCGCGATCGAGCAGCGCGACATCGGCGCCCGCTTCGGCAAACGAGAACGCGATCGCGCGGCCGATACCGCCGGCCGCACCGGTGACGACGGCGCGCTTGCCGCCAAGATTCAGCCAGTTCTCCATCGCCCCGCCCTTCCGTTCAGTCCTCGCAAGGATCAGACGCGGTCGAGCGGGGGTTGGTCAAGCCGTCGCCTGCGGTCAGCGACGGCGGGCGTGCGAGTCCACACCAAGCAAATTTCGGCCGTTTACGAACTTGTTGTATTCACGATCACTTGTGGCGCCAGCAAAACCGTTGAGCCGTCAAACTGTAAAAAACCTGACGCCCCACTCCGCGCTTAAGCGTTGGCCGCCCATACCGTGTTGTAGAGCGCGATGATCTCCGCCTTGTCCGGCACCCTTGGATTGTTCCCCGGGCTGCCCGACGCCAGCGCCTGATCCGCCATCAGGTCGAGCTTGGAGTGCCACGTCGCCGCGTCGATCCCGAAACCGCTGGGGGTGGGCACGCTCAGCTCGGTATTCAGCGCGGCCAGTCCATCGGCGAGCTTTTCGGCGGCGGCCGCATTGCTGTCGGCGGCGGTGGCGAAACCGATGGCGCGCGCGGCATCGGCATAACGCCCCGTCGCCGCCGGGATCGAGAACCGGGTCACAGCCGGCAACAGCATGGCGTTCGACAGCCCATGCGGCACATGGAAATGCGCCCCGATCGGGCGGGACATGCCGTGCACGAGGGCGACCGAGGCGTTGGTGAAGGCGATCCCCGCCTGCATCGCCCCGAGCATCATCGCCTCGCGAGCCGCGGCGTTGGTCGGCTCGTGATACGCCGTGCGCAGATTGGCGCCGATCAGCGCCATCGCGGCCAACGCCAGCGCATCGCTGAACGGGTTCGCGCGCCGCGAGACATAGGCTTCCAACGCATGGCTCAGCGCGTCCACCCCGGTATCCGCGGTCGTCCGCTTGGGCACGCTGAAAGTCAGTTCGTAATCGACGATGGCCGCCATCGGCAGCGCGCCGAGGCCGGCGATGAGCATTTTCTCGTCGCGCAGCGCGTCGGTGATGACGGTAAAGCGCGTGGCCTCGCTGCCGGTGCCCGCAGTGGTCGGAATGGCGATGATCGGCAGTTTGCCGTGGTCGGCGGCATGCGGCACCTTGTAGGCGGACATCGGCGCGTCCCCGGTGGCCAGGATCGACATCGCCTTGGCCGTGTCGATGGGCGAGCCGCCGCCGAAGCCGATCAGGCAGTCATAGTCCCCAGCACGGAGTGCCGCGAGCCCGGCGACCACGATGGTGTCGGTCGGTTCGGGAATGGTGTCGCTGAACACCGCCGCCGCAATGCCGGCCGCTTCGAGCGGTTCAAGCACGCGCCGTACCAGGCCGGAGGACACCATGAACGGGTCGGTGACGATCAGCGGCCGGGAAACGCCGAGCTTCTCCAGCACGCCGGCGATGTCGCGCACGGTGCCGCCGCCAACAACGAACAGGCGGGGCGAGACGAGGGTGAACGACATGGATCCTCCGGGGCTTCAGCGTTGCCGAGGCTTATAGTGCGGCGCCCGGCATGGCAGAAGAGGCCCGGCATGGCAGAAGAAGCGATGGCATGGCAGAAGAAGCGCCGACATGGCAGAAGAAACGCTGGACAACGCGGCGCGATCACCCAGATCGGCGTGGCCCTCGCGCGGGAATAGACGACAGGGGCCTTGCGTCCGCTGAAGGAGACGCAAGATCAGCGCTCTGCAACGTCCGGAGACCCGCGCCATGACCCGCCTGCACGCGACGCTTCTAGCCGGCCTGCTCACCGCGTTCCTCACGCCCGGACTGGCCAAGGCCGCCGGTGGCGCCTCCGATGACAAGCCGCCCACCTGCCCGGCAGGCTACGTTCTCAAGAACAACGCCTGCGTGAAGGTCACCTCGGGCATCCTGCCGGACGACGAACTCTATAAACAGGGCCGCGCCTTCGCCAAGCACGGCTTCTACCGCGAGGCACTGCCGATCCTGGCGGCCATCCGGCGCACCGATGACAGCATGGTCTACACGATGCGCGGCTTCGCCCTGCGCAAGATGGGCCGCGCCCAGGAGGGCCTGGCATTCTACGGCCGCGCGCTGGCGCTCGATCCCGACAACGCCAACACCTACGAGTATCTCGGCGCCTATCACGTCGAAACCGGCAATCTCGACATGGCCCGGATCGCGCTGGCTCGCATCGAGGCGATCTGCGGCGGGCGGTCCTGCGAGCAGTACGAGGACCTGGCGAAGGCGATCGAGACGGGCGTGACCGAGTAGCGGCCACACGTTTCGCTTGCCAGCCAGGGCCATCGGGTGAAGGGAAAGGCGGTGCTCAACCGTCAGGGGAAGGATGAGTGCCGAGACCTGCAATGCCGTGCTTCCCCCGATTGCCCTGGGCAAGATGATCCGCAAGGGCGACAAGGTCGTCATGTGGTACATCTCCGGCAATCGCGACGAGGATGCGATCGACAACCCCGACCTGTTCATCATCGACCGCGCCCGCCCGCGCCAGCATCTGTCGTTCGGCTTCGGCATCCATCGCTGCGTCGGCAACCGCCTCGGCCACCGCAATCCGGTGATCCTCAAGGCCTTGCAGGACGCCCTGGCCGCCGCCTCCCCGTCCTCGCCTTCCTTATGTTGGCGCCATGGGGGCATGCCCCTTTGCTGCCGGAGGCCCTTGCGTCACTGCAACCTGTTCTTGTGAAACACGCCGCCCTTCATGATCGCCGCCAGATACCGCCCCTGCTCCTGAAAAACGCCGAGGTCCTCTACCGGATTCCCATCGATCACCAGCACGTCCGCAAAGGCCCCCGGACGCAACGTGCCGAGTTTGCCTTCGGTGCGCGTCACCTGCGCACCGATGGTGGTCGCGGAGCGAATGATATCCAGCGCCGGCAGAACCTCGCGGCGCAGCAGGAATTCGCGGCTCTGGTCGATCTGGAGTTGCCCAAGCAAATCGCTCCCGAACGCGACCGGCACGCCGGCGTCCCGGCAGATTTCGAGCGAGCGCATAGCGCCTTCGATCACCAGGTCGTTCTTGGCCAGCATATCCCCGTCCATCCCGAATTCGGCGGCCCGTTCCTTCATCGCATGGTAGGCGACGAGATTGGCGATCAGGAACATGCTCTTCTCGGCCATGAGTTCGGCGGAGGCAGCGTCGATAAGGTTGCCGTGCTCGATGGTGCGGATACCCGCGTGCGCCGCCCGCGTAATGGCGGCCGGCGTGTAGGCATGCGCACACACGTAGCGCCCGAACGCATGCGCCTCCTGCACGGCGGCGGCGATTTCAGCGTCGCTGAATTGCAGTGAATCCAGCGGGTCGAACGGCGAGGCCACGCCGCCGGACATCATGATCTTCACATGGTCGGCCCCCTGGCGCATCTGCTCGCGCGCGGCCTTGCGCACCTCGCGCTCGCCATCCGACACGTTCATCGAGAACGCCATCGCGTTGCAGCAATGGCAGCGCGCGCCAAACACGTCGGTCCGCCGGCGCGGGTCCGAATGCCCGCCCGTCGGCCCGATCGCCTGCCCCGCGATGAACAAGCGCGGCCCGGCGATGCTGCCTTCCTCCACCGCTTTCTTGATACCCCAGTCCGCCCCGCCGGTATCGCGCACGGTGGTAAATCCGCGGTCGATCATGCCGCGCATCAAGGCGGCGGCGCGCGCGGTCGCCAGCGTCAGTGGCACGGCTTCGAGCGAGGGGATGGAAACCGAGGACAACATGACATGAACATGGCTGTCGATCAGCCCAGGCATCACCGTCCGCCCGCCGCAATCGATCACCGCAGCGCCGCCCGCCGCAATCGGTCGGTCGCTGACCTCGACAACCTTGTCATCCTCGATGCGCAATTCCATGCCCGGCTGGAGCACGCCGACATCGGGTTCGAGGAGAGCGAGGTTACGGAAAAGATAGCCGGCCATGGGAACGCTCCGTGCGGTTGGTGGCGCAGTATCAGCGATCGCTCTTCCAAATGGCAACCGGGTCTCCGGCGGCGTTGCGGCGAATTTGCAGAACCCCGGCAAGGTGTTGGCTATCGGACGTCAGGAAACGCCCGCGGCACGTCATATCCTTGCTCACGGGGTCGAAATACTCGGTGGCAACGCGTTCGATATCGACGACGCGGGGATCCCCACGACGGACATGGCGGGCCACATTGATCTGGTCGATCACCGTGCGCGCGAATTCCGGCCGGCCACAGGGATTGTCAGCCTTGGTGAGCGGACTGGTGCCGCGCAGCGCCTGGACGGCGGCGGCGTGGGACCGCGCGGCGGCATCGGCACGGGCGCGCAACTCGGCCTGCGCCTGCTGATCGGGCGTGAGCGCGGGAGATTGGGTGAGCGCGGGAGATTGGGCGAACGCGGACGCGGCCAAAAGCACCGCGGCAAGAAGCAACGACACTCCGGCGGCGGCCATCCGGTCTCCCCCTGCGTCAGCGCGCGCCATCCCGCCGGTCCAGCAATTGCAGGCTTTCGGGCCGGAATGCGAGCTCCACCCGCGCACCGATCTCCGGCAGCGTGCGCGCCCCCTCCCCATGCAGATCGACGGTCACCGGCAACTCGGCATCGAGCACCAGACGCAGCCGAACGACCGGCCCGAGGAACGTGACATCGCGCACCGTGGCCGCAAGCGTGTTGCTGGCGCCGGTGAACGGCAGGATCGAGATCGCCTCCGGGCGCAGCGCGAGCACGACCGTCTCCCCAGCCGCGATGCCAGGCAGCGCGTGCCCGGCCGCAAGAATGGCGTCGCCCAGCGCCACCCGCCCCGCGGCGGCATCGATGACGCGGCAGGGCAGCACATTGGCCGTGCCAACGAAGGTCGCCACGAACGGCGTCCGCGGCGTGCGATAAATGTCCGCGGGCGTGCCAACCTGCTCGACCCACCCCTCGCTCATCACCACCACGCGGTGCGACAACGCCAGCGCCTCCTCCTGGTCGTGGGTGACGAAGATGGCGGTGATGCCAAGCTCGCGCTGCATCGCGCGCAGGTCCTCACGCAACGACACGCGGATTTTGGCGTCCAGCGCCGAAAGCGGCTCATCGAGCAGCAGGATGCGCGGGCGGATCGCCACGGCACGGGCGAGCGCCACGCGCTGCTGCTGGCCGCCGGAGAGTTCCGTCGGGTAGCGCGCACGCAGATGCGGCAGCCCGATCAGCGCCAACATTTCCGCCACCCGGGCCGCGATCTCCAGCTTCGCCATCCCCGCCACTTTCAGGCCGAACGCGATGTTCCCCTCGACGGTAAGGTTGGGGAACAGCGCGTAGGACTGGAACACCATGCCGATGCGCCGGCTACGGCTTGGCAGCCGGGTCACGTCCTCGCCATCGATCGTCACCGTGCCCGCGTCGGGCGTTTCGAACCCGGCGATCATCCGCAGCACGGTCGTCTTGCCGCAACCGGACGGGCCGAGCAGCGCGATGAACTCGCCGCGCTCGGCCTGCAACGAAAAATCCTGGACAGCCACGCTGGAGCCGAAGGATTTGCGCAGGCCCTGGAGGGTGAGGAAACTCATGCGGTCAACTCCCGGACCGCCGGCCGCGGAAGGTGCCGATCAGCACCATCAGGCCCCAGGTCAGTGCGAAAGCCACCAGCGAGAGGGCGGCGGGTTCATAGGCGCGGTTGGCGCCGAGAAGTTGCATGAACGGTCCGAAAGCGGGGCGATCGAGCAGGCTGGCGAAGGTGAACTCGCCGAGCACGATGGCGGCGGTCAGGAAGGCGCCGCTGAGGATCGACGTGCGGATATTCGGCAACACCACGCGCAGCAGGATGGTGTGCGGCCGCGCACCAAGAATCTCCGCGGCCTCCGTCAGCGTGCGCACGTCCATCGAGGTCAGCCCGGCATCGACGCTACGATAGATATAAGGCAGCGCCAACGTGACATAACCAAAGGCAAGCAGCGCATCGGTGCCGGTCTCGGTATCCGTCAGCGGCAGAAAACTGTCGGAACTGTAGAGCCGGAGATAGCCGAAGACGATGACAATGGCCGGCACGACGAGCGGCAGCAGCGTCACGAACTCCACATACGGCCGCAGCCGGAGCGCGTGCAGCCGCACCGCATAGGCCGCGGGCACGATCAGAAAAACGCCAATGATCACCGTGACCACCGCAAGCGCGCAGGAATACAGGAAAGTATCCTGAAACCGGCTATTGGCGAATACTTCCACAAACGCGTCGAAACTATAAACACCACGGCGCATCCGCAGCGCGAACTCCGCCACCCCGATCAGCGGGATGAAGATATACAGCGCCATGATCGCCAGCACGATGCGGCGCCAGAGTTTCCCCCCACTCATCGCAGCCGCCGATCCGCGAACGCGCGTAGCCGGAGATAGGCGATGTTGCAGGCGCCGGTGACCACCACCATCCCGAACGCCAGCGCATAGCCGAGATTGGGGTCATGCAGCACGTCACCGCGGATTTGCGCGAACAGCAGAATGGTCACCAGGTTGATCGAACTCCCGGTCAGCGCATAGGCGGTAGCGACCGCGCCGAACGCGTTGGCGAACAGCAGCAGCGTCGCGCCCACCACATTGGGCGCGAGGATCGGCACCACGATGCGCCAAGTATACTGTGCGGGCGAGGCGCCGAGCGAGGCGGCCGCCTCGCTCCAGTCGCGCTTCAGCCCCTCCACGGCGGGCATGATGACAAGCACCATCAGCGGCATCTGGAAGTAGAGATAAGTAAAAGTGAGGCCAACAAGGCTCAACAAGTTGAACCCACCCGCATAGAGGTCAATGCCGAGAAAACGCGAAAGCAGCGCGGTCAGCAGGCCGGCGCGCCCGATCGTGGCAAGAAACGCAAAGGCGAGCGGCACGCCGGCGAAGTTGGAGGTGACACCGCACAGCGTCAGCACGGCCTGCCGGATCGGGCGGGGAATGGCGTCGGTGCGCAAAGCCAGCGCCACGGCCAGCCCGGCGGCAGCACCGAGGATCGCCGAGGCCATGCTGATGATGATGCTGACCCGGAACGCCCTCATCACCGAGGGCGTGAACAGCCCGTGGATGTTCGCGAGCGTAAAATGGCCGTTGGCATCCTGGAACGCACCGATCAGCAGGTTCGACGTCGGCAGGATCAGGAACAGCACGGCAAAAGCGGCGAAGGGAAATATGCCGAAGACCGTCTGCAGGAACGCGCGCGGCAACCGCACACGGGGGATACCCGTGTGCGGCGTTGCAGGCGCCGAGCCGCTCACCTGTATACTTGCGTGCGGCTGGCTCTACTTCACGCTGGCGCCGACGACACTATCCCACTGCTTGGCGATGACATCCTTCGCCTTGCTCTGGTCATCGAGCGACGGGAACACCGCACGCGCATAGCTCTCCGCCGGCGGCAGCTTGGCAAGCAGCTCGGCCGGAATCTTCTTCTCCGCCACCATCGAATTGAAGCGCACCGGATGGCAGTAGCCCTTGAGCCAGCCAAGCTGGCCCTCGTCGGAGTACAGGTACTCGATCCACAATTTGGCCGCGTTCGGGTGCGGCGCGAAGGCGCTAATCGCCTGCACATACACCCCGGCGATCACGCCGGTCTTCGGCACCACGATCTCGACCGGCGGATTGCCCTTCAGCGTGTCGCGGTCGGCCAGCGCGTTATAGTCCCAGCGGATCACGATCGGCGTGGTGCCCTGCGCCAGCGGGGCGGCCTTGCCGATGACCGGAACGAAATTGCCGCGCTTGTTCATTTCGGCGAAGAACTTCAGCCCCGCCTCCCCGATCGACGTGCCGTCGGTGCCACCGGCGGCGACACCGGCGGCGTAGACCCCGAGAATGGCCTGGTTGGCCGTGCGCGGATCGCCCGCCAGCGCCACCGAGTTCTTGTATTCCGGCGCCAGCAGATCGGCCCAATCGGCCGGCGATTTCTTCACCAGGTCCTTGTTGATCTCGAAGGAGAGCACGCCGTAATAATCACCGATCCAGTAGCCGTCAGGGTCTTTCAGATCGGCCGGGATCGAGGCCCAGGTGGCGGGCTTGTACGGCTGCACCAGCCCCTCGGCCTTGGCGCGCGGCCCGAACGACAGGCCGACATCGATCACGTCAGGCGCCTGCGGACCCTTGTTCGTCTTGTTCGCCTTGATCGCCTCGATCTCGTCGCCGGAGCTGGCGTCGGGGTTCAGTTCATTCACCTTGAGGCCATACTTCTTCTTGAAATCGGCAATCACGGCGCCGTAGCCGCACCAGTCATGCGGAAGCGCGATCACCGTCAACTGCCCCTCCGCCTTCGCCGCGGCGATCAGGGCGGCCGGGGCCTCGGCCTTCGCCGTCCCGAGGGTGAACAGCAGGGTCGCGAGCGACGTGGTGGCGAGAAGGCTTTTCATGGACGTCCCTTCGGTTTTTGTTGGCCGGTGGTGATAGTGGTACGGCGGTACCTGCAAGGCGTCAACGTGGGAGTGACGCCGCGCCCATTGCGGGGTCTGCAACCGACACGCCGCCAGCGTCTCCCCCCCGCCCGCCGCAAAAATTCTGCCTGATCGACGGGCCGTCGCACGACTTTATAGTTACGTATTAAGAATTATAACTTTCTCTGCCAAAACCGGCGCTATGCGTAGCCGATCCCTACCCCGCCGTCGCCGCGATCCGCCCCCGCCGTTCCGCATACAACGCCATCCGCCGCGCCATCGCCGGGCTGGCGGCATGGACGGTATCGGCCGCCTGTGGCGGCGGCAGAAGCTCGGCGTTGTGGCACGCCGCCTGGTGCCCCTCCGCCAGAATGCGCAACGGCGGATCATCGCGGTGGCAGATGTCGGTCGCGAAGGTGCAGCGTGTGTTGAACCGGCACCCGGGCGGCGGGTTCATCGGGCTCGGCACATCGCCGCCGGGGATGTTGCGCCCGCCCTTGCGATGCGGGTCGGGGCGCGGAATGGCGGCGAGGAGCGTGCGCGTATACGGGTGGCGCGGATGGGCGAACAGCGCATCCTTGGCGGCGATTTCGACAATTTTCCCCAGATACATCACCGCCACCCGGTCGGCCGTATGCTTCACCACCGCAAGATCATGGGCGATGAACAGATAGGACAGGCCAAGCCGCTGCTGGAGGTCCTTCAGCAGGTTGATCACCTGCGCCTGGATCGACACATCCAGCGCCGAAACCGGTTCATCGCAGACCACCAAAGCGGGCTCCACGGCCAACGCCCGGGCGATGCCGATGCGCTGCCGCTGGCCGCCGGAGAATTCATGCGGATAGCGGCTGGCGTGGTAGCCCGCGAGACCAACGAGGCCCAATAATTCGGCCACCCGCGCCTGCCGCGCCGCCCGGTCACCAATTTCGTGCACGATCAGCGGCTCTTCCAGAATATCGCCCACCGTCATGCGCGGATTGAGCGACGCAAACGGGTCCTGGAACACGATCTGCATGCGCCGGCGAAGCTTGCGCAGCGGCGCGCCCTCCATGTCCGTGATATCGACGCCTTCGAACTTCACCCGCCCCGCGGTCGGCTCGATCAGCCGCAGCACCAGCCGCGCCGTCGTCGACTTGCCACAGCCGCTCTCGCCCACCAGCGCCAGCGTCTCCCCCTTGGCCAGCGCAAACGACACCCCATCCACGGCCCGCACCGTCCCGATCGTCTTGGCCAGCACGATGCCACGCTTGACCGGATAATGCTTGGCGAGGTTCTCAACCTCCAGCAGCGGCGTGTTCATGCGACAATCTCTCCGGCGGTAGCAACTTCGAGCGGCGCCCGCAGACACGCGGCAAAATGGTTCTCGCCGAGCAGCCGGAGGTCCGGCACCTCCTGCTCGCATGGCCCGGTCGTGAACACGCAGCGCGGATGAAACCGGCACCCACTCGGCAGCGCGAACGGCGCCGGCACGGCACCCTCGATAGCCAACAACCGCTCCTGCGTCTCCTCGATCTTGGGAATGCTGCCGAGCAGACCGAGCGTGTACGGATGCTGCGGATCATCAAAAATCTCGGTGCCCGAAGCGCGCTCGACCACCTTGCCGGCATACATCACCGCCACCTCGTCCGCCATTTCGGCGACGATGCCGAGGTCGTGGGTGATCAGAATGATCGCCATCCCCGTCTGCTGCTGAAGGTCGCGCAGCAGATCAAGGATTTGCGCCTGCACGGTCACATCGAGCGCCGTCGTCGGCTCATCCGCGATCAGCAGATCAGGCTCGCACGCCAGCGCCATCGCGATCATCACCCGCTGGCGCATCCCGCCGGACATCTGGTGCGGATACTCCTCGAAGCGCCGCTCCGGCGCGGGAATGCGCACCCGGTTGAGGCTGTCGATCGCCTTGGCCCGCAATGCGGCACTGCTGGCGCGGCGGTCATGCGCCCGCATCGCCTCGGTAATCTGGTCGCCGACCGTGAACACCGGATTGAGGCTCGTCATCGGTTCCTGGAAGATCATCGCGATCCGCCGTCCCCGCACCGCCCGCATGGCGGCGGGTTCGAGCTTCAGCAGGTCCTGCCCATCGAACATCACCCGCCCGGCCGCGATGATGCCGGGTTGCGGCACCAGGCGCATGACGGACAATGACAGCATCGACTTGCCACACCCGCTCTCGCCGACGATGCCGAGGGTGCGCCCCTTGGCGACGCCGAGCGACACACCATCGACCGCCGCGATTTCGCCGTTCGCGGTGCGGAAAGTGGTGCGCAGGCCCTCGATGGAGAGGAGATCGGTCATAGGGCTTACATTGTCCGGAAGGTGGGTGGGCTGATTTCGTCAACGCTGCGATGGTTCCAGTCAAGCCGCGGCACGTCAGCCATGACGCGCTTCTGCGCCTCATGCAAGATCGCGGCCGCGGCGGCGTAGTCCATGGTGAGCAGTTCGCCATTGCGCACCACGGTATGGCCATCGACGATCACGGTGTGCACCGCGCGGTCGCCGGCGGCGTAGATCAGGCTGCGCAGCGGGTCCCGCGCCGGGCGCATGCGCGGGTGGGTGACGTCCACCAGCACCATGTCGGCGCGGCACAGCGGCGCGAGTCGGCCGATATCGTCCCGGCCCAAGGCACGCGCCCCGCCCGTGGTCGCCGCCTCGAACAACTCGCCGCTGGTCACCGTCCGCGGGTTGGTCGCCTGGGTGCGCGCGAGATAGGCAGCGAGCCGCATCTCATCGAGCATATTATGCGGATACGTGTCAGTGCCGATGCCCATATTGACGCCGGCGCGCCGGTAGCGGCCGAAATCCTTCATCGTGATGCCGCGCCGCGCGAACACCGTCGGGCAATGCGCCACCGTCGTCCCGGTCGCGGCCAGCCGGGACAGATCGTTGTTGGTATGCCAGGGCGTCGAGGGATGGTCGTCGAGGAAAATGCCGTGCCCGATGATCGCACGCTCGTTCAACAGCCCCATATGGTCGAGCCACCCGATCGGCGTGTGCCCATTGCGCCGAGTGATCTCATGGAACTCACTGACCGACTGCGCGGCATGGATCTGCCACGACAGCCCGCGCGCCTTCGCCTCCTGCGCGCTTTCCCGCAGCAACGTCTCCGAACACGTGTCGATTTGTGCGGGAACGACCATTCCAAACAGCCGCCCCGAAGGATGCTGCTCGGCGCGCTCAATGAGAGAAAACGCCTCCGCCATCGCCTTCTCGCCGGCCTTCTCGTCCCACGCATACTCGACGACATGGCCGTTCTTGGTGAACCAGCGCGCGGACCGGAACATCGGCGCCACACAAACCCGCATGCCGCTCTCCGCCAGCAGATCGAGCCAGCCGGGATGGGACATCGACAAATCGGCCAGCGTGGTGACGCCTGAGAGCAGCAACTCGCTCAGCGCCACCCGGACACAGGACTGGATCTCGTCGCCCTGCGCCCGAAAAATCGGCAGATATTCATACAGCGAGGAATTATAGAACCCCGGCGACCCGATCTCGTCGATCAGCCCCTTGTTCATCGGCTCGCTCGACGGATGCGAGTGGATATTGACCAGGCCCGGCATCACCATGAAGCCCGCCCCATCAATGATGGTGTCCGCGACCCCCGCATAGCCGCGGCCGACGAAACGGATCACCCCGTCCTCGAAGGCGACGTCGGCGCCGGGCATGCTGACATGGCTGGCCGTGGGGGCATCCCAGGCGATCACGAAATCGGCGTTGCGGATGAGCGTGGTGGTCATGGGTGCTCCTGTGTCCTGGCCTATCCTTCCCTACCCCGCGCTGCGGGTCCAGGGCCTTCGGCATGACGACTGTTCTGGCAAAAATTCTGGCAAATGTTCTGATCAGGCGAAAATGCCGTGCCGGTCGAGAGACGTGGCCCCGCATGTGTGCGAAACTCTCCGCGTCACGATGCGGAGCGTCAAGCATGGCCCGGAAACCGAACAGCGGCTTGGAGACGTGGATCGAAACATCCCTGCTCGGCGCGCGCTGGTTGCTGCTGCCCCTCTATCTCGCTCTGCTCGCGGCGGTGCTGACGATCTACGTCATGGTCGGGCGCGAATTGCTGCATTTGCTCCGCATCCTGTTGACCGGCGACGAGGCGGAGATGGTGCTGATCCTGCTCGCCGTGCTCGATCTCGTGCTGATCGCCAACCTGCTGGTGATGGTGGCGATCTCGTCCTACGAAAGCTTCGTCTCACGCATCGAGGTGGCCGACGAAGCCGCCAAGCCCGAATGGCTCGGCAAGCTCGACAGCGGCAACGTGAAACTGAAAGTGTCGCTGTCGATCGTCATGATCTCCGCCATCCACCTGCTGCGGACCTACATGATGGAAAGCAGCACCGAGAAACTATTCGCGCTTGGCGGGGTGCATCTGGTGTTCGTGGCCTCCACGGTGGCGATTGCGTTGATCGACCGGGGGCACAAGTAGGCGACGACCCGTCCTTACGACCCGTCCTTACGACCAGTCCTTACGACCAGTCCTTACGACCAGTCCTGCTCGCCGATCCGGGCGCCCAGTTCAGCGAGCGCATCCGGAATTGAACGGTTGGCGGTGTCGATGACGATGCGCGGCCGGTGCCAGGGTGCATAGTCATGGGCGAGAACCTGGAGCCATGTCGGCGGCGTCAATCCGGCGACGTCGATCTCCCGGGTCTCCACGCGCTGCCGGTGTTCGGCGGCGTTTGAGCAGATGATCTCGATCTCCACGATGCGGACCGCAGCACGCGCGGCAACATCGCGCCAGGCGTCGCGGGTGACGGGGAGCGGGTTGACGGAGTCCGCGACCACGATCCCGCCAAGGCGCAGATTGGCCTCGGCGAGCGCATAGGCGACGACGTAGCCGGCCGGGCCAACGTCGCCATGCATCGCGCCGGAGTCGCGCAGGGATTGTTCGATCGTGTCGATCCGCAGATAGGTGGCACGGCGCACCTTGGCGAAGCCGCGCGCGAGGCTCGTCTTGCCGGTGCCGGGAAGGCCGCCGAATGCGATCAGCAACGTTCTACATCCCCGGATAGAATTCCGCCCGCATCCGCGCCACATAGGCCGCAAGGTTCGGGTGTTTGTCGGCGGCGTCGCGGATCGGCGAGTCGAAGATCGGCACCAGCAGGCCGGCAATGAAGCCGTAGGCAGTGGCGTCGGCGCCGCAGCGCGTGGCGCCCATCAGATAGGGCTTGTCGCCCAGGAAATTCGCGAAAGCCTCGACCCCACGGATCGCAATGGCCTCGATATCGGCACGGCGGTGTCGGCCGAGCCCCTGGCCCTTGAGATTGGCGTTGACCTTGCGCAGCGCGATCCAGATGACCAGCGGGCGCAGCAAGGCCGGGATCGGGGCAAAGAACTGCCGCGTGCCGCGCTCGAAATTCGCCTTCACGTTCCAGCGGACGTCGCCGAGCGCCCAGTAGAGATTATCCTCCAGCAGCTTCTCCATCGCCCAGGCAATGCCGCGTGCGGACGGCGTCAACCCGGCGTCGAAATCGATGCCGCGGGTGCGTTCGAGGTGGCAGCGGATCAGCGTGGAATCGGCCACGATGGTGCCGCCATCGTCGATATAGGGCAGCTTGCCCTTCGGCGCCCGGCGGTAGCCCGTGCTGTCCATCCGGTAGTCGAGCCCGGCCATCTTCAGCAGGAGTTCCACCTTGATGACGAACGGGCTGGGGTCGGACAGCCCATAGGCCGGCCCGAAACCGTAAAGCGTAATCATCGCCTGCAATCCCCCCTATTCCCCGGCGGGGACGATAGCACCGGCGGTCATGCGCTGGAACCGAAACCACAGCATCGCCGCAGCCGCCGAGAGCGCGACGATCAATCCCCACCACATCCCCGGCGCGCCGAGGCCGAGGGTGAACGTAAGCAGCCAGCCCAGCGGCATGCCGATCGTCCAGTAGGCGAAGATACAGATGAGCATCGGCACCCGCGCGTCCTTCATCCCGCGCAAAGCCGCCGCCGCCGTCACCTGCGCGCCGTCGGACAACTGGAACAGCGCGGCCAGGAACAGCAACCCGGCGGCGAACGACACCACCGCCGGGTCCGTCGTGTAGAGCCCGGCGATATGCAGCGGCAGGCTCAACATCAGCGCGGCGGCGATGACCTGGCTGAGCGTCGCCAATGCCAGACCGACCTTCGCCGACCGCCGCACCCCCGCCATGTCGCCACGCCCGACCGCATTGCCGACGCGCACGGTCGTGGCGATCGCCAGGCCGAGCGGGATCATGAACGTGACCGAGGCGACGCTGAGCGCAATCTGATGGCCGGAAACGGCAACCTCGCCGAGCCGGGCGATCAGCAACGCGGTGGCGCTGAACATGCCCGTCTCCATCAGCACGGCAATTGCCATCGGGCCGCCAAGCCGCAGCAAGCCGCGGATGGCGACCAGGTCCGGCCCGCGCGGCCCGCTGCCCCATCCCAGGCCGCGGTAGTGCCGGCTGCGCGAGATGTAGAAGGCAAAGGCGGCGAACTCCGCCCAGAGTGTAAAGGCCATCGCCAGCCCCGCCCCACCGGCGCCGAGGCCGAGCGGATACATCAGCACGTAACCCACCGGCAGCAGCAGCGGCAGCGCAAGCAGCCCGATCACCATCGATGGCCGTGGCAGGGACAACCCCTCCGACAGGCCGCGGCAGGCGAGATAGAGCGCCAGCGGCGGCGCGCCGAGGCTGGTGGCGTGCAGGAACGCGGTGGCTTCCGCCAGCAACGCCGCATCGACGCCGATTTCCGCCACCAGCAGCGGTCCCGCGAAGGCCAGCAGCAGCATCGCGGCAATGCCGAGAAACCCGCCGAGCCACAGCGCC
The DNA here is from genome assembly GCA_043744375.1 of Rhodospirillales bacterium. Taxonomy (GTDB): domain Bacteria; phylum Pseudomonadota; class Alphaproteobacteria; order Acetobacterales; family Acetobacteraceae; genus CAIYPH01. Next base: position 5,298 of record JAYTUU010000075.1, on the reverse strand, counting down.
TGCCGGAACAACGGCCCGGCCGCCTCCCGCCTGCCGCCGCCATCGAACTGCGCGACGTTCGGCGCGATCGCCGACATCACCCCGAGCAACCCCATCGCCGCGAGGTGCCAGACGTTCGCGCCAACGGCAACAGCGCCGAGCACGCGCGGGCTCAGATGGCCGGCCAGCATCATCTCGATCACCGTCGTGCCGATCGAGGCAAGCTGGCTGACGATCAGCGGCCCGGCCAACAGAACGGTCGCGCGGATTTCGGCGCGCAGATCGGCTGAGGGTGCGGACATCATGCAGGCGCGCCCGCGGGCGGGGACGTGAGGCGGCTGGTCATGGCGGTTTCCCCGGGGTGTATCTTCTGCCATTTTCGCTGCGGCCCGGGTTTCGGGCAATCGCGACCAGCGGGAGGGGAGCCATGCAGAGCATTATCGCAACCGGCGGGAAGGCCATCTACGGGGCGCCACTCGGCATCCTCATGCTGGAGGCGAAGTTTCCGCGCATCCCCGGCGACATGGGCAACGCCACCACCTGGCCATTCCCGGTCCTCTATCGCGTCGTCCGCGGCGCCAGCCCGGAGAAAGTGGTGCTGAAGGGTGCCGCCGGATTGCTCGACGACTTCCTCGCCGCCGCCGCCGACCTGGTCAGCCAGGGCGCCGAGGCGATCACCACCAATTGCGGCTTCCTGTCGATCTTTCAGCGCGAAATCGCCGCCCATGTCGGCGTCCCCGTCGCCACCAGTTCGATGATGCAGTTCCCCTGGATCAAGGCGACGCTGCCGCCCGGCAAGCGCGTCGGCATCATCACCGTGAGCAAGGGGAGCCTGACGCCGCGCCACCTGGAGAGCGCCGGCGTCCCCCTGGACACGCCGATCGTCGGCACCGAGAACGGACAGGAGTTCTTCCGCGTGCTGATCAACGGCGCCAGCGAGCAGATGGACATCCGCGCCGCCGCCCGCGACATCCTCGATGCCGGACGCGAATTGCTGACCATGGCCCCCGATATCGGCGCGATCCTGCTGGAATGCACGAACATGCCGCCCTACGCCTTCGCCCTGCGCGAGACCTTCGGCCTCCCCGTCTACGACATTTTTTCCCTTGTCACCTGGCTGCATGCCGGCATCCGGCCGCGCGAATTCGGCTGGCCGGCGGATCGGGCGACCTGCCTTGGATAAGCGCATGTCCCGCCTCCACCGGATGGCACTCCAGGTCTACACGCTCGGCGTCATCGTTGCCGCGATGGCGCTCGACAACGAGTGGCTGGTCCTGCTCGCCGGCGCGCTGGTGCTGCCGCTGATCGCCGAAGTCCCGCGCTGGCGCGAGGCCGCCCCCCCGCTGGCACGCCTCGACGATTGGACCATGGCCGAGGAGGTGGTGCTGCGCGCCCGCGAGGACTGGGCCCTCCTGCTGCGCCGCGCGTTCTGGGCGGCCTGGATGATCGGCTGGATCGCCGCCGACCGCATCAGCGCCTTCGTTCCGGCGGAGCACGCCGTCATGGCCCGCAGCCTGTCGATCACCGCGGCGATGCTGCTCCTGCTCGCCGTCGCCTTCCTCACCCGCCGCCAGGTCTCCGCCATGGTGGTGCGCCGCGCCGAGGCGGCGGTGAAGGCCGAGGGGACGTACGCCTCGCCTGGATAGTGTCATGGGCAAAGCTGAACACCCCGGTCACGTCGTGGTTCAGCGGCGGCGACAGGACGAACGGCAGGAAGGCGAGCGGCGGGAGCAGGGCCAGCCAACGGCTATTGGGGCGCAGCATCGTCTCAGCCAAGCGTAACAAAGAACTCCCGAACGTAGCGGTTGAACAACGCCGGCCGCTCGAAATACCCGGAATGCCCGGCATCGGGAATATGCACCGCCCGCACATTGGCAACCATCGCGGCGATCGGATCGGCCGCGACATGCGGGATCACCGCGTCCTCGTCATTGGCGATCAGCAGGATCGGGCAGGCGATGTTCGCCAGTTCCGCCGGCGCGCGCGTGCGGCTGTGCATCAGCTTCAGGCGCAGCGCCTGCTTGTCCATCGCGGCGTTCTGGTCGTCGATATGCTTGTAGAGCAGATGCATCGCCGGCTGCTCCGCGGCCATGCGCGCGCCGGCGGCGGGGTGGATGCCGGCCCGCATGTAGCCGTCCAGCGTCGGCCCGCTCGCCGCCTCCCAGGCCGCCAGCGCCGGCAGATCGGCGGCACCGATCCGCTTCGGGTCGATGGTGCCCGTGGTCGCCGCCAGCACGAGGCCGCGCAACCCGGCCGGGCGCCGCAACGCATATTCCACGCTGGTCCACCCGCCCATCGACTGGGCGACGATACGGAAATCCGTCAGCCCGAGATGCGCGACAAGCGCCGCCATGTCATCCGCATAATCGGCCGGATCAGGACCGCCAGGGATCGACGAGGACGGCGCAAAACCACGATGGGCGAAGGCGATGCAGGTGTAGTCCGGCGCGAAATGCGCCACCTGCTGGAACCACGACATCGGGTTGCCACCAAGGCCATGGGCAAAAATCACCGCCGGCCCTGCCCCGGTCACCTCATAGGCGATGGAACAATCGGGACGATCGAAGCGGCCGAGGCGGCGGGCGGGTACAGTCATTGCATTTCCCCCTAGTTGAACCGGGCAGGATTGAACGGACGGATATCGATGGTCGGCGTCTTGCCGCTGACGATATCGGCAACGAGACGGCCCGTCATCGCCCCCGAGGCAAGCCCGATATGCCCGTGCCCGAAGGCATGCACCACGTCGGGGCAGCCGGTGGCCTTGCCGATGCACGGCAGCCCATCCGGCGTCGACGGACGATGCCCCATCCACACCTTCACCCGGTCGGGCCCAAGGTCTTTCGGCAACCCCGGCCACGTCCGCCTTGCGTGATCCAGCAGCACCTCGGCGCGCTGCCAGTTTGGCGCCGCCTCCAACCCGGCGATCTCCACCTGCCCGGCGATCCGCAGCCCGCCCTGCATCGGCGTATGCACCATCTTGCCGTCCGACGGCATGATCGGCGTGCGCGGGCTGACCTCCGGATGCTCGATGACAGCGTGATACCCGCGCTCCGTCTCCAGCACCACGCGATCCCCCGCCGCATGCGCCAACCCGCGGGAATGTGCGCCCGCCGCAATCACCGCGGCATCACAGGCAATCACCGCACCGGCGGACCGCACGCCCTTCAAGCGCCCGCCCTGAATGTCCAACCCCTCCGCCGTCCCGCGCACCCGCCTCGCCCCACGCTCCTCCGCGAGCCGAACCAGCGCCGCCACATAGGCGCCGGGATTGGTGCAATGCCCGCCATCGTCGCAATACAAAGCGAACTTGTAGCGCCGATCCAACGCCGGCTCCCGCTGCCGCAACTCGTTCTCATCAAGCTCGATGTAGTTGACGCCGTTCTCCCGCCTGATATCCCAGCTTTCGCGGCTGTCCTCGTAATCCTTGCGCTCCGGAAAAATATAGAGCTGCCCGGTCCGGTGGATCAGATCGGCCACCCCGGCCTCGGCGGCCAGCCGCGCATGCAGCGTGGGCGATCCCGCGACCAGCGGCCCAAGACCCTGCGCTGTCTTGCGCACCCGCCCCCACGTCCAGCCCGAAGTCAGCAGCCGCGTCAGCCACGGCAGCGCCTTGATCAGATAGCCCCAGCGGATCGTCAGCGGCCCCAGCGGATCGGCGAGATAGCCCGGCACCTTCTTCCACAGCCCGGGCGAACTGACGGGGAGCACCGAACTGGGCGACAGCCAGCCGCCATTGCCGTAGCTCGCCGCCTGCTCGCCCCCGGGCTCGCCGGGTTCGAGGATGGTCACCTCATGCCCGTCGCGCAGCAATTCGACGGCGGAAACCGCACCGGCAATGCCGGCTCCGATGACGACGACATGCATCCGCTTCTTCTCCATGAGCCCCGGGCTTTGCGCCCGCGCCGTTCCGCGCCACGATAGCCCCGTTCCGGGCCAGTGAAAGCCCACTTTGGAGGAAACACCCGATGATCTACGAATTGCGCATCTACCGCACCCTGCCCGGCCGCCTGCCCAACCTGCTGGCGCGCTTCCGCGACCACACGCTGCGCATCTGGGAGAAGCACGGCATCAAGCAGGCCGGATTCTTCACCACGATGGTCGGCGAGTCGAACAACGAACTCACCTATCTGCTGGCTTGGGAATCGCTGGCCGAACGCCAGGAGAAGTTCACCAAGTTCCAGGCCGATCCGGAATGGCACGCCGCGCGCGACGCCAGCGAGAAGGACGGGCCGATCAACGCCAATGTCGCCAGCCAGTTCCTGGTGCCCACCGACTTCTCGTCGGTGAAGTAGGCGCTGGACCCGCTCACGATCGTCGCTGCCGGCGCCGTCGTCGCGGGGTTCGTGCAGGGCCTGTCGGGCTTCGCCTTCGGCCTGGTGGCGATGGTGTTCTGGGTCTGGGTGGTCGTGCCTGAAATCGCCGGCCCGCTCGTGGTCGCCTGCTCGCTGCTCGGGCAGGTGCTCTCGATCGGGGCGGCGTGGCGCGGCTTCAACGCCCGGCGCGCCCTGCCCTTCATCATCGGCGGCGCAATCGGCGTGCCGCTCGGCGCCGCCCTGCTGCCACTGATCGCGCCCGCCACCTTCAAGATCGCCCTGGGCACGTTCCTGGTGGTCTGGTGCCCGGCCATGCTCTTCGCCCGCAACCTCCCCCACATCACCCATGGCGGCCGCATCGCCGACGCCATCGCCGGCTGGCTCGGCGGCATCATGGGCGGCCTCGGCGGCTTCTCCGGCCCCGCGCCGACCCTATGGTGCACCCTGCGCGGCTGGGACAAGAACACCCAGCGCGCGATGTTCCAGTCCTTCCATCTCTGCATGCACACCCTCACCCTCGCCGCCTACGCCGCCGGCGGCCTGATCACCGCGCCAACCCTGGGACTCTTCGCCGTCGCCGCCCCCGCCATGGTGATCCCGAGCCTGATCGGCGCCCGCCTCTATGCCGGCGTCAGCGAAGCGGGGTTCCGCCGGATGGTCTTGGTATTGCTGATGGTTTCCGGCATCATGCTCCTCGTGAGCACGCTGTCGCGGCCCGCCTGAGACTATTTCGTCGACGGAATCGGGCCGTGCATGAACGGCCACTCCCGAACAAACCGCCCATCACTTGCAGCAGCAGTATCCTGAACATCAGCCCGACGTCGAAGGCGGGGCAGCCGCCCTCGGCTCCATCCAAACGCTCCGCAGAAGCTTCTTGCAGATGTCCAGGGAAACCCTCGCAACCCATTTCACCTACATCATCACCAGCCTCCGCGCTGTGATCGCCGTCGTGGCCGCGCGGAACCACGCCCGCATCCCCCTCCTCGTCCCCCTCTGGTCCCGCGTC
>JAYTUU010000074.1:0-25033 GCA_043744375.1 Rhodospirillales bacterium | reverse complement strand
CTATCGCAACGCGCTACGACAAGACCGCGCGCAATTTTCTCGCTGCTGTCTATCTCACCGCGTCCGTCATTTGGCTTAATTGAGGACACGCCCTAGCCAAAAGTGCGCTGGCGGCAGCGGAAAACACAATTCGTCAATTCGCTCAACGGTAGCAGCCAACTCGGAATAGGCGGCCCTCGGGTCGCCTATTTTGCTGAGGGCAGCTTACGGCTTTGCTTTCCGGCCACGCTCACTCAATTCCGGTAGCATCGCCTCCACCTTGCCCATGTCTGCAAGTATAGTAATTACCCACTCCCCCTCCGCGCCCGTCTGCTTTATGGTCACGCAGCCGGATCAGCAGATTATCGCCGATGCGACGGGGAGGCCGTCCTCGCGCGCCTTGTTGTCGTTCCAGCGCCGGTTGTGCCTGATGAAAGGCGAAGCCCTGTTCGACGATCGCGTCATAGCCGAGGTTGATCTGCCGGGTCATCCGCTCGGTCAGGCTGGCCCGCCGCTGCTTGAGCGCGTGATGGACGGCCGCGAGCGCGCCGCGCAGCAGGCGGGACATTTTCTCCGCCCACGGTTCCTTCTCGATCGCGATCAGCGCCTTGAGTTCGCGCAAATGATGCGCGTTGCAAAACCCGTGCGCCACGCCGTCCAACTTGAGATAGGGCTTGAAGTGATCATGAACAACCACGCCGCCGACCAGGGTTTTCGGTACATCGCCGCGCCTGGCGCAGACGCGATACTGCGTCAGCGCCAAGGTCGAGGCCGTATGCAGCCATTGCGTGCGGCCGCCGACCCCGCAGGCCGGTTTCATCGAGATGCCGAACTGGCGCCTTGGCGAGCAGATCGGCGACATGGCTGGTCAGACCGGCAAAGTCGGCCGCCTTCTTCGCACCCCAGGCAACAATGCTCGCCGAGCAAATCCTCCCCGCCCCAAACAACTCGCGCAGAACTTCGGAAACCCGGTCTTCGGGGATCAACTGCGCTACGTTCAGATAGACCGCAACGCCCTTGATCCGCGCCCCATACTGCGCCGGCGATATCACATCATCAGGGAACGCCGCCTTGGTGGTGCCATGGCACGCCTGGCACGTGTAGCTGAGGGCCTGATGCTCGGTGACCTCAAGCCGGGGCTCCGGAAGATCAAAAACCTGCCGCCTGACCACGCCGCTGACCATCCGCGCCGTCAGCCCGGCCCGGCAATGGGCACAGCGCGACACGTCATGGAGTTGTGTCCGGTCCGGCTCCGCAACATGTCGCAGGATGCCGCCCTTGTGCCCGGCCTGGCCGCCACCCTGCTTCCCAGACTGGCCGCCCAGACTGGCCGCCCAGACTGGCCGCCCAGATTGGCCGCGCAGGCTGCCAGGAACCCGCGGCGGCTTCCTCAAACCGTCGCTCGAAGGCGGCTTGCCGCTGTTTGAGCTGTCCTTGCTCAACTGTCGACGAAGCGCGAGAATCTCCTGCTTCAGCAAGGCAATCTCGTGCAGAGCCGCCGACAGCGACTGCTCAAGTGAGGCTATCCGGGATGATGCGGCGGGAAACAAAGGCATCCCAGCTTTAGAATCGCACTCCAGCCCGCGCCGCAATGAAAAAATCAACGCCAACAAAAATCAACGCCGCCTACACGACGATCAGCAGCAACTTGGGAGTCACAAAAAAACCAAAAAACTTATCCGCTTGTTCTTCATTCCCGCTCGAAATCGTCCCACAGCACCTGGCCGACCTCGCCCATCATCGTGTCGATCCGCGTGTTCGCCGCGACCAGCGCGCGTGAGTTGCCGTGCGGCAGTTCGAACGTATCCAGCGTGAACAGCCCGTAGGCGATGCTGTCGCCCGGCCCGCGCCGGATCAGTCCGACATCGTTACGCAGGCCGCGCAGCGACCCGGTCTTGTTGGCGACACTCCCCAACGGCAGGAAGCGCGGCACCCGGTCCTGGTAGTGCTGGTATTCCATGATGGCGATCATATCGGCGCAGTCCTCCGCCGCGCCCGCCTTACCTTGCGCGATCAGCACCATCAGCCGCGCCATATCCATCGCCGAGGTGGTATCGTTCGAGCCATCGCGCGCATAGGCCCGGGAGGAGAACGCCATCGGCGCCGCCTTGCTCGCCGCCTTGAAGTCCGCGTAGCTGTACTCCGTCGCCATCGACAGCCCCCACGCCTTGCGGAACAACCCGCGGCAGGGCAGGGGCACATGAATATCGTTGAGCCCGAGCGCCCGCATCCGCGCCGTCACGTTGTCGTTGCCGACAAGTTCGCACAATATATCGGTCGCCGTGTTGTCGCTGACGATGGTCATCAGCATCAGCAGATCACGGATCGTCGGCGCCAGCCCGACGTCCAGCGCCTGGATCACGCCCGAGCCGAGAATGCGATGCTTCTCCTCGAAGCCGATGCGTTCCGAAATCCTGAACCGCCCGGCCCGTGCCTGGGCAAACACCTCGACCATGACCGGCACCTTGAACGTGCTCGCCGTCGGGAACAGCGCCGCCCCGTTCACCGCGATCTCGGTGCCGCGCTCGACATGAATGGCGGCAAATCCGCACTCGATCGCGGACTCCGTGAGAAGGGTGGCGATCCGTTTCTGTGCCTGTGACATGGCGTGCTCCTGTTCGTGCGTCGGACGGATCATCCACCGAACCACACACCTTGCCCAGCCCGCGCCCGGTGCTATTGATGCGGCTCCCCCGCCGAAAGCGCCGCAGAGATGTCCCTCACCAACGACCCTCAATCCGCCATCGCCACGATCACCGTGTGCATCGAGGCGGCGCTGATCGAAATCCGGTGCGACATCCACGCCCATCCCGAGCTTGCCTTCGAGGAAGTGCGCACCGCCGGTGTCGTCGCCGCCGAACTGACGCGCCTCGGCATTTCCCACCAGACCGTGGTCTCCCGCGAGGTCAACCCGATGCACCCCGCCGTCGTCACCCCGCCACAAGGGCATCGCCACGCCGCTGCATGAATACTCGCGATGAGTAGTGCGGCCGCCGGCCTGCGCCGTGTCCTCACCTTCTGGCCGCTGCTGTTCTACGGCCTCGGCGTGATCGTCGGCGCCGGCATCTATGTTGCGCTCGGCGCGGTGATGCGCCGGGCCGGGGCGGCGGCGCCCCTGTCCTTCCTGCTCGCCGGTATCGCCGCCGGGCTGACCGGGCTGTGCTACGCCGAACTGGCCGGCCGCTTCCCCGCGGCCTCCGGCGGCGTCGCCTATGTGCGTCGTGGCTTCGGATCGGAGCGGCTGGCGCAATTCACCGGTGCTGCGGTGACGCTGGCCGTGACCGTCGCGGCGGCCTCGATCGCGCATGGGGCGGTGCTCTACCTCGGCGCCCTCGTCCCATGGCCCGCGCCGGTGCTGACGGCGGCATTGATCGCGGGCTTCACGGCGATCGCCTGCTTCGGCGTCCGCTCCAGCGTCGGCCTGGCCGCGGCGATGGCGGTGATCGAGATCGCCGGACTGCTGGTGGCAACCGCCGTCGGGCTGGCCGGCGCTCCCGATTTCGATCTCGCCCGCATGATCCCGCGCGACGGCATCGCCTGGATGGGCGTGGTCGCCGGCGCCTTCATCGCCTTCTTCGCCTTCATCGGCTTCGAGACGCTGGCCAATCTCGCCGAGGAGGTGAAGGACCCCGCCCGCATCTTGCCGCGCGCCATCCTCGGCGCGGTCGGCGCGAGCGTGGCGCTCTATGTCGTCGTGGCCGCCGCCGCCGTGCTGGCCGGCAGTGCGCAGGCGAACCCGCTGCTCGGGCTGTTCGAGGGAAACGCGGCGCCGGTATTCGCCGCCATCGGCGCGATTGCGGTGGCCAACGGCGTGCTCGTGCAGATCGTCATGCTCGCCCGGCTGTTCTACGGCATGGCGGCCAAGGCCGAACTGCCAGCCTGGCTCGCCGTGGTATCGCCGCGGACGGGCACGCCGCTACGCGCCAGCCTGCTGGCCGGCGGCCTGGTGCTCGCCGTCGCCCTGCTGCTGCCGTTCGAGCGCCTGCTGGTGCTGACCAACGCGATCACGCTGGGGGTGTTCATCCTGGTGGACCTCGCGCTCTGGCGGCTGCATCGGCGCGGTGTCGCCACGGCCGGTCACTTCACCGCGCCAGCCTGGGTGCCGCCACTCGCGGCACTCGCCGCGCTGCTGCTGATCGTCGCCGAGTTCGCGCTGCCGTAGCGCGGCTCACATCAGCCAGTTGAACCCGAACGCGCCGGGCGCCAGTATCCCGATGCCCCAGACGATCGCCGAGCCGATATTGGCCAACTGGAACGGCAGCATCGGCATCGCGCAGGCGCCGGCCACCAGCGGCACGCTGGCGCGCAGCGGGCCGAGGAAACGGCCGAAGAACACGCCGGCCGTGCCCCAGCGGGCGAAGAACACCTCGCCGCGCGGGATCAGCGTGGGATGGCGCGACAGCGGCCATAGCGCCGTGATCTGCGCCTTGTAGTGGTAGCCGAGCCAGTACGAGAGCCAGTCGCCGAGCGCCGCCCCCACCGCCGCCGCCGCCGCCAGCGGCCAGAAGGCGATCCCGCTCGCTCCCACCAATCCGCCGACGCCGAACAGGATCACGGTCGCCGGCAGCAGCAGCGAGATGAACGCGAGCGACTCGCCGAACGCCAGCACCAGCACGATCGGTGCGGCCCAGGCCTCGTGCGTACGGATGAACGCCAAGCACGGTTCTACGAAATCGTCGATGGTGGTAACCCCTGTCGCGTGAAGTCCGGTTATGCCCGGTTCGCCATCAGCCGCAAGTGCAGACCGGGAGCAACCTCGATCAACGCCGCCACCAGCTCAGCGCCGACGGCCCGAGCGCCGCTGTGAAATCCGCGTAGGTCGTTGGCCCCGAACGGGGAGGGGTCAGCGGTTCAGACTGAACTCGTCGCGCGGGAACAGATCCTCGTTGAGGTCGCTGGCCGGCCGCGCCATTCCGGGCGTCCAGATCACGAGGCGCGCGGCGGCAACCCCGGCGGCCAGCCGCTCCGGGTCGACGCCGGCGTCCCGGAAGCGGGCGGCGATGGCGGGGCTGCGATAGGCGGCGGCGAGGGCGGCGGCATCGACGGGGATCGGGGTGTCCGAGCCGAGCATGATGAAGCGGTCGGGGCGCATCAGGCCGGGCGGGTAGAGTTCAACCACGTGGGGGAAGGCACTGACAAAAGTGTCGCGCACCCGCGGCGTCGGCGCCCATTGCACGGCGATGCCGCCCGGCTTGAGGGCGCGGCGGAGGATGGTGAAGAACTCGCGGGAATACAGCGCCCCGCTGAACGCCGTCGTCGGCAGCATCGCGTCGGCCTCGATGATGTCGTAGCGCGCGCCGTCGGTGAACAGCGCGTGCCTTCCGTCGGCGCGGGCGAAGCGGTAGCGGGGATCGGCGAGCAGCGCCCGGGTGGTGGGGTCGCCGCGATCGGCGAAGGCGGCCAAAGCGGTCAGATCGGCGGCGACGATGTCGATGGCGTGGATGGCGCGGGTCTCGGCGCGCACTCCGGCGCCGAACGGGGTGCCGCCGCCGGCGACGCCGATCACCAGCACGTCGCGCGGGTCGGGATGGACGAGCACGCCGACGCTGCCGAGCAGGGCGTGCACGGGCGCGTAGGGGATGCGGCTCTGCGCGTAGCCCTGGATGAAGAAGGCGTGCCAGCCATTGGGCTCGCGGCGGATGGCGACGATGCCCGAGCGGTCCTCGGCGACGATCGAGTCGATGGCGGCGCCGTGCAGCCGTGCCCAGAACGCGGCGTTCGAGGGCAGGGCGGCGATGGCGACGGCCAGACCGGCAGCGAGCGCCCAGCCCGCTTTCTGCCGCGGCGCACTCGCGATCACGAACACGCCCGCCACCGCCATCAGCACCATGAGGCTGCCGGCGGTGCCGAACAGGTCGAGCAGCAGTAACCCTGCCGCCAGGCTGCCGGCGGCGTTGCCGAAAATGTTGGCGAGTTGCACCAGCCCGACCATCCGGCCGATCCGCGCCGCGTCGGTCTGGATCGCCAACTGCGCGACGGGGTAGGTGAGGCCGGCCAGGATTGCGCCGGGCAGCACGAGTGCCAGCACCACCGGCACGGCGCGCCACGGCGACGGCGCCTCGCCATCGACGAACCAGCCGGGCACGCCGGGGAGCGCGAACACGGCGTAGAGCACGAGCATCACGAGGCCGGACACCAGCAGCATCGCGCCGGTCGCCAGCCCGAACATGCGCGCGGGCTCCATGCGGCGCCGCACCAGCCATGCCCCGGCCGCCAGCCCGAGCGCGTCGCCGAGCAGGAAGACGGCCAGGATCAGCGAGAACGCATAGGCGCTGGACTGCATGAGCACGCCGAGCACGCGGTACCAGAGGATCTGCAAGCCGACGATCAGGAAGCCGGACACCGCCACCCGCAGGCACCAGCGCAGCACCGGCGCGCGCTGGCCGTCGCCGCCCGGCGTTTCCGCCTCGGGCGCGCCGGGACGCAGCACGAGCACCCCGGCTGCGACCACGAGGTTCAAACCGGCCGCCACCAGCGCCGCGACACTATAGCCATAGGCGCCGATCAGCACCCAGCCGCCGAGCAGCGCGCCGCACGCGGCTCCGAGCGTGTTCACCCCATAGAGCAGGCCGATCCGCTCCGCCGAGCCATCGATCGCGCGCACGGACGCCCGTGCCAGCAGCGGCAGGGCCATGCCCATCAGCGCCGTCGGCAGCAGCAGCAGCACGAAGGCGACGGCAAACCCATACCCGGCCAATCCGGCCAGCGGCCCAAGCAGCAACGCATGCATCCAGCCGGGGCTGGTCCCCGCGTAGACCGCGATCAGCGCCTCGCAGAGCGCGAACCCGACGAGCGCGCCGCGCGGGGACAGCCGGTCGGCGAGCGTCGCCGCCGCCAGACTGCCCAGGCCGAGACCGAGCAGGAAGGCGCCGACGACCAGCGCGGCGGCGACGGTGTCGGAGCCGGCGAACAGGCCGAGCACGCGCTGCCAGGCGGTCTGATAGATCAGCGCGCTGACGCCGGAAAGGAAGAACAGCACGCCGAGGAGGTTCGTCTGTTTCATCGCAGGGGCAGATCGGTCTGGCCGAGCACCCAGCCCTCCCAGCGCCGCAGCCAGGGGTCGTCGGGAATTCCGTCGGGACGGTTGCCGGCGATGACGTTGATCACGCCGAGCACGCCGATGGTGGCATCGAACCGGTCCTCCCCGGCGGCATCGGCCCCGAAACCGTCGTCGATGGCGGCGCTCATGGCCGGCGAAGGGTTTGTATTCAGGGCCTGCATCGCGGCCCGCAGCGGGGCGGCGATGGCGGCACGGTCGCTCTGGCGCCGTTTAGAACCCGCGAGTCGCAAGCCGAGATGGCGCAGCGCCTCGGCCGGATAGGTCTCGGCGATGACGATTTGATGCGTCCGAAGCAGCATGTTGAAATCGCCCATGAACGGCCACAGGGCGGGTGGAGCGGGCCCGTGGAGGGCGGGCAGCAGCAGGTCGCGCCAGGCGGCGATGGCGGCCTTGCCGGTCTGGTTGGCGCCGAGGGTCCAGAACAGCGGCGCACCGGCCGGGCGCGTGGCGGTGATCCGGTCGCAATGTCGTGAGAGGCCATGAGCATCGTCCAACCCGAGGGCGGCGGCATGTGAGGCCCGCGTCATGCCCTTCATGCCCCGGGCGGGGTAGAAGGGTCTGTCCGGCCCGAGTTCGGCCAGGTCGGCGCAGACGGAGAAGAAAGTCGCGTCCCTCGTCAGGCCGTGTAGGAAAGACAGAAAATCAATGCTTTGAACGTGTTTTTGCACGTAATGCCGCGGCAGTCCCAGCGGCAGATCGACGCCCAATGCCACCGCACCGTCGGCGGACAGACGCAAACGCTCGAAAAACGTCGTGAGATCACCAACCGGTTCCGGCGCTTCCAGCATCCAACCAGCTTTGCGGCACAATCCTTTGACAAACCAGCGTTTACGCGGATCGACACTCCAATCCGCGTGAACCGCGAGCATTACAGCGGCTTCTGCGCCCGCGCGAGCAGCCGGGCGAAGAAGCCGGGCTTCTTGGGCGGCGGCGGCGGCTTGCTCGCCTCCTCCCGGGCACGCTCTTCCTGCACCCGATCGCGCTCCTTCTGACCCAGCCATTTCTCCAGGCTGACTCCCGCCTTGGCGGCGCGTTTGGCCTCGTAGGCCCGCTGGCCATCGCTCATCTGCTTGGTCATCACACCCTCGTCCGGTCTCGCCGCATTTCGGCGTGATGCGTTTTGGCAGCCGCAGTGCATGGCATCAAGGGCGCGTCCGGGGCATAACCATGCGAGCAGCGATATCGGGGTGACCATGAGCGAGACGGACGTAATGACGACGGTGCTGATCAGCCTGCTCGGCATCGATCCGCTGAGCGTGCCCGGGCCGGTGCGGGTATTGGGGTTCACGGTCACCGTGATGTTCGCAACCGGCCTGGTCTGGGCGGTCTGGACCATCCTCGGCTACGTGTTCGCGACGGCGACCGAGCTGTTCGACGTCACGACCTCCAAACAGAAGATCGTCATCGCACGCGGGCTGACGCGGCATGACTTCGAGCAGATCCGCAAGGGCGTGCGCGCCTGGCATCTGCTGCTGGTGCGCTACGGCAGTGACGAATACCTGCGCACCATGGCCGGGGAGGCGGACAAGCAGGCGGGGCGGACGCGCTACGACATCATCAAGATGAAGCTCGCGCTGTCACCGATCGGCGAGGTGACGCTGTCGTGGAAGCTGCCCGTGCATCGCCGGCTCGGCACGCAGTTCCGCTGCTATATCGACATCCGCGCCGACGGGGCGGGCACCGAGGTGCTGACGGGAATGCTGCGGCACTACGACGAGATCGAGGTGCTGACCAGCGAGGTGGGTGTGCCCACGCGGGTCTACTTCCTGTTGCGGCGCTACCGCACGGTGGCCTCGGCGGATGGCGGGCGGCAGAATATCGTACTGCCCGAATGAGCGGGCAGTTGGGGTGAGTTGCAGCATCCTCAACGGATTCGGCCGCACGCTCGGCGACAGCATCATCGGGTTGCAGGCATTGTCGGCGGCGCAAACCCTGGGCGTGATCGGCGCACGACCGACGCTGTTCCGCCTGCCCGGACTGCCGGCGATGGTGCAGGCGGCCTATGCGGTGGCAGCTGACATGGCGGAGATCGCGACGCTGCCCTGGGACGCGGCCACGCCTGACATACCCTTCGCGCCGGCGGACGGCTTCGATCGCGTGATCGACATGCGCGATTTCGCCTTCGATCCGGCGTTTCGCGGCGTGGCGATGATTGACTATTTTCTCGGCCGCCTCGGTCTGGACCCGATGACGGTTGCCTCGGCGTTGCGCCGAAATGCGTGGCTGGCGCCGAGGGTGAGCCCCGTCGGACCGCGGGGGCATGTGCTGCTGTGTCCACGCACCGCCTCCGATCTGCGTACAATGCCGGAGCCGGTACGGGTGCATATCCATGCCTGGCTTGCCGAACAGACCGGCGCGGTGGTGCTGGATCAGGCGGAACTGCCGCCGGTCGAGCGGTTCGAGGAACTATGCGGCCTCGTCGCCGGGGCGCGGCTGGTGCTCAGCGCGGATACCGCGATGGTGCATCTGGCGGACGCATTTGCGGTGCCTTGCCTGGCGTTCTTCACCACGCATCGTCCGGAATGGCGGGTGCGCGACTACCCGTTGTGCCGGCCCGTCTATCTCCCCTCAGGATTGCCGGAGGCCATCGAGTTCGTCCGCGACGTGGCCGATGTGGCGGCCTGCCACGCCGCCTGGTTCGCCCGCGGCGCCGATCTTGGCTGGCTCGATGCGGTGCTGGTGGATGCATGGAAGTGGGCGAACGCATGAGCGAGCCACGGGTCAAGGCGGGCATCTGGGTGTCGATGGCGCTGCGGATGGGCAACGGCAACGGGCGCTTCGGCGCCGTGCTGCGCAAGGGCGATGCCGATGCCGGCGGCGTTCTGGTGGTGCTGCGCGGGCGCGACGGGCTGTCGGTGCTGTCGCGCATGCAGGGGCTGGACGGCGAGCCATCCTGGATGCGGGCGACCGGGGCAGGGGTGGTCGATCAGGCGGCGGCGGATGCCTATGTCGAACGGCGGGTGAAGGCGGACCCGGATCTGTGGGTGCTGGAGTTCGAAAGCCCGGACCTGCTGCCACCGTTTGCCGCGAAGATCGTCTAGCCGCCCGGCGGCCGGTGTTCCCAAAGCTGGGCGGAGCTGCCGAGCATGTCGCGTTCCTCGATCAGGTGGGCGCCGAGTTTACGGAGCACGCCGAGCGAGCCGATGTTGCCGGGCCGGACGTAGCTGATGAGGCCGGTGAGGCGCAGCGTGGTCCAGGACCAGTCGAGCACGGCGCGGCCGATTTCGGTGGCGTAGCCGCGGCCCCAGAAATCGCGGCCGAGACCGTAGGCGAGTTCGGGGCCGGGCCAGGTATAGGGGTGCAGCAGCCCGGCGCGGCCGGCGAAACGGCCGGTGGCGGTCTCCTCGACGGCGAACATGCCGTAGCCGCGCAACGGCCACTGTCCGAGCAGCCGCGCCATCAGGTCCCAGGTGTCCTCCCGGCTGCGCACGCCGCCGGCACCGAGATGGCGCATCACCTCAGGGTCGGCCTGGAAGGCGGCGAACGCATCGAGATCGGTGGCGGCGAGGGCGCGAAGGGTGAGGCGCGGGGTATGCAGAGTCGGGATGTCGAACCGGGTCATGGGTGCCTTCACGTGAGCGAGTCGCCGCGTGCCGGGGAGGCGGAATTGCGACAAGGCACCCCATTCCGGCGCAGAAATCGGCCGACGAGGCACGAAGCGAGCATGGTCTGTGACCTATTTGCAACATGGTATGCCGGAAATCACCGGCGCGGGCGTCATGCTGCGTGTGCTCACTGGTTTCCGGGGGCATGTGGGGCTATGTTGATTGAACAAGTTTAGCCCACATCGGGCGCGAACGAGCGTCGCTGAAATATCACGACGAGCTGAAAAATGACGGACTGAAAAATGAAGGAGAGATTACAAATGCAGCTGCGGAACATCCTGCTGGCCGCCACCATCGTGGCTTTGCCGGCTTCCCTGCAGGCCCAGCCGATCACCGGCTGGTATGTCGGCGCCGGCGTCGGCGTGAACCAATTGCTCGACACGAACGTGAAGAATGTTCCCGGCTCCAAGCTGACATCGAACATCGGCCTCGCCGCTCTCGGCAGCTACGGCTACGGGTTTGGTGGCGGTCTGCGTGCCGAGCTCGAAGGCAACTTCCGCACACAGCACAGCAAGGTCGCCGGCGGTGGTCTCTCGGGCACCAGCTCCAGCTATGGCCCGATGGTCAACGTGCTCTATGACTTCGACATCGGCGGTGGGGTCTACCCGTATGCCGGCGCCGGCGTTGGCGCGCAGTGGCTGAAGATCAGCGGCGCCGGTAGCAACGCCTCCGAGGCGCAGATCGCTGGCCAGGGCATTCTCGGCCTCGCCATTCCCACCGGCACGCCCGGCCTGTCGCTGACTGCCGAAGCCCGCGTGCTCCGGACGTTCGGCGACGTGAAGTTCGGCGGCGGCGCTGGCAAGCTTGAGAGCCCGACCAACGTGTCCGGCCTGATCGGCCTGCGCTACGCTTTCGGTGTTGACGCTCCGGCCCCGACGCCTGCGCCGGTTCCTGCTGCCAAGGCCGAAGAAGCGCGCACCTATCTTGTGTTCTTCGACTGGGACAAGTCTGACCTGACGGCGCGTGCCCGCCAGATCATTGCTGATGCTGCCGGCGCCTCCTCGCGTCTGGCCGTGACCCGCATCGAAGTCGCGGGCCATGCCGACAAGACCGGCACCGCCGCCTACAACCAGGCGCTGTCGATGAAGCGCGCCCAGGCCGTGGCCGCGGAGCTCGTGCGTCTCGGCGTCAAGAAGGAAGCGATCATGGTTGCCGCCTTCGGCGACACCAAGCCGCTGGTCCCGACCGCCGCCGGCGTTCGTGAGCCGCAGAACCGCCGCGTCGAGATCGTGCTGAAGTAAGCGTCCGCTTCAGATACGCACATAAGAAAACCGGCCCGAAAGGGCCGGTTTTTTGTTGTCCGGTCTCTTCTTGTCCGCAAGGCGCGGAACAGACGGAAGCCGCGCGGACTTCCGCCGGGGTCTCAGGGCTTCTTGGCGGGTGTGGCGGGCTTGGCGGCCGGTTTGGCGGCGACGGGAGCGGGGGGCGGGCATTCCTGCACGGCGAGGGCCTGCTGGATCGGCTTGGACTGGGAGAAGGCGGGAAGCTCGCCGCCGGTCTTGACGGTCATGACATCGTCGAACAGCCCCATGTTCTGCGGGCAGTAGAGATTGCCGGAGCGCACGGCGAATTGCGACTGCGCGTTGGCGAGCTGGGTGATGTAATCGTCCTGCTGCGCCTGGGCGCGCTTGCCGTAGGCGCGGGCGAAGAAGCTGCTGAGCGTCTTCTCGCCGCCGACGAGTTCGGGCCGGTATTTCAGCACGAAAGCGTTGTAGCGCTCCTCGGCCTTGCACTGGATCGCCGTGACGGTCAGGTGACTCTTGAGTTCGGACATCTGGAAGGCGGCCTTTTCCGCCGGACGCGCGCAGATCGGCGCGTTCTGGGTGGGCGCTTCCGGCAAAGGCGGCTTGGGCGCGGCGATGACGGCGGGGGGCGCCGGGGGCGCACAGCCGAACAATCCGGCGACGAGGAGGAAAGCGAGGGTGGGGCGCGTGATGGGGCGCATGGCGGACTCCGCTGGTAAAATGGGCGAATCGCCTCGGCCGAGGGCGGGGCAAGCCTGAGGCGGGAGATAGACCGCGCGAGGCAGGGTTTTGCAACCTCGAATGCTCGGCGCGGCGGCTGCCGGCGTGGAATGCACGAAGATCGGGTGGAGGGGGTTGCATCATGCGCGAGGCTGGTATGCTGTCTGTATTCCAGCGCCCGCCGGGCGTCGCATTCGAGCACAGGACGCATGCAGCCTCCATACGTCGATCCGTTCCACGACTACGACCCCGCCCCGTATTTCTGTGAGTTGCGCACCGGACGTCCCGGCGATGGCGGTGCGCGCGCCGAGGTGCAGCGCCGCATCGGCATGATCGGGCTCGACGCGCTGCGGGCACGGGCGACGGCGGCGGAGAATGACCTGATCAATCTCGGCATCACCTTCACCGTCTATTCGGACGCCCAGGCGATCGACCGAATTCTGCCGTTCGATTGCATTCCGCGCATTCTGACCGCCGCGGAATGGGCGATCCTGGAGGCCGGCGTGAAGCAGCGCGTGGCGGCGCTGAACCTGTTCCTGCACGACATCTATCACGAGCGCCTCATCCTCAAGGATGGCGTGGTGCCCACCGACCTGGTGCTGGGCAATCCGAACTACCGGCCGGAGATGGAGGAGTTTCCGGTCCGGTTCGGCACCTACGTGCATATCTGCGGCACCGATATCGTGCGTGACACCGCCGGCAAGTTCCTCGTGCTGGAGGATAATGCGCGCACCCCGTCGGGCGTGTCCTACGTGGTGGAGAACCGCCATCTGATGAGCCGGACCTTCCCCGATCTGATGGCGGGAATGCGGCTGCGCCCGGTCGACGACTACGGAAGGCGGCTGCTGGCGGCGATGGTGGAGATCGCGCCGGAGGGGGTGGACGAGCCCCAGGTCGTGCTGCTCAGCCCGGGCATCTACAACTCCGCCTATTTCGAGCATGTGTTCCTGGCCCGCGAGATGGGCGTGCCGCTGGTCGAGGGTGCCGATCTCGTGGTGGAGAACGACCGCGTGTTCATGCGCACCACGGCCGGGCGGCGGCCTGTGCATACGATCTATCGGCGCATTGGCGACGATTTCCTCGACCCGACGGTTTTTCGCCCGGAGAGCATGCTCGGCGTGCCCGGCCTGATCGGGGCGTGGCGGCGCGGCAATGTGACGCTGGCCAACGCGGTCGGCACGGGGGTGGCGGACGACAAGGCCGTCTATGCGTATATGCCTCGGATCATTCAGTATTATCTCGGCGAGGCAGCGATCCTTGAGAACGTCGAGACGCATATCTGCCGGGAGAAGGCGGGGCTCGACTACACCCTCGCCAATCTGGAGAACCTCGTCGTCAAGCCGGTCGGCGAGTCCGGCGGCTATGGCATTACGATCGGGCCGCGGGCCAGCAAGGCCGAGATCGCGGCGGCGCGGGCGGCGCTGCTGGCGGATCCATCGAACTGGATCAGCCAGCCGGTGATCGGGCTGTCGGTGGCACCGACGCTCGCAGATGAGGGCATCCGCCCCCGCCATCTGGACCTGCGGCCGTTCGCGGTGACCGGGCGCGATACTTGGGTGCTCCCCGGCGGGCTGTCGCGGGTGGCGCTGAAATCGGGCAGCCTGGTGGTCAATTCGTCGCAGGGGGGCGGCTCGAAGGACACCTGGGTTCTCGCCGATAGCGGGCCGGTCGATAGCGGGCCAGTCGATCGGGGGCCAGTCGATCGGGGGGCCGTGCCATGAATCGCAATCTGCCGCTGCTGGCGCGCTATGCGGAGGGGCTGTTCTGGATGGCGCGCTATCTGGAGCGGGTCGAGAACATGGCCCGGCTGATCGACGTGACCCAGAGCTTCGAAAGCCCCGGGCGCGAGGCGGAAAGCTGGTTCGCGCTGGTCCGCATCAACGCCGACGAGGAGGGGTTCGCCAAGCATGGCGGGGCGATGACGGCGGAGGCGGTGAAGCGCTGGTATCTGCTGGCGCAGGATAACCCGAACTCGGTGGTCGCCAGCCTGGAGGCGGCGCGGATGAACGCGCGCACGTTGCGGCCGCTGATCTCCACGGAAATGTGGATGCAGATGAACGTGTTCCATCGCGACATGATGGCGATCCGCGAGGAGGAACTGCACGGCGACCAGTTGTCCCGGCTTTGCGTGCGCATCAAGGAGGGTGTGCAGGCGCATACCGGGATCACCGAGGGGACATTTTTTCGCGACCAGGGTTTCTTCTTTTACCAACTCGGGCGCCTGATCGAGCGCGCTGATCAGACCACGCGGCTGTTGGATATTCGCTACCATCTGCTGGTGCCGCAGGCCGGTGAGGAACGCCGGGTGGCCGAACTGACGCAGTGGAACGGCGTGCTCAGGGCAGCCGCTGGGTATCACGCCTTCCGCCGGGTTGCGCCGGCTGGTTTTGCGCCGCGCGACGTGGTGGCGTTCCTGCTGACGGATACCGCGTTTCCGCGCAGCGTCGGGCTGTGCGTGGAGGAGATCGACGCATGCCTGACGGAGTTGCGCCGCCGTTACGGCTTGCGCGGCACCGGGGCGGCGCTGGAGCGGGTCGAGGAGTTGCGCGCGGCGGTGCTGGGGCGGAATGTCGACGGGATCATCGCGGCCGGCTTGCACCAGTTCCTCGACGGGGTGCAGCGCGACCTCAGCATGCTCGCGGCCGAGATCGGCACGGCGTTTTTCCGCGACTGGCGGCCGTTGGCGCAGACGCAAAGCGCCAGTGCCTGATCGGGGTGACTGAAGGCAACCGGCGGATGGTCCGGGTGCGGCGGGTTTGCCATCTTGCGATGGACAACGCGGAGAGGGCGCCATGAGCACGATCGACGACACACGCTGGAACCTGGTTGCGAGCCGTCAGCCGGCGGATTTCCTGTATGCGGTGACCAGCATGGGCATCTATTGCAAGCCCGGCTGCCCGTCGCCGCCGCCTTTGCGGCGGAATGTGCAGTATTTCCTCACCTGCGCCCAGGCTGAGGCCGGTGGCTTTCGGGCCTGCAAGCGCTGCGACCCCAAGGGTGAGCGGGCGGCGATCGCGCAGGCGGTGGTGCGCGATGCCTGCGCGTTCATGGAGGCCGAACCGGGCGTGCCGTCGCTGGAGACGCTGGCGGCGCGATCCGGCTATTCGCGCTTTCATTTTCTGCGGATGTTCCGCGACCATACCGGGCTGACGCCGCGCAGCTATGCCGAGGGCGTGCGCGCGCGGCGGTTGCAGGCGGCCCTGGTCGCCGGCGCACGGGTGGTGGACGCCGTCGGGGAGGCCGGGTTCGGCTCGGAATCGCGGGTCTACGAGGATACCGGCAAGCTGCTGGGGATGACGCCCGGGGCGCTGCGCCGCGGTGGTGCGGGCGAGACCATCCGCACCGCGCTGGCGGATTGCCCGTTCGGGCGGCTGCTGGTGGGAGCGACGGCGACCGGGGTGTGCTTCCTCGGGTTCGCCGAGCCGGACGACGCGCTGCTCGGCGATCTCCGTGGCCGGTTTCCGCGCGCCGCGATCGAGGCCGATGATGCCGCGCTGACCGAGACGGTGCAGGCGGTGGTGGCGTTCATGCAGGAGCCGAAGGCGGCGCTCGATCTGCCGCTCGATCTGCGCGGCACCGCGTTCCAGCTGCGCGTGTGGGAGACGCTGCGGATGATCCCGCCGGGGCAGACGCGGACCTATGCGCAACTCGCGGTGATGGTCGGCAATCCCGCCGCGATCCGGGCGGTGGCGCGGTCCTGCGCGGTCAACCCGGTGTCCCTCGCGGTGCCCTGCCATCGCGTGGTGGGGTCGGACGGGAACCTGACCGGCTATCGCTGGGGGGTGCCCCGCAAGGCGGCGCTGCTGGCCCGCGAGAGGGCGGCGGCTACACCGCTTTCCACCAGCGATAGGTGAGCGCCAGGGCAAGCAGTCCCTCGACGCCGATCACCGCCGTCGCCCACGGCGCGCCGATGGCGTCGGCGAGCAGGCCGAGATGGAGGAAGCCGAGCGGGCCAAGGCCGATGCAGGCGGTCAGCACGCCGAAGACGCGGCTGCGCATGTCCGCGGGGGTGGCGAGGTAGATCAGCGTGGTCTGCATGATGCCGAAGCAGGCCGAGGCCATGCCGGTCATGAACACCGCGACGCCGGCGAGCCATGGGTTGGTGGCGGCGGCGAGCAGGATTTCCATGGCGAAATAGAGCAGCGTGCCGCCGAGATACAGGCGCCCGTGCGTGCCAGGTTTGGCGCGGGCGCCGATCAGCAGCGCGGCCACGAGGGCGCCGAGGCCGTCCATGCTGGTCAGGATGCCCGTGGCCTCCGTGCCGAGCGCGAGCCGCCCCTGCGCGAGCACGGGAACCATGCTGGTGGCCGGCCAGCCGAACAGGTTGAAGATCACGGTGATCGTCAGCGTGCCGATCAGCCGGGGTTCGCGCCGCACCAAGGCGACGCCGCCGAGGATGCGGGTGATCATCGACGCGCCGCCGCTGGGCAGCGTCGCATTGCGGTAGTGCAGGCCGGATATGGCGATGGTGGACACGAGATAGAGCGCTGCGCCGAGGGCGAAGGCGCCGCCGATGCCGATGGTCACCAGCAGGAAGCCGCCAGCGGTGGGGCCGAGCATGCGGCTGGCATTGGCGCTGGCGGAATCGAACGACACGGCGGCGCTGACGCGATCGGCGCCGACGATCTCGCCGAGGGTGAGCCGCCGCACCGTGCTGTCGCTGACCCAGCCGAGGCCGTGCACGAAGGAGGCGACGGCAAGATGCCAGGTGGTGAGCACGCCTGCGGCTTCCAGGCCGGTCAGCACGCAGGAGGTCGCGCACATCGCCAGCATGATGGCGAGCAGGATGGTGCGGCGCTGCATCCGCTCGGCGATGGCGCCGACGAACGCGCCGAACAATCCCATCGGCAGCAGGCGCAGCATCATCAGCATCGCCACGATGAAGGCCGAGCCGGTCTGCTGGTAGGCGACGATGCTGAAGGTCAGCGTGTCCAGCCAGCGGACCGCCGAGGAAATGGTCCCGGCGAGCCAGAGACGGCGGAAGTCAGGTTCGGCGAAAATGCCGGCCACGGTTGGCGCCGTCCGGCGGCGACCCTATTCCGCCGCGTTGGCGAGGAAGGGCACCGGGGCGTGGGTGACGCGGCTGGGGTTCTCGGTGACCGCGTAGATCTGCGTGGTCAGGCTGGCGACTTCCGGACCGCCCTCGGTGTTCAGCCAGATCTTCCACAGCAGGCCGGCAACGTCGAGAAACGGCTTGGCGCGCTCGGCACTGTTATTGGCGGTCATCATGGCCGGGGACATGTTCGGGTATTCGAAGTTGACCTGTTGAATGAACATTTTTGTTTCCTCCATGGCGTTGGGACGCAGCGGACCATCTTTCGCGGCGTTGGACAACAGGGCGCGGCGCAGGCAGGCAATCAAGGCTCCGCCGACTTGATCGGCTTGGGCCAGCTTGCCGCGGCGCGCGGGAGGACTTCGTCGATGAGTTGCCGGGTTTGCGCGAGGATGGCGTCGTCGCCGGTGGCGATCGGGCGGAGGATGAACTTGGAGACGCCAGCGGCGATGTAGGTGGCGATGTGGGCGTGGATGGTCTCGGCGTCGCCGACGGCAAAATATGTGGCCGGATCGCGCCCGGTGCGTTTCGCGTAGGCGGCGAAGGCGGGTTGCAGGGCGGGGTCCTCAGGGCTGCCGAAATGGAAGGGGAAGCCGGCGCCGTAGTGGTCGTCGTCGATCGGGCGGCCGGCGGCGGCCGCAGCGGCGCGGATGGCGGCGACGGTGATGGCGGCTTCGGCGGGGGTTTCGGCGCCGGCGATCCAGCCGGTGCCGACGCGGGCGATGCGGGCGATGGCGGCGTCCGACGAGCCGCCGATCCAGATCGGCAGGTTTTTCTGCACGGGGCGCGGCAGGATCGAAGCGTTCGTGAGGCGGGTGTATTTGCCCTCGAAGGTGACGCTCTCTTCGCGCCAGAGGCGGGTGATGACGTCGAGCGCCTCGTCGGTGCGGCGACCGCGGGTGGCGGTGTCGAGGTTCAGGGCCTTCCATTCCGGTGAGAGCGGGCTGCCGATGCCGAAGGCGGGGAGGAGGCGACCTTCGGACAGCACGTCGATGGTGGCGCATTGCTTGGCCAGCAGCACGGGGTCCCGGAAGGCCAGCGAGACGACGTTCATGCCGAATTTGAGGCGCCGCGTGCGGCCGGCGAGGGCCGCCATGGTGGTCATGCTTTCCAGGATCGGCGTGCGGCTGACGATGCGATCGGTCTGCCAAAGGCTATCGACGCCACCGGCCTCGCACATATCCACCCAGCGCCAGAAGGCGGCGGCCGAGGCGAAGGGGAAATCCATCAGGCCGAGTCCGATGCCGATCGTCATGCGCGTTGCCTCCGGTTCAATCCATCTTGCCCCAGTCCATCTTGCCCCAGTCGGTGGCGCGCGCAATCCGCAGCGCGATGACCGGGAGTGCGGCGATGTCCATGGCCGCGAGTTGGGGGTAGCGTTCGCGCAGCAGGGTTTGCGCCGCGTCGTGTTCCGGGCCGGCGTCAAGAATGTCGGCGCGGCCGGCGAGCATGACCCAGCCGAGGCGCGTCCAGTCGTCGTCGTAGTGGTCGGCGACGAAGCTGGCGGCGGGGTTTTCCAGGATATTGGCGACACGGCGGGTGCGGCCCGGCCGTTTCGGCTTGGCGTCGATGGTGATGTAGAGCGTGGCCTCGGCGAGGACGAAGCAGACCGGCACGACATGGGGCACGCCATCGGCGCTCGCGGTGGCGAGATGGCCGACCGGGCGGCGGGCGAGGAAACGGCGCTGGCGGTCGGTCAACATGGCGGGCATGATGGGCGGCAACGCAAAAGCGCGCCACCCCGAGGCGCGAGCGCAGCAGGAGGATCGACATGCATTTTGGTGCCGCCATGTTCTTCACCGATTACTCGATGAGCCCGGTCGCGCTCGGCCAGGCGCTGGAGGGGCGCGGGTTCGAGTCGCTCTGGGCCCCCGAGCACTCCCATATCCCGGTTTCCCGCAAGACGCCGTTCCCCGGCGGCGGCGATCTGCCGAAGCGCTACTATGACTGCATGGACCCGTTCGTGACGCTGGCCGCGGCCGCGGCGGCGACGCGGACGCTGAAGGTCGCCACCGGCGTGTGCCTGATCAATCAGCGCGACCCGATCCAGACGGCGAAGCTGGTGGCCTCGCTCGACCAGATTTCGGCCGGGCGTTTTCTGTTCGGCATCGGCGTCGGCTGGAACGAGGACGAGATGAACAACCACGGCACGCTGCTGGAGAACCGCGCCAAGGTAACGCGCGAGCGGATCGAGGCGATGAAGGAAATCTGGACGAAGTCGAAGGCCGAATATCACGGCGAGTTCGTCAATTTCGACCCGATCATGGCGTGGCCGAAGCCGGTGCAGAAGCCGCATCCGCCGATCCATGTGGGCGGGGCGTTCCCGCAGGGGGCGCGGCGGGCGCTGCGCTATGGCGATGGCTGGATCCCCGTGACCGGGCGGGCGAAGATCGACGCCGCCGACCTGATGGAGCGGTTCAAGCAGATGGCGGCCGAGGCCGGGCGCGATCCGGCGGATGTGCCGCTGTCGTTCTTCGGCGCGCCCGAGGATGCTGATACGCTTAAGCGCTATCGCGACCTCGGCATTGCCCGCGTGGTCGTGTCGCTGGAGTCGGAGAGCGAGGACACGATCCTGCCGGTGCTCGATCGCTGGGCGGAACTCATGCGGCAGGTCCAGGGCTGAGGGTGATTGCCGGCCCACCGATCGCATCCGAGAGTTTCAAACAGCAGCCATCGAAAGACCCAGCATGTCCCGTATTTCCAGCCTGCTTGCCGCCGCCGGTTTTGCTCTCGCGCTCGGATCGGCGGCGCAGGCCCAGACCCTCACGGTGTGGAGCGGCTATCCCGAACTGGAGCCGTTCTACAAGCGGATCGGTGAGGCGATGAAGGCGAAGTATCCCGCCCTCAAGGTCGAGGTCTCCAGCATCACGGTGCGCGAGCACGAGAAGCGGGTGGCGCTGGCGCTGCCCGGCGGGTCGGCGGCGGAGGTGCTGGAAATGGCGAACACCTCGGCGCAGCGCTACATCGAGGCGGGGCTGATCAAGCCGGTGTTGCCTGAGACCGCGGCGTTCGTCGGCAGCGACGCGCGGTTCGATCCGTTCCTGCAGAAGGTGGCGACCTGGCAGGGCAAGATCTACGGCGTGCCGATGTTCCGTGGCCAGACGGCGCTTTATTATAACCTCGACATGTTCGCCAAGGCGGGCCTCGCCGGGCCGCCGAAGACGATGGCCGAGTTCGACGACTACGCGAAGAAGCTGACGCAGCGCAACGCGCAGGGCGTCGCCACCGTCAGCGGCTGGAGCCTGCGGATGACCGGCGGCGGTGGCGGGGTGGCCGACAAGTTCTCGATCAACCTGTTCCAGCATGGCGGCAGCATCATCGAGCCGCGTCCGGACGGCAAATGGGTGGTGGCCTATGCATCGGAAGCCGGGCGCAAGACGTTTCGGCAATATGTCGACAATGTCCACATCGCCAAGACGGTGACGCCGGAGATGCCGGCCGATACCGACGCATTCCAGCGCGGCCAGACGGCGATGTTCATCCGCGAAAGCTCGGTGATCGGCGACACCGCGGTGAAGGCGCCGAAGCTGAACTACGCCGCCGCCCCGTTGCCACGCGGCAGCATCATCGTGCCCGTACTGCTCTACACCGGGGCGGAGGGCGAGAAGGGCCGACTGGCGCAGGAATTCGCCATCGCGGCGAACACGCCCGATCAACTCGTGTGGATGCTGAAGAACGTCGGC
Source organism: Rhodospirillales bacterium (assembly GCA_043744375.1). Lineage (GTDB taxonomy): Bacteria > Pseudomonadota > Alphaproteobacteria > Acetobacterales > Acetobacteraceae > CAIYPH01. The sequence continues at coordinate 3,689 of JAYTUU010000074.1, read as the reverse complement.
TGGCTGCCGAACCGCAAGGATGTCGACTACAGCCCGGTGGTCAAGGAAACTCCTGCTTTGGGGGCCTTCGTGCAGCCGCCCGCCGGCTATGCCTATTTCGACACGCCGGCGATCTCCGTCATCGAGGAGATCTACACCCGCCTCGCCACCCGCCTGGTGCGCGGCTATGCGGACGCGTCGCTGGCGGGGAATGACGCGGCGATCGACGCGTTCCTGAAGGAAGCGGCGACGGAGTCGGAGACGATCCTGCGCCGGGCCGGATTGCTGGGCACGCGCTGAGGGTGCGGAAGCGGGGAGAGTGACGAAGCGGGGGCGCCGGCGCCCCAGCCTCGCCTGGCTCGCCTTGGCTCCGACGCTGGCGATCTACGGCTGGGTGCGGCTCTACCCGATCGGCGACATCCTGTGGCTGTCGTTGCATGAATGGAATTTGATCGCGAAGGTCAAGCCGTTCATCGGGCTGGAGAATTACATCGAACTGGCCAGTGACCCGCAATTCCTGGAGGCGCTGGCCAACACCGCATGGATCGCCTTTGGCGTGCTGACCGTGACCATCCCGACGGCCATGGTGCTGGCGGCGCTGATCCACAGCCGGGCGCGCTCGCGCATGGTCGGGGTCTACGAGACGTCGATCTTCCTGCCGCATATCGTCTCGCTGGTGCCGGCGGCGATGGCGTGGAAATGGATTTTCGACGCCCGGCTGGGGCCGCTGAACGCGCTGCTCTCGGTGTTCGGCATCGCGCCGCTGAACTGGCTGTTCGAGCCGAGCCTGTCGGTGATCTGCGTGATCGTGCTGGTGGCGTGGCAGGCACTTGGCTATGCGGTGCTGATCTTCCTGGTCGGCATCAAGAACCTGCCGGCCTCGCTGTATGAGGCGGCGCGGCTGGATGGCGCCGGGGCGATCAGGATGTTCTGGCACATCACGGTGCCGATGCTCCGGCCGATCACGCTCTATGTCTCGGTGGTCACGCTGGTCTCGGGCTTCAACGTCTATGGCCAGTCCTTCGTGCTGGCGTCGGACGCGCAGGGCGCGCCGGGGCGGCTGGTGCGGGTGCTCGTGCTCGACATGCTGGAGAACGGTTTTCGCAATTATCGCGTCGGCTACGCGGCGGCGGAGGCGGTGGTGCTGCTGGTCGTCGTGCTCGCGCTGACGGCGGTCCAGTTCGGTTTGCTGCGCGAGAAGGCGGGCAGGTGATGAAGGTCGTCACGGGGCGCCAGAGAGCGTGGCTGGTGGCGGCGGCGACGGACGCGCTGCTGCTCCTCGTCTGCGCGCTGATGCTGCTGCCGCTGCTGCTGCTGGTCTCGAACGCCTTCAAGACGCCGCCGGATATCCTGCGCTGGCCGCCGAGCATCCTGCCGCGCGACTTCACGATGGAGAACATCGCGGCCGTGCTCGACACCACGCCGCTGCTGCGCTGGGTCGCCAACAGCGTGGTCTTCGCCCTCCTGTCGAGCGTCGCGGTCGTGGCGACGTCCGCCGTGTCCGGCTACGTATTGGCGAAGTTCCGCACGTGCAGCCTGGACGCCGTATTTGGCGTGATCCTGGCGACCGCCATCGTGCCGTTCGAGGTCTATATGATCCCGCTCTATTTCAACGTGCAGAAGCTTGGCCTGCTGAACACCACGGTGGGGCTGCTGGTCGGCTATCTCGTGATGAGCTTCGGCATTTTCCTGATCCGCCAGAACGTTGTGGTGGCCATTCCCGACGATCTGCTGGACGCCGCGCGGGTGGATGGCGCGTCCGAGCCGTGGATATTCGTGCGCATCGTGCTGCCGCTGCTGCGCGGCCCGCTGGGGGCGCTCGGCGTGCTGGCGTTCTTCAACGCGTGGACCGCGTTCGCCTGGCCGATGATCGTGGCGACGACGAAGGAGTCCTACACGGTGGAGGTCGGGCTGGCGCTGTTCCAGACCGGCTTCGCCGTCGATCTCGGGCGCATGTCCGCGGCGGCGACGGTGGTGCTGGTGCCGAGCGTGGTCGTGTTCTCGCTGCTGCGGCGCAATTTCGTCCAGGGGATGGCGACCTCCGGCCTGAAGGACTGATCCGACGGGGCGAATTTTAACGGATATGCGATAAGGGGCCATGACTCGACGGGAGATGGCGCAGGCATGGCTGGAGTGAAGTTGCGGTGAGCATCCGGCGTGCGCTGATCCTGTCCGTGTCCGGGCGTTATGTCGCCGTTGCCATCCAACTCGTTGGCTCGCTGGTGGTAGCGCGGCTGTTGTCGCCGACCGATTTCGGATTGTTCGCGATCGCCGGCTCGGTGGTCGCGGTGTCCTCAAGCCTGCGCGAGTTCGGCATCACCAACTACCTGATCCAGTTGCCGACGCTTGATCGCGTCTCGCTCGGTCGTGCCGTGGCCTTCACGATGAGCGTGTCGCTGGCGTGCGGGCTGCCGCTGTTCCTGTTTCGCGATGGAATCGCCGGATTTTTCGGCGACCCGCGCATCGCCATGCTGATCGCCATCCTGTCGCTGAGTTTCCTGCTGGTGCCGCTATCGATTGGCACGGCGGCGCGGCTGCACCGGGATCTCAGGCAGGGGATGATCCAGCTGATCGGGATCATCGGCACGATCGTCGCGACGGCGGTGACGATCGTGATGGCGATCCATGACTACGGCCCCGTCGCGTTGGCGGTCGGGCAGATCGTGCAACTCACGGTGATGGTGATCAGCTTCGCGGTGATCGAGCCGGTGACGCTGCTGTGCATGCCCGTGTTCACCGGGCTGGGCCCGATGTTCCGTTTCGGCTCATTCTCGGCGCTGGCCGGGGTGGTCAACCAGGTCGGCAATTACGGCACCTCGCTCATTCTCGGGCGCATGCTCGGGCCAGCAGCGGTGGGGTTTTTCGAGCGCGGCAACGGGCTGGTGCAAACTGTCTATAATGATCTGCTCGGCGGCGTGGCGCAGATCGTGCTTGTCGGCATGGCCAAGGCGCGGGGCGACGCGCGGCTGCTGGCGCAACTGCTGCTGACCTCGCTGGCCAATCTGACCGCCGCTCTGTGGCCGATGCTGGCTCTGCTGGCGGTGCTGGCGGAGCCGGTGATCGTCGTGTTGTTCGGTGCACAGTGGACGCCGGCGGTGCCGGTGTTGCAGGTGCTCTGCGCGAGCAGCCTGCTGGCGACGGCGCATGCGCTGTACGGGCGGATGCTGCTGGTGATGACGCGTCCGGACCGGATTTTCTACGTCGAGGCGAGCGGCCAGATGGTGCGCCTGCTGGTGGTGTTCGCGCTGGCGGGATTCGGGCTGACGGCGGCGGCGTTCGGCGCGGTGGTGGCGAGTTTCTGCATGCTGGTGCTGTATGTGATCAGCGTCCGGCGCTACGTGCGGCTGGCGCGGCGTGACATTCTGCGGGTGTATCTTGTGTCGCTCGCCATCACCGCCGCCACCGGGGCGCCGCCCGCGCTGCTGGTGCTGTTCAACCCATTCGAGCTACCCCCCTTCCTCCTGCTGGCGATCGGCGGCAGCCTGGGCTGCGCCTGCTGGGTCGCCGCGCTCTTCGCCGCCGGCCACAGCATGGCCGCCGAAGTCACCAATATCTGGCGCAAGATGATTGCCATCGGCCAAAAAGGATAAAAGTTTTTTGTTTCTTTTTTGGTAACTGCCCAGGTAGGGGTCCGCCAGGGCAATCCGATGAACGCTTTATACAACGATAAGGCTTGCAAGGGCATCGTCGTCCCAGGAGGCGGCCTTGCG
>JAYTUU010000073.1:0-25207 GCA_043744375.1 Rhodospirillales bacterium | reverse complement strand
AGGTTGACCAAGCGTCCCACGTCGCCGCGGGTGCGGAGTACCACCTGACTTTCGAGGGCCATGATCCGCTGGTGTTCGGCTTTCTGAGCGCCGCCCGGGACCGCGCCAAGGAGCCCCCGCCGGAGACCGCAAAGGTTTCAGAGGTTGCGACCGACCCAGCGGAGGAAACAACTGCCTCGGAAGCACCAGTAGGGGAAGCACCAGCAGAGGAAGCGTAGGCAGGCGCTGCCCGGCTTGGCAAAGGCTGGCCGGCAGCGGACCGGCTGGTTTGGAGCTGGCGATGCGGGTAAGCGGACCTTAATCGCCTGACCCCCGCAGGCAGCTTGTGATCTGCAGAGTCTGTCCGGTAAGTTCATGCAGGATTGCATCGTTTTCTGAGCATGAGACGGATGGAAGCCGGGCGCAGGAAGGCGAGTGCGTTGTAGCTGCGGTTCTCCCAATCCGTGGCGAGTCTGCGGCAGCGATTGAGCCAGGCGATGGTGCGCTCGGCGAGCCATCGCTTCGGCAGCACCACGAACCGACGCAGTTCGGACCGTTTGACGATCTCGATCCGCATTTGACCCATTGCCTGCTTCACGGCGTCGGCAAAGCGTGGGCCTTGGTAGCCGACGTCGGCCTCGAGGCGGGTCAGCAATGGGTGCAGGCTGAACAGTGTTGAGATTAGCAAGCCTGCACCGTTACGATCTTGGATATCCGCCGCATGGACGATGGCGCGCAACATCAGGCCCCGGATTTCGACCAGCACATGGCACTTTTTGCCTTTGATCCTTTTGCCGGCGTCGTAGCCGTTCGGATCGATCGAGGCCCCCCCTTTTTTCGCGCTCTTGACGCTTTGACTGTCGATGATGGCGGCTGTCGGGCTGGCCTCGCGCCCGGCCTGATCGCGGCAGGCGACGTAGAGCGTGATGGATACGGGCCAGCGTGCCGCTCCATCGCCACAAGCCCAGGTCGTCGTGCAGCGTGCTGCGCGCCGGTAGGTCCTTCGGCACAGCACGCCACTGGCAGCCAGTGCTCAGCACATACATCAGGCCATTCACCACCTCGCGGATATCAACCGTTCGCTTGTTCCCGCCACGCTTCGCCGGCGGTATCAGCTCCGCTATCAGCGCCCACTCCTCGTCGGTCAGATCGTTGGGATAGCGAAGCCGGCGCCGGTCATAGTGACAGCGGTTCTTGGAAGTCCACATCCAGAGGCTCCTGCGAATCGAGGCAGGCGCTATAGAATCACAGAAGATTCAATCAAATCAAGATGTTTCCGGACAGACACTTAGGGCCCCGGACTCAAGGTTCTTGATGATGAGGGGCGCGTCTCGGTAGGTCGCTCCACGGAGTAGCGCCCCTCATCATCAAGAACCTTAAAGTGTCGGATTCCAAAGGCTCTGCCTTTGGCGGGTCCAGGGCAGAGCCCTGGCCTTGCTCCCTTCCTCCGCCGCCCTTCGCCCGGTATCGTGCCGCCGCGGGGCGCGCTACAATTGCCGGGTTATGGAGTTTGTTCGCATGTCGTCTCGTCCTGTGGTTGCCAAGGATACGTCCGTCGAAGTTGGGGTGATGTCGTTCGAGGATGCGTTGGGTGAGTTGGAGCGCATTGTCCGGGCGTTGGAGGGGGGCCAGCAGAAGCTGGAGGATGCGATCGGGGCGTATGAGCGCGGTGCGAAGCTGCGCGCGCATTGCGAGGCCAAGCTGGCGGAGGCGGAGCAGCGGGTGCAGGCGATCGTGGCGGCGGCGGATGGCAAGCTGGCGTTGCGGGAGTCCGAATAATCATGTCCGAGACCCTTTCTGCCGCGTTGAAGCGGGCGGCTGGCGAGGTCGAGCAGGCGCTCGATGTATTATTGCCGGTGCCCGAGGGGCCGGAGGCGCGGTTGTTCGAGGCGATGCGCTATGCGGCGCTGGGCGGCGGCAAGCGGTTGCGCGGATTTCTGGTGATGGAGACGGCGGCGCTGTTCAGCGTGGATCGCGATTGTGCGGCGCGGGTGGCGGCGTCGGTGGAGATGCTGCACGCCTATTCGCTGGTGCATGACGATCTGCCGGCGATGGATGACGATGATATCAGGCGCGGCAAGCCGTCGTGCCACAAGGCGTTCGACGAGGCGACGGCGATCCTGGCGGGCGACGCGTTGCAGGCGCGCGCTTTCGAGGTGCTGGCGGAGGCGGACACGCACACCAACCCCGAGGCGCGGGCGGAACTGGTGGTGGCGCTGGCCCATGCCAGTGGCGGGCGCGGCATGTGTGGCGGGCAGATGATCGATATTCTGGCCGAGGGGAAATCGCTGACGCCCGAGGAGATCGCGCGGTTGCAGGCGCTCAAGACGGGGCGGCTGATCCAGTACAGCGTCGAGGCCGGTGCCATTCTCGGCCGCGCGCCGCTGCATCAGCGCCATCTTCTAGCCGCGTATGGGCGCGATATCGGCACCGCGTTCCAGATCGCCGACGATCTGCTGGACGCGGAGGGGACGGAAGAAGAGACGGGCAAGGCGGTCGGCAAGGACGCGGCGGCGGGCAAGGCGACGCTGGTGGCGGTGCTCGGCATCGCGCCGGCGCGGGCGCGGGCGAAGCTGCTGGCGGTGCAGGCGGCGGAGCATCTGGAGAGTTTTGGCGCGGTCGCGGATCGGCTGCGCGCCTTGGCGAATTTTATGGTCACGCGGCGCAACTGAAGGCAGCACGATGAACGCACCGGTTATTCGTCCCCGCACGCCCTTGCTGGATCGCGTCCGTGTGCCGTCTGATCTGCGTAATTTCTCGACGGACCAGTTGAAGCAATTGGCCGAGGAGTTGCGGGCCGAGACGATCGATGCGGTGTCCTCCACCGGTGGGCATCTCGGCGCTTCGCTGGGGGTGGTGGAGTTGACGGTCGCGATCCATGCGATTTTTGATACGCCGGAGGACCGGCTGATCTGGGACGTCGGCCATCAATGCTATCCGCACAAGATATTGACCGGGCGGCGCGATCGCATCCGCACGCTGCGGCAGGGCGGTGGGTTGTCGGGCTTCACGCGGCGGGCGGAGAGCGAGTACGATCCGTTCGGGGCGGCGCATTCCTCCACCTCGATCTCGGCCGGGCTCGGCATGGCCGTGGCGCGGGATTTGAAGGCGGCGCGCGGCATCAAGGACGATCGCAGCGTCATCGCGGTGATCGGCGACGGCGCGATGAGCGCGGGCATGGCGTATGAGGCGATGAACAACGCCGGCGCCCTGCATTCGCGGCTGATCGTGGTGCTCAACGACAACGACATGTCGATCGCGCGCCCGGTCGGCGCGATGAGTGCATACCTGTCGCGGCTGCTGTCCTCGCAGAGTTTCTTGAGCCTGCGCGAACTGGGCGCGCGGATGGCCAAGCGCTTCCCCAAGAGCATCGAGCGCACCGCGCGGCGCGCCGAGGAATACGCGCGGGGCATGCTGACGGGCGGGACATTGTTCGAGGAGCTGGGCTTCTACTATGTCGGTCCGATCGACGGGCATAACCTCGATCATCTGCTGCCGGTGCTGCGCAATCTGCGCGAGGCCGAGGAGTCGGACCGGCGCGGCGGGCCGATCCTGCTCCATGTGATCACCCAGAAGGGCAAGGGCTACGCGCCGGCCGAGGCGTCGGCGGACAAGCTGCATGCGGTCAGCAAGTTCAACGTCGTCACCGGCGAGCAGGCCAAGGCGCCGGCGGGGCCGCCGACTTTTACCCGTGTGTTCGCCGACGCGCTGATCGCCGCCGCCGAGGCCGATCCGGACATTGTCGCCGTCACGGCGGCGATGCCGTCGGGCACCGGGCTGGACCGGTTCGCGAAGAGGTTTCCTGACCGCACGTTTGACGTGGGGATTGCCGAACAGCACGCGGTGACCTTCGCGGCCGGGCTGGCGACGGAGGGGATAAAACCGTTCTGCGCGATCTACTCGACGTTTTTGCAGCGCGCCTATGACCAGGTGGTGCACGACGTCGCCATCCAGTCGCTGCCGGTGCGCTTTGCCATCGATCGTGCGGGGCTGGTCGGCAATGACGGCGCGACCCATGCCGGGAGTTTTGACCTGGCCTATCTCGGCTGCCTGCCGGGCATGGTGGTGATGGCGCCGGCCGATGAGGCGGAGTTGATGCACATGGTCGCGACCCAGGCGGCCTATGACGCAGGGCCAAGCGCGGTGCGCTATCCGCGCGGCGAGGGCACCGGGGTTGCGTTGCCGGAACGGGGGGAAATTTTGGCGATCGGCCGCGGGCGGGTCGTGCGCGATGGCGGGTCGGTGGCGATCCTGTCGCTCGGCACGCGGCTGGGCGAGAGCCTGAAGGCGGCCGATGAACTGGCGGCACGCGGGCTGAAGGCGACGGTGGTGGATGCGCGGTTCATGAAGCCGCTGGATACCGCGCTGATCGCGCAGGTCGCCGCCCATCACGAGGTGCTCGTCACCGTCGAGGAAGGCAGCAGCGGCGGTTTTGGCGCGGCGGTGATGCAGTTCCTGGCGTGGCAGGGCCTGCTCGATGGCGGGCTGAAGTTTCGCCCGATGGTGCTGCCGGACGCGTTCCTCGACCATGACAGCCCGGCGAAACAGATGATCGAGGCCGGGCTGATGGCGAAGGATATCGTTGCCACCGTTCTGAAGGCGCTGGGGCGGGCCGATATCGGCGCCGTGCGCGCATGATGAAGCGGCGCGCGCTGCTGGGGTTCGCGGCCCTGCTCGTTGCCGCCGGTCCGGAGGGGCCGGAGGCACCGATCGCGGCGTTCAACGCCGGGTTGCTGGCGGGGATGAAATCCGGCGGCGCCGTGCCCTTCGCCACCCGCGCGGCCGCCCTCGCGCCGCTGGTGGAGCGTGCGTTCGATCTGCGGGCCATCCTGCAAGCCTCCGTCGGACCGGGCTGGAACCGGTTCTCGGCGGCCCAGCAGGCGGACATCCTGGCCGCGTTTCGCGCCTTCACGGTGGCGAACTGGGTCGGCAATTTCGACAGTTTTGTGGGTGAGACGCTGGAAATCCTGCCGGGCGGGCGCAAGGTCGGCAATGACGAGGTGATCGCCACCCGCATCGTGCCGCCGACGGGCGCGGCCACGCGGCTCGACTACGTGATGCGCCAGGGGCCGGCGGGCTGGCAGGCGGTGGACATCTTGGTGGACGGCGCGATCAGCCGCGTCGCCGTGCAGCGCTCGGATTTCCGCACGCTGCTGAAGGACGGCGACCCGGCGCCGCTGATCGCCAATCTGCGCGACCGGACCGCGGGGCTGGCGGGCAAGCCGTAATGCTGGCCTGGATCGCCGGGCTTGCCACAACGGCTGGCATGGCCCAGGCGCTGGCCGGCTGGTGGGCGCTGCGGCGGTTCGGGAAGGCGCCTCAGCCCGTGCAGGCGGAAGGCGGCATCACCGTTCTGAAACCGCTGCACGGCGATGAGCCGTTGCTGGAAGACGCGCTGGCCTCGCTGTGCGTGCAGGAATATTTTCCACTCCAGATCGTGTTTGGCGCGCACGGGCCGGAGGACGCGGCGCTGGCCGTGGTCGCGCGCCTCCAGGCGCGCTTCCCCGACGCCGACATCGCCGTGGTGGTGAACGCCGCGGCGCATGGGGTGAACGGCAAAATCTCCAACCTCATCAACATGTTCCCGATGGCAAAACACGACACGCTGATGATCGCCGACAGCGACGTGTGGTCCCCGCCCGGCACGCTCGCCGCCCTCGCCGCCACGCTGGCGCAGCCCGGCGTGGGGCTGGTCACGACGCTCTACACCGGCCGCCCGGCCAGCCACGCGTTGGCGGCGACGCTCGGCACCGCCTGGATCAACCACGTTTTTCTCCCCGGCGCCCTGCTCGCGCGCGCACTCGGCCGGCAGGATTGCCTGGGGGCGACGATGGCACTGCGGCGCGACACGCTGGCGGCTTCCGGCGGGCTGGCGGCGCTGGCGGACGAGATCGCCGACGACCAGATGCTCGGCCGCCGCGTGCGCGCGCTCGGCCTGCGCGTTGCGCTGGCGTCGGTGATCGTCGCCACCACCGTCGCCGAAACCGGGCTGGTCGCGCTGTTCCGCCATGAACTGCGCTGGGGGCGGACGATCCGGGCCCTCGAACCGCTCGGCTTCGCATTGTCGGCGCTGCAATACCCGCTGGCCTGGGCGCTGGTGGCGATTATGTTGGAAGGCGGCGCGGAGTGGACGGTCACGCTGTTCATCGTCGCCTGGGCCGTGCGCAACGCCGCCGCGCGCGGGATCGACGGCGAACTGGCGCGAGCCGACCCCACACTGGTCACCCGCATCCCGATCTGGCTGTTCCCCCTGCGCGACGCGCTGTCCCTCGTCGTGCTGATCGCCGCCCATCTCGGCCGCAACGTGGAATGGCGCGGCCAGATCCTGCGCACCACGCCCGCGAAGTGAAGCGCCTCATCGTCACCGCCGATGATTTCGGCCTGTCGGAGGCGGTGAACGAAGGCGTCGAACGCGCCCATCGCGAGGGCATCCTGACCTCCGCCAGCCTGATGGTCGCCGGCGCCGCGGCCGCCGACGCGGTGGCGCGGGCGCGGCGCATGCCCGGGCTACAGGTCGGACTACACCTGGTCGCCGTCGAAGGTCCGTCGATGCGCGGCGGATGGCTGTCATCGGACCAGGCGGCACTCGGCGTGCGGTATTTCTTCCTCCCCGCCGAACGCCGCCGTCTGGCAGCCGAAATCCGCGCCCAGTTCGAAGCCTTCGCCGCCACCCGGCTGCCGCTCGATCACGCCGACGCCCACAAGCACATGCACCTCCACCCGACCGTGGGCGCGCTGCTGATCTCAATCGGCCAGGAATTCGGCCTGCGCGCCGTGCGCGTGCCAAACGAGCCATCCTGGGTCGCGCCCTCCCTCGCCGGACGGGCGATGGCGGCCTGGAGCGGCCTGCTTCGGCATCAAGTTCGGGCGGCGGGAATGGCGTGCTGCGACCAGGTGTTCGGCCTCACCTGGAGCGGTGCGATGACCGAAGCGCGGGTGCTGCGCGTGTTGGCCAATCTGCCGGACGGGATCAGCGAAATGTATTTCCATCCCGCCGCCGGCCGCGATGCGCTGCTCGATCGGTGGATGCCTTCGTATCAACACGAAGCAGAACTCGCCGCCCTCGTCAGCCCCGCAGTGCGGGCGGCTGTACAGGCAGAGGGTGTGGTGCTTGCAGGGTACAGCAATCAAGGCTCCGCCGGCGTCGTGCGCAGCGCGCAGTCGCGCGACGGGCCAGGGGCCCTTTGATCCCATTTGTGCTCGCGGCGGGATTGCCGGCGAAGCAGCCGCAAGCAAGTCGGGGGGATCAAAGGGGCGTGCCCCTTTGCCGCCGGAGGCGCGCTTGCCTGAGATACGCGCGCACCGCCGGATCGCTCGTCAGTGCGATCGCACGTTCCGTGGCGTCTTCGGCGTCGCGCCCGAGGCGGCGCAGGAGGACGGCGCGGAGGGCCCAGTACGGCTGGTATGAGGGTGCGTCGATGGCGTCGAGTGCGGCGAGGGCCATGGTGGCGTCGCGGGCCTGGGCGAGGGCGGCGGCGCGGCTGACGGCGATGCCGGTGGTCGGCGCGAGGGCGAACAGGCCCTCGTAGAGCAGGGCGATGGCTTCCCAGTCTGTAATGCCGGTTTCGGCGCGGGCGGCGTGGACGGATTGGATGGCGGCCTCGAGTTGGAAGCGGCCGAGGCGGCGAGCGGCGCCGGCGGTGGTGAGGTGGTGGCGGGCTTCGGCCAGCATGGGGGTGGACCAGCGAGCGACGTTTTGCATGGCGAGGGGGATGAAGCGGCCGGTCTCGCGGCGGGCGTCGCGGCGGGATTCGCAGAACAGCAGCAGTGCGAGGAGGCCGTGCGTTTCGGGTTCGCCGGGCAGCAGGCGCGCGAGCAGGCGGGCGAGCCAGATCGCTTCCTCGGCGAGCGGATTGGCGGCGGCGTCTTCCCAGCCGGTGCCATAGGTGGCGTAGATGGCGTGCAGCACGGCGTCGAGGCGTTCGGGCAGTTCGTGGGCTTCGGGCACGCGGAATCCGATGCCGGCGGCGCGTATTTTCTCCTTCGCGCGCACCAGGCGCTGGGACATGGCGGCGGGGGCGGCGAGGAAGGCGGTGGCGATGGTCGCGGCGGTCATGCCGAGCACGGTTTGCAGCATCAGCGGCGTGCGGGCGGCGGGGTCGATGGCGGGGTGGGCGCAGACGAACAGGAGTTTGAGGCGTTCGTCGGGGATGTCTTCGCGTGTGTCATCGCTGGCGGCGATGAGGAGGAGGGTGGGGATGGCGTCGTCGCGGGTGCGACGGCGGCGGGCGGCGTCGATCATGCGGCGGCGGGCGGTGGTGAGGAGCCAGGCTTGCGGGCGTTCGGGCACGCCGTCGCGCGGCCAGGTTGCCAGGGCCGTGGCGAACGCGTCGGCGAGGGCATCCTCGGCGCCGGCGAGGTCGCGCGAGCGGGCGCCGAGCCAGGCGACGAGGCGGCCATAGGCGTCCCGCGCCGCCGCCTCGACGGCACGGGATGCAGTGGGGGCGGGTTCATCAGCCAACGAGCGGGCGGACTTCCATGATGCCGGAGGTGGCGCCGGGGCAGCGCGCCGCCCAGTCGAGGGCGGCATCGAGATCGGGTGCCTCGATGATGTAATAGCCGGCGAGTTGTTCCTTGGTTTCGGCGTATGGCCCGTCCTGCACGTGGCGCTTGCCGGCGTTGACACGGACGGTGGTGGCGGCGGTGGCGGGGGCGAGCTGGCTGCCGGTGATCATCACGCCGGCGTCGCGCAGGGCCTGGGTGTAGGCGATCCAGGGCGCGTAGGCTTTCTGCGCCTCGGCGGGGTCGCTGGGCATGCTCTGGCGGGAGGAGTCCTGGTAGATGAGCAGCATGTATTGCATGGCGGTTAGCTCCGGTTGCGGCGGCGGCGTTGTGCCGCGCCTGACCATGAGACGTTCTTGTCCCGGCGATTTCGACATGGTGGCCGGAAAAAATCTACGGGCGACGAAAAAATCTACGGTCGGGGCTGGACGCTGACGTTGCCTTGCCAGCGGTTGTGCAGCACGTCCTGCGGACCGCTGCCTTGCAGCAGGCCATTGGGGGCCGGGGCGCCGCGCAGGATGTCCTCCGGCCCCGGATTGGGGTCGGCACGGCAGGTGGTGCCGAACATCGGGGCGGTGCCGAGATCGATGGGAATGTCGCCTTCCATGCCCGGACGCACGCCGGGTTGGCCCTTGAGGCCGATGCGCGGTTTCAGGCGCATCTCCGGGCCGACGGGCACCGCCGCGCAATCGGCCGGCTGGGCGGTCGCGGGGAAGGACCAGAGGAGCAGGAGCAACATCCAGCGCATCGCCCGAGGATGCGCTGGAATAGTTGACGCCGGGTTACGCCGCCGACCCAGGCCCGCCCATACCGGCGACCACGATGGGCGCGGGCGGCGCGAGGGTGGCGCGGCCGGGGAAATGGGCGATCAGGGCGGCGGCGAAGGCCTCGGCGACTTTGCGGAAGCCAGCGGGCGTCGGGTGCAACTCATTCGCCCACTCGTCGGCGTCGAGCAGCCCCTGGGTTTCCACCAGCACGACATGTCTCTGGCTATTGGCGAAGGCGGCGAGGCGGTCGCGGAACCGGCTCAGCATGTCCCGCACGATCGGCGCCCCTCTGGCCGGAGTGTCCCCGTGCGCCATCCAGCCGCGATCCTCCAGCGACGGCCGCAGCCAGGGGCCGATGCCGCAGACGCCGGTGCCGGTCGGCAGGGCGAAATCATAGGCGTGCAGGAAGATCGGCAGGGTCGCGCGGTGCTGGTCGCGCAGGGCCACGAGGTCCTCGTAGGCGGCCATGATGACGCCGAGCACATGGTCGAGCGCCACCAGGTTGACGGCGCCGCCGCCGGCATTGGCGTCGTGCAGCCACAGGCGGAACTGCGCGCCGGCGATGTCGTTGCCGCCGCCGGAGAACAGCAGCGCGTCGAAGGTGCCGTGGGCCGGGTCGATCAAGGCCGCGATCAGGCGGCGGCGCTGGTCGACGCCGAGCATCTCCGTCGTGGTGTCGCCGTAGTGGGCCAGGCTGAGCACGACCGGATCGGGCGCGAGCACGGCGGGCAATTGGGCGACCACGCCGGAGGGGAGCAGCGGGTTGCTGCCGGTGAGCGGGTAGTCGAACCAGGAATCGCCCTCGGCGAGCAGATTGAGGCGGCCGGTGCCCGCGGCCAACATGCCCGCCTGTTGGCGATGCACGGCGACCCGGCGATCCAGCGTGACCGCGATGGCGCGGTTGCGGGTGACGAATTCGGGCTGGTTGAACTCCGACATGATCACGGCCTCCCGATGTTGCGGCGACAGCTTGCGGCAAGGAGGCAACGCAATCCAGCGGCGGGGAGATCAACTTTCCAAGAGGCGATTTTGGGGCAGGCGCAACGGCAGCAGCAGCAGCGCGGCGAAGGCGGTGACGCCGGCGGCGCCGATGATCAGGCCGGCCGGGGTGAACGCGTCGACCAGCGGGGCGGTCAGCGTCGGCGCGCCGGCCTGGCCGAGCAGCACGGGCACGGCGAGCCAGCCGAGCAGCGCCGCATAGCCGGCGGGGCCGAAGATCGCCATCGGCAGGGTGCCGCGGTTGATGGTCAGGATGCCGTTGCTCATGCCATAGAGCAGCGCGAAGGCGCAGGCCGCCAGGGTTGGCGCCACGAACACCCCGCCGGTCAGCAGCACCAGGAAGCCCAGCGGCGACAGCCACGCCGCGATACTGGCGCGCGCCAGCAGATTCAGCGTGCCGCCCATCGACCACTCGATCATCCGCCCGGCCACCTGCCCCGGCCCGATCAAAGCAGCAACAAAGATCGCCTGCTCCAGCCGCAAGTCGAGGCTCAGCAGCAGTGGCAGGATGAACACCGCGACCGAGGAGGTGATGAACCAGCGCAAGGTAAAGAATGCCGACAGGCAGGCGAAGGCGACCGCGCGCACCTGCCCGGTCTCGGCCGGCGGCGGTGCCGTGGCGGCATCCACGCGCGGCAATCCGGCGGGGACGCAGGCGAGCACGAGGGGGAGGTTCAGGCCAAGCTGGATCGCCGCGTAGCAGAACAGCGTGCCCTGCCAGCCGACCGCCTCCACCAGCAGCGCCCCGATCGGCCAGAAGATGGTGCTTGCGAACCCCGCCAGCAGCGTGATCCCGGTGATCACCGGCGTCGCCGCGCGGCCGAGCAGGCAGCCGACGGTGGCGAACGCCACGTCGTAGAGGCCGAGCGACATGGCGATACCGAGCACCAGCCAGCCCGCATACCAGCCGGCCAGCCCCTGGGCGAGGCCGAGCAGCACCAGGCCGGCCGCCGAAATCGCGCAGCTCGCCACCAGAATGCCGCGCCCCCGTGGCGGTCGATATGCTTGCCGACGCGCGGCGCGCAGAAGCCGCTGATCAGCAGCGCGCAGGAGAACGCCCCCAGCAACGCCGCGCGGGAGACTTCGAGCGAGGCGCCGGCCGGCCCGGCGATCACGGCGGGCAGATAGAACGTCATCCCCCAGGTCAGCGTCTGGTTGGTGCCGACAGCCAGCGTCAGGCGGCGATTGCCGGCCATGAAAATTCAGCCCTTGCCGTGGCCCCACTTGAAGAAGTCGATGCCGTCGCGGCGCAGGAAATTGGCCAGCACCATGCGATGCACCTCGCTCGCGCCATCGACCAAACGCGCTTGGCGAGCGTAACGATAAATCCACTCCACCGGGGTGTCCTTCGAGTAGCCCTTGGCGCCCATCAGTTGCAGCGCCGTGTCGGCCGCCTTGTGCAGCGCGTCGGCCACGACGATTTTCGCCATCGAAATATCCTTGCGCGCAAGATCGCCCTGGTCGAGCTTCCACGCCGCCTGCATGGTCAGCAGCCGGCCGATCTGGATTTCCATCGCCGCCTGCCCGATCAGCCCCTGCACGCTCTCCTTGTCGATCAACAACTGGCCGAACGAGCGCCGCTTCTCGATATGGGTGGAGGCGACCTCCAGGCAGCGTCGCGCCAGCCCGAGCCAGCGCATGCAGTGCGTCAGCCGGGCCGGGCCGAGGCGGATCTGCGTCGCCCGCAGCCCGTCGCCGACCTCCATCAGCCGGTCCTCGTCGGGGATTTCCAGCCCGTCGAACTCCAGCTCGCAATGCCCGCCATGCTCCTCCGGGCCCATGATGTCGATGCGCCGGATGATGCGCCAACCCGGCGTATCCGCATGGAACATGAACGCCGTCAGGCCGCGCCGGTCATCCTGGGAGGTGCGCGCCATCAGAATGAAATGTTTTGCCGATTCCGCCCCGGTGATGAACCATTTTTTTCCATTGATCACCCAGCCCGTGTTGGTGCGGGTGGCCGTGGTATAGGTCTGCGACGGGTCCGACCCGCAGCCGCGGCCATCCTCGTCCATCGGCTCGGTCATGATGAAGGCGGACTGAACCTGGCCGTCGATGATCGGCTGCAACCATTTCTGCCGCTGCGCCTCGGTCGCCATCTGGCCGAGCAGGCGGATGTTGCCGTCATCGGGCGCCGCCGCGAGAAACACCACCGGGCCGAAAATCGAGCGGTTCATCTCCTCGTAGCACGGCGCGATCCCGGCCATGTTCAGCCCACGCCCACCGCGCGACACCGGCACGTTCAACGCCCACAACCCCTGCCGGCGCGCCTCCGCCCGCAAACCCTGCAACACCGCCATGTTGATGTTCTCATGCGCGTCGTAGTTGGCGCGATCGGACTCCAGCGGGATCAGCCGCTCATCGACGAACCGACGAATGTCGGCGCGGATCTGTTCGATTTCAGGCGAGAGAGCGAAATCCACGGGCGCGGCTCCGGTTACTGTCAAGTCGAGGCCGCAGTGTCGCAAGGTTCGGGGGGGAAGTGAAGGCGCGCTAGCTCTTGCGTGGTTTGTCCTGGATGGCGCGGGGCCACTCCACGATCATGCCGGGCCGCGTGGTGTCGATCCCGGCCAGCGCGTAGGTGCGGCGGCAAAGCTCAGCGGCCAGGGCTGTGCGATCGCTGATGCCGGCGAGGCTTCGGGCCGTGATCGGGGCGCCGATGGCGATGTGCAATTCGGTGCCGAAGCGGCGGCGGATTTCACCGGCCATCAGGGCGAGCCGGACGGTCTGGCTGAAATGGCTGGCGATCTGGAACAGCCGGCTGTTCTGCCCGGCGACATGAATGGGCACCACCGGACAGCGGGCGCGTTGCTGCAACTGGGCGGCGAAAACCTGCCAGGGGCCGTCCATCGCCGGCCGGCGGAGTGGGCGGGATCAGCGCGGCAGCAGCTTCTGCACTTCGGCGGCCATGGTCTTCAGCGTGTCTTCCGGGGTGGCCTTCTGCTCGACCAGTAGCGCCAGATCATCAACCATCGTCTGCGTCACCTTGACGCCGTTGGTGAACATCACCGCGGCATTCCCGCCGGTCGGCAGGCGGCCCTTCTGTGCGTCGATCACCATGTGCCGCACCGCAACCCGCCAGGGGGTGGCTCCGACCGCGCGGGCGGCCTCGACATAGGGCAGCTCGCGCAAGGCCAGCATCTGCCCGCGCACCAGGCGGGCGAACTGCGCCCAGTAGGCGAGGCCGAGCACCGTGACCACCGGGATCAGCGCGTTGCGCAGCCCATGGCGGATCAGCACCACCGCCGGCGACAGCCCCTTGGCATGCGCGGTGCGGATATAGTCCTGCCCGAGCACGTCGAGCATCGGGTTGCGCGTGTAGCGCACGAGGGCGGCGATGAAGTAGGCCGCCAGCGTCGCCACCGGCATGATGTAGTGCCAGCCCGTCGTCGTCCCGGCGCTCGGCAGCCAGTGCAGCGTGAACGAGAACAGCAACAGCAGCAGAATCGCGAGCACGAAATTGGGGATCGCGTAGCCGAGGAAGGCCACCAGCAGGAGCCAGCCGCCGATCGCCCGCTGGCGCCACATCGCCGCGAGCACGCCGAGCGGCACGCCGATGCACAAGGTCGCCAGCAGCGCCAGGCTGCGCCCCATCCGCTCGGCAAAAATCTCCACCACCGGCCGGCGCTCCATCAGCCCGAGGCCGAACTCGCCGGCGAACAGCGAGCGCCAGAACAGCAGGTATTGATCGAGCAGCAGCCCGTCGAGGCCCCAATAGGCGATCATCGCCGCCCGCCCAGCGGCATCGATCCCCTCGGGCATCAGATAGTCGATCGGATTGCCGGAGCCGCGTCGCCAGGAACACGACGCTGACGATCACCCAGAGGGTGACGAGCATGCGCAGCAGGCGGCGGCCAAGGAAGGCGGCGATCGCCTCGGCCGGCGCGTCGGGTGATGGTCATGATGCTGCGATCTCCTGGGCAATGGTGCGAAGCGGCCTCGTAGCAGCGACCGAAGCCGTGGCCGTGACGGTTGAGTTGCGCTTTGGTGAAGGCCGTGCAGCGCAGCAAGGGTCAGCCGGTGACGACTGTCAGTGGCGTCAGCGCATCGCTGATCGTGATCGGCCCGTAGCCCGCCGCGTCGCCATCGGCCTGCACGGGGATGCCGGCGCCACCGATGATCTCGATCACGCTCGCCGCCACAATGCGCACAGAGGGCAGCCGCGCGAGCAGGCCAAGCGGCAGCAGCGCGCCGTAGAGCAGTGCCGCGGCCGGGCCGGTGCGGTCGAACAGCGCGACCTGGAAGCCCGGCCGGGCCGGATTTCCCTCGGGCGCCAGCGTGTAGGCTCCGGCGTAGTAGCGGCCCTTGGAGACGATCACGCCGCCCGCCTCGGTCATTGCGCCATCGATGCGCAGGCTGATCGGCGCAAAGGGATAGCGCGCACTCTCGCGCAGGGCCTGCACCACATAGGCCGCCCGTCCGAGCGCCCGCTTCAGCCCGAGTGGAAGCGTGTGGACGACATCGGCATCGAAGCCGGCACTGACCATCTGCACGAACAGCCGGCTGCCGTCGGCACTGGTGGCCATGCCAGGCCAGATGATCCGCGTGCGCCGCGACGCCAGCGCGTTGGCGACCTCGCGCGCGGCGAATGGCAGCGCCAGTTCGTGGGCCAGGATGTTGGCCGTGCCGATCGGGATGATGCCGAGCTGCGTCGCCGAACCGGCCAGACCGCGGGCGACCTCGGCGATCGTGCCATCGCCCCCCGCACCCACCACCAGCGGCACGCCGCTGTCGGCGGCGGCACGCGCGAGTTCGGCCGCATGCCCCGGCGCGCGGGTGGCGGTCACGTCGATGCGGATGCCGTTGCCGGCGAGGATATCAAGGACTCGCCACAACGCGGCGATCCGACGGCGGCCGGCCGCTGGATTATAGATGATCTTCATGCGGCGCGGGTGACCCGAATTCTGCCAAGTCCATGATACTGCACCACAACCGTGACATTTCGGCGACAGATACAAGACATTCGGAAGAACCTCGGGGAATGGCGCAGTTCCACTATTATTAAAGGCCGTCACCTAAACTTCACGTGCACGGCGCGGGGTGCGGATGGTCTTATCTCCGGACGACAATGGCCTCAGCCGTATTGGCGCAACGACCTGGAGGAAGGGGTGGCCGCGGCAGACCGCGCCGCGGCCCGACAGCAATGACGATCGACAGCAGCAACCGGCTCACCCTCGACGTGCGCACCATCTTCATCTCCGACACCCATCTGGGAACACGCGGCTGCCGCAGCGACTTCCTCGCCGATTTCCTCGGCCGCGTGTCATGCCAGCACATGTTCCTGGTCGGCGACATCATCGACGGTTGGCGGTTACGTAAATCCTGGTACTGGGACGAGCAGCACGACAACGTTCTGCGCCTGATCCTCGGCCATGCCCGCAGCGGCGCCGAGGTCACCTATATCCCCGGCAATCACGACGAGATGTTTCGCGCCTGGCTGCCGGTCGGTCTCGAAATCGCCGGCATTCGTTTGCGCGACGAAGCCATCCACCAGACGGTCACCGGCAAGCGCCTGCTGGTCATCCATGGCGACCAGTTCGACAGCGTCGTCCGCTACGCCCGTTTCCTCGCACTGCTGGGCGACGGGGCCTACACCGCCGCCCTCGTCATCAATCGCTGGTTCAACGCGGTGCGCCGCCGCCTCGGCTATCCCTACTGGTCGCTCTCCGCCTGGCTGAAACGCCAGGTAAAAGAGGCGGTGAAGGCGATCGACCGCTTCGAGACCGCTCTCGCCGGCGAGGCCCGCCGCCGTGGTCTCGATGGCGTGGTTTGCGGCCATATCCACCACGCCGAAATGCGCGAGGTGAACGGCGTGCTCTATCTGAACGACGGCGACTGGGTGGAAAGCTGCACCGCGCTGGTCGAGCACCATGACGGGCGGCTGGAACTGATCGACTGGGCGGCGCTGAACCGGCTGTCCTTCTTCACCCCGGTGGCTGCCCCACGGGAGACGGTCGCTTGAATTTCGGCGACGCGGCCCGCCCCGCTTTAGCCCGCTCCGCTTTAGCCCGGCCCGCTTTAGCCCGCTCCGGCTTCGAGCGCGTGCTGATCGTCAGCGATGCCTGGGAGCCGCAGGTCAATGGCGTCGTGCGCACGCTGTCGATGACGACGGCCGAACTGCGCCGGATGGGCCACACGGTGGAGGTGATCGGTCCGGATCGGTTCCGCACCGTGGCCTGCCCGACCTATCCCGAAATCCGCCTGTCGTTGCTGCCCGCCCGGCGCCTGGCCCGGATGATCGAGAGCTACATGCCGTGCTGCCTGCATATCGCCACCGAAGGCCCGCTCGGCATCGCCGCAAGGCGCTGGGCACGGCGGCGCGGGCATCATTTCACCACCGCCTTCCACACCCGCTTCCCCGACTATCTGAAGGCGCGCACGGGCATTCCGACGGCGCTGTCCTACGCCTGGCTGCGCCGTTTCCACGCGCCGTCCGCCGGCATGATGGTGGCCACCGCCAGCCTGCGCACCGAACTCGCCGGGCGCGGCTTCCGCAACCTGCGCGCCTGGTCGCGCGGCGTCGATCTCGACGCGTTCTGCCCGGAGCCGCGCGAGGTATGGAACCTGCCGCGCCCGATCTTTCTCTATGTCGGACGGGTCGCGGTGGAGAAGAACATCCGTGCATTCCTCGATCTCGATCTGCCAGGCTCCAAGGTGGTTGTCGGCGGCGGGCCGCAGTTGGCCGCTTTGACGCGCGAGTACCCGGCCGTCACCTTCACCGGCCCGCGCCATGGCGCCGACCTCGCGCGCGCCTATGCCGGCGGCGACGTGTTCGTCTTTCCCAGCCGCACCGACACGTTCGGCCTGGTGCTGATCGAGGCGCTCGCCTGCGGCACCCCGGTTGCCGCCTACCCGGTCACCGGCCCGATCGACATCATCACCGACCCCCGCGTCGGCGCGACCAACACGGACCTCCGTCTCGCCGCCCTGGCCGCGCTGAACGGCGACCGCGCCGCCTGCCGCGCCCATGCCGAGCGCTTCTCCTGGCGCAGTTCCGCCGAGGCCTTCCTTGGCAACCTCACCCTTCTGCAGGACGCCTGAGCATGCCCTCGACGCAACCCCACGCCGCTGATACCGACGCCCCCGCCACCGACAATCGGGACGGAACGCGGCTGTTCTTTCGCCGCTGGCTCGCCAACCCGCTCCAGATGGGCTCGATCGTCCCCTCATCCGCCGACCTCTGCCGCCGCGTCGCCGCGGCCGCCACTTGGGGGCCTGACGAGGCGGTGATCGAACTCGGCGCCGGCACCGGCGTGGTCTCGCGCGCCTTGCTCGCCGCCGGATTGCCGCCCGAGCGCCTGTTCGTCATCGAGATCGTCCCCGGCATGGCCGCCCATTTATCCGCGACACTTCCCGGCGCCCACGTCATCGCCGGCGATGCGCTGGCCTTGCCCGACCTCATTCCGGCCGCCTGGCACGGCCGCATCGGGACGGTGATCTGCGGCATTCCGATGCTGCTGCTTTCCCGCGCGGACCAGCGCCGCCTCGTCGCCGCCATCGAAACGGTCGCACCGGGACGCGGCTTCCTGCATTTCAGCTATTGCGTGATCTCACCGATCCCGCATCAAGCGCTCGGCCTGACCGCCACCCGCGTCGCCTGGACGCCGCAGAACTTCCCCCCGGCCAGCGTGTGGGGCTTCACGCCACGCGCCGCCAAGGACCGCACCCGATGACCACCACGCATGATCCGTTCGCCGATGCGGGGCGCTTTCACAACGGCGATCTGCCCGGCTCGCGGCGCCGACGCCGCGAGCCGGGCAGATCGCCCCGAATAGATAGGCATGGGTGCCTTTCTGGCCGACCCTGGCTTCATCCTGGAACCAGATTTCTATCGGCGTATTCGCCGTGGTGCCGGCGAGCTTCGCGCGCACCAGGCTGGCGAAGTTTTTTAAAAGTTTTCGCCACCGCAGGGTCCTTCTTCGGATGCACCGGCCGCGGCTGCAACCGGGTCAACCCCAGTTCGCCCAACCAAACGCCGATCGTGTTCTCATGCACCTCAACCGACCATAGGCGCGCCACTTCGGCCCGCAGCCTCGCTCCGCAGCCGCCCTTCGAGCACCAGCGCCAGCGCCAACAGCCGGCGCACCTGTGCGCCATCATCGCATTTGCACGATGCCGCACGAAGTTCCTCCGCCGTGAACTCGTCCCGAGTGATCCTAACCGCCGCGCCCATGCCTTGCTCCCGACCGCGAAGCGCAACACCACGATATCGAGTCAGAGTTCAGCACAAATGGGAATCCCCCCCCCGAGAGTCAAATTCATCCGGGGGGGTATTACTCGCAAACCACCGCGACTGAAAAAAACCGCAAGCCAACAAAGCGTCTATCGAAACGGGCGATCTCTATCTCAGCGGTACATTCGACGCCAAGGCTACCGGACCGCCATGAGGCAGGCGTAGTTCTGCGCCGCGGTTGGGCTGTCGATGTTGTGTTCGAACAGGGCGAGTGAGGTTGGGGATGCGAAGCCGGCCTGGCGCAGCAGTTCGAGATGGCGGTTGACCTCGAAGCGGCCGGGTTCGTAGGTCCAGTCGGTATCGTCGGGCTTGATGAAGTCGCCGTTGAGGAGGACGCCGCCCGATGGAAGCACTTCATGACAGCGTGAATAGACGTCGGCCACGGCCTGTTGCCCGCCGAGATCGTGCAGGGCCCAGGTTGAGATGATGGCATCGGGCTGCCGCGACAGGGCTTTTGGCCAGGATTGGTCCATCAGGTCGGCCTTGGTCAGGGTGACCCGGGGCATGCAGTCGCCGATGGTTTTTCTCGCAATGTCGAAGAACACCTCGGAGAAATCGAGGCCTTCGTAGCTGATGGTGTTGTTTCGTTCGAGGATGTGCCGAGCCATGTAGCCGGGCCCTAGGCCGAGTTCCAGCACATGGGCGGGCGCGCCGGGCGGCGACATGTTTTGGCGGATCAGGTGGAACAGCGCGATGCGCGGGGGTGTGGGGACAAAGCGGTCGGCCCAGCCCTGGACAAAGGCGGCGTCGTGGAATTCGTGCTGCGCGCCTACAAATCCGACCACTGCGCTCTCCCTCGGGGTTTGTTGTTTGGCCTGTCGGACGTTGCCGGTTAGTTGGTTTGAGCGCCGCTGATGGGGATTATGGAGCAATGCGGTTGTTCCGCAATGGTCGGGTCGTGCCGGGCTGGATCGAGCGGTGCGTTAGAACCGACGGCCAGGCCATGCCTTGAGAGACGTCATTCTTCGTGGTGGTTGGAAATACTGGCGGGCATTGTCGTGCTGCGTCATGGGGATTGACTCTGGTTTGACGCCGTTTCATGGTCTCAACTATCAGGTCGAGGTCCGCGATGCGGATCGGCGGTCGCAAGGGCAAGCTGATCAACAGCGCGCTGGGGTAGGGGACAAGCCATGGCCTCTAATATCGGAAAAGCCGAGTTGCACCGCCGGCAGCTGGTTGCGCTGGCCGCAGCGGCGGGTTTGACCGGCCCGGCGGCCGAGGCCTTCGCGCAGGACACCGCCATCAGCCGCGCGCTGATCGGCAAGCTCGAAGGCCCCGAGGTGGTGCTTGATCCCGCCATGTGGCCGAAGCAGTTCCAAGAGGCGCCGATGATGGCGACACGGGTCGCCGCCGGCGCCTTGCCGAAGCTGGCCGAGCGGATTGGCGCCGACCCGCTGATCATCAAGCCGCTGAACGAGATCGGGAAATACGGCGGCACCTGGCGCCAGGGCTTTACCGGGCCTGGCGATGCCTGGAACGCATGGCGGGCGGCGACCGGGCCAGATTCCCTGCTGGCGTGGGATTGGACCGGCAACCGCATCACGCCGAATATCGCGAAATCCTGGAGCCTCAGCGACGACGGCAAGGTCACCACCATCCAGTTGCGGCGCGGCATGCGCTGGAGCGATGGGCAACCCTTGACCGCCAATGATTTCGTGTTCTGGTTCGAGGACATCTATTCGAACGACCAGCTGGTGCCGGTGAAGACGATCTCGTTCCAGAGCAATGGGCAGCACGGCAATGTAGAGAAGGTCGACGACTACACCGTGCGGCTGTCGTTTCCGGTGGCCAACTACCTGTTCCCCGGCTTGCTGGCCGGCACCAATGGCGTGACCGGACCTGCCATGCAGGGGCGTTTCGGTTATGGGCTGTTTGCGCCGGCGCATTACCTCAAGCAGTTCCTGCCGAAATACACCGCCGAGGACAAGCTGAACCAGATGGCCAAGGACCAGGGGTTCCCGACCTGGGCCCGGATGTTCTTCACCAAGGCCGATTGGGCGCAGAACCCCGATCTACCCGGGGTCACCCCGTGGATCGTGAAGTCGCCGATCAACCGGCCGGTATTCAGCCTGGAGCGCAATCCCTACAGCATCTGGGTCGACAGCGCGGGAAACCAGTTGCCGTATATCGACAACGTGCAGTTCAACCTGGCCGAGGACCTCGAGGTCATCAACCTGCGCGCCATCGCCGGCCAGTACGACTGGCAGGCGCGCCACCTTCAGCTCGCCAAGCTGCCGGTGTTCCTGCAGAACCAGAAGGCCAACAACTACAAAGTCTATCTCGATCCAGGCAGCCATGGCACGGACATGATGATCGTGTTCAACCACAGCTATGACAAGGACCCGGAAATCGCCAAGTGGATGAGCAACGTCGATTTCCGCCGGGCGCTGGCGCTGGGGATCGAACGCGACGAGCTGAACGAAATTTTCTGGCTGGGCATCGGCGAGGCGCGGACCATCGTGCCGTCAGATGATAATCCCTATCACCCCGGCCCGGAATACAATCGGATGTGGGCGACGTTCGAGCCGGCCAAGGCCAACGCCATGCTGGACAAGATCGGCCTGGACAAGAAGGACCGCGACGGGTTTCGCCTGCGCACCGACGGCAAGGGGCGGTTGAGCCTGGAGCTTATGACCTTCGCCGCCTCCGGCTTGCCCTATGCCCAGATCGGCGAGTTGATCCGCACGCAATGGCGCGCGATCGGCATCGACCTGCAAATCAACGAGGTGGAGCGCAGCCTGGGCGAATCGCGACTGCGGGCCAATGAGCACCAGCTCTATTCCTTCGTCGGTGACGGGTCGGACCATATCTTCAGTTTTCCGAACTCGCTTCTACCGCTGTTCGAGGGTGCGGCGCACGGGCCGGAATGGGGCAAGTGGGCGGCCACCAACGGCGCGCAGGGCAAGATGCCGGCGCCCTGGATGGTGAAGGTGATGGACAACTTCAAGCGTTGTTTCAGCTTGAAGGAAGCCGAATTGGTGCCGGTGGCCAAGGAGATGTGGGCGCTGATGATCGACAATGTCCACATCATCGGCACGGTCGGGCTGTCGCCGGCGTTCATGGGGGTCCGTGTGGTGAAGAACAACATGGGCAACGTGCCGGGGCGGCAATACAGCAGCCCGGACGTGCGCACGCCGAGCATTTCGAAGGTCATGACCGTCTACTTCAAGAGTTGATCGGTGCTCCCCTATCTCGCGCACCGGCTGCTTGTGGCGCTGCTGACGTCGGTCTTCATCTCGGTGGTCACGTTCACGATCATCCAGTTGCCGCCTGGGGATTATATCACCTCGTATGTCGCCAACATGGCGTCGTCGGGCAGTGCGTTCAGCAATGCCGAAGCGGATGTGTTGCGCCAGCAATACGGCCTGGACCAGCCTATGGTGGTGCAGTACCTGAAATGGGTCAGCCAGGTCGTGCGGGGCAATTTCGGCCAGTCGATGGAATGGAACCGCCCGGTCAGCGACGTGATCGGCGAGC
This sequence comes from Rhodospirillales bacterium, assembly GCA_043744375.1. Classification (GTDB taxonomy): domain Bacteria; phylum Pseudomonadota; class Alphaproteobacteria; order Acetobacterales; family Acetobacteraceae; genus CAIYPH01. Next base: position 3,250 of record JAYTUU010000073.1, on the reverse strand, counting down.
GCCTGCTGCTGACTTTCGTGGTGTCGGCGGCGGCCGTTCTCACCACCTGGATCCTGGCCCTGCCGATCGGCATTTATACCGCTGTGCGGCATCATTCCTTTGCCGACTACGTTTTTACGTTCCTGGGCTTCATTGGGCTGGCGGTGCCAAGCTTTCTAATCGCGCTGGTGCTGATGTATCTCGGGTTCCATTATTTCGGCACGGCGGTGGGCGGGTTGTTCTCGCCAGAATACGCCGAGGCGCCCTGGAGTTGGGGCCGCGTGGTGGATCTGTGCTGGCATCTGCCGCTGCCCGCGCTGATCCTGGGCCTCGGCTCGACCGCGCAGGTGATGCGGGTGATGCGCGCCAACCTGCTTGACGAGTTGCGCAAGCCGTACTTGGTGACGGCGCTGGCGCGCGGCATGCCGCTGTGGCGGGCGATCCTGAAATATCCGGTGCGGGTGGCGCTAAATCCGTTCATCAGCACCGTCGGGTATATCCTGCCCTATGTCGTTTCCGGCAGCGTGATCGTCTCGCTGGTGCTGGGCCTGCCGACGGTGGGCCCAGTGCTGTTCAAGTCGCTGGTCGCGCAGGACCTGTTCCTGGCCGGGACCATCGTGCTGATGCTGGGCATCCTGACGGTGGTTGGCACATTCCTGTCGGACCTGCTGCTGATCGCGATCGACCCGCGCATCCGGCTGGGCGGCTCGCGGTGAACGAACAGCCGGCCGCCGCGCCGTCGCTCGACAAGGCGCGCGCGCTGGCGTCGGCCAGCCAGTGGCAGTTGACCTGGCGGCGCTTCCGCCGCCACCGGCTGGCGGTGGTGTGCGCCGTGATCATCGTGATGTTCTACAGCGTGGTGGCTTTCGCGGAGTTCTTCGCCACCACCGATCCGGACAAGCCGAGCGCGCAGCTTTCGCTGATCCCACCCCAGGATATCCACTGGTTCGACAACGGGTCGTTCAGCCCGCATATCTACCGGATCGTGCGCAAGCGTGATGCTAATTTCCAGCTTATCTACACGCCCGATCCCGCGGTGAAAATCCCGGTGGCGTTCCTTGCCCGCGGCTTCGAGTGGAAGATTTTCGGCCTGATCCCGACGGATCGGCATTTGATCGGGGTGGTGGGGGCGGACGCTGGACGGACGCTGTTCCTGTTGGGCACCGACGTGCAGGGCCGCGATCTGTGGTCGCGCATGGTCTATGCCACGCGGGTGTCGCTGACGGTGGGCCTGGTGGGTGTTTCCCTGAGCCTCACGCTTGGGGTGCTGCTGGGCGGACTATCGGGGTTATATGGCGGGGTGGTGGATGAATGCATCCAGCGGGTGATCGAGGTAGTGCGCTCGGTGCCGACGATCCCGCTGTGGATGGGGCTGGCCGCCGCGGTGCCGCGCGATTGGTCAGTGATCCAGGTTTATTTCGCCATCACCATCATCATCTCGCTGGTCAGCTGGACCGAGTTGGCGCGGGTGGTGCGCGGGCGGTTCCTGGCGTTGCGCGAGGAGGATTTCATCGTCTCGGCCGAGCTCGATGGCTGTTCGAAACTGCGCATCATTTTCAGCCACATGGTGCCGTCGTTCCTGTCGCACATCATCGCGGTGACGACGCTGACCTTGCCGGTGATGGTGCTGAGCGAAACCGCGTTGAGTTTCCTCGGCCTCGGCCTGCGGCCGCCGGCGATCAGCTGGGGTGTGTTGCTGCAGGCGGCGCAGAACGTGCAGGCGGTGGCGGTCACGCCGTGGCTGCTGTTGCCAGCGGTGCCGGTGATCGTCGCCGTGCTGGCCTTCAACTTTGTCGGCGATGGTCTGCGGGATGCCGCCGACCCCTATGCGAAGGCCTGAGGCGGTGGATGTCGGGACCACCACCGAGACCGTGCTGCGGCTGCGCGGTCTGCGCACCCATATCGATGTTCCCGGCGGCGTGCTGCGCGTGCTCGACGGTGTCGATCTCGATGTCGGCCAGGGCAAGACCGTGTGCATCGTGGGGGAAAGCGGCTGCGGCAAGAGCATGACCGCGCGCTCGATCCTGCGGCTGGTGCCGCCGCCATTGCACCATGCGGGCGGCGAGATTTTGTTGCGGGGGCGCGACGGCGTGATGGCCGACCTGGCGGCGCTGGCCCCCTATGGCAGCGCCATGCGGGCGATCCGCGGGCGCGATATCGGCATGATCTTCCAGGAGCCGATGACGGCGCTGTCGCCGGTGCACACCATCGGCAACCAGATGGCCGAGGCGATCACCCTGCACGAAAAGGTCTCGCGCAAGGAGGTGCGCGATCGCTCGATCGAGATGCTGCAGCGCGTTGGTTTGCCGCGGCCGGCGGAGCGGCTGGATGCCTATAGTTTCCAGCTGTCGGGCGGCATGCGTCAGCGCGCGATGATCGCCATGGCGCTGATGTGCGGGCCGTCGCTGCTGATTGCCGACGAGCCCACCACGGCGCTGGACGTGACGACGCAGGCGCAAATCCTGGACCTGATGCGCCAGTTGCAGGCCGATCTCGCCATGAGCATCCTGTTCATCACCCACGATCTCGGGGTGGTGGCCGAGATGGCCGACGAGGTGGTGGTGATGTATCTCGGCCTGGTGGTGGAGCGTGGGCCAGTCGCCGATGTGTTCCATGACCCGCGCCATCCCTATACCCGCGCGCTGTTGCGATCCAATCCGCGGCATGGCGGCGCGCGGGACCGCCGGCTGCAGGTGATCGCCGGCGGCGTGCCCGATCTGCTGAACCGGCCGGTCGGCTGCCCGTTCCACAACCGCTGCGTGGACGTGATCGCCGGCACCTGCGACCGGATGGACCCGCCGGCGGTGGACGTCGGGCCCGGCCACACCGCGCGGTGTTTCGTGGCCGACCGGCGGCCGGCCACTGTGGCCCCGGTGGCCCATGCCGCCGCCGCCCCGGCGCTCGCCGCGGCCGGATCGGAGCCGCTGCTGGAGATCGACAATCTGTCGATGCATTTCGCGCAGCGGAAGGGGTTCCTGCGTCGCCACGCCGCGCCAATCCAGGCGGTGAACGGCCTGTCGCTGGCGGTGTTCCCCGGCGAGACGTTGGGGCTGGTCGGCGAGTCGGGCTGCGGCAAGACCACCACCGGCCGATGCATCATCCGCACCCTGGACCCGACCGCCGGCGCCATCCGGTTTCGCCAGGCCGATGGCGACATGGTCGATGTCGCCAGGCTGCCGAAATCGGCGTTGCGGCCGTATCGCCGCGAGGTGCGGATGATCTTCCAGGACCCATACTCGTCGCTCGATCCGCGCATGACGGTGGCCGATAT